>JACQWC010000255.1 GCA_016209635.1 Candidatus Rokuibacteriota bacterium | reverse complement strand
GCACCGGCCCTTCGACGAGGCGGCCGCCGGCCTGCTGGTGGGGCTGGAGTCCCAGGTGCCGGGGATCTACCGGCGCAACCTGCCGCCGCTGAACACGCTCTTCCGCTTCACGGACCACGAGGTGGCGTTCTTCGCGATCCACATCGAGGCCGACGAGGTCCACGGCGAGCGCGGCTACGAGATCGTCGAGCGGTACTCGACGGCCGCGGAGATGCGGACGCGAGCGGTCGACGCGGTCCGCCAGGCGACGGAGATGCGCTGGCAGTACATGACCGGGCTCCACCGCGCGTACGTCCTGAAGGAAGACGTGTGAGCGAGCCCGTGACGGAAGTCCCGGTGGGCGGGCGGATCGGCGCTCCCGGCGGGGCGGCGCCATGGCGCTGACGCTCGAGAAGGCACTCGCGTGCATCCAGGCGGGCGTCGGCACGGCGCGCGAGCTGAACTTCAAGGTGGCCCTCGCGGTCGTGGACGAGGCGGGACACCTGGTCGCCTGCCACCGGATGGACGAGGCGCTCTGGGTCACGCCTGAGGTGGCACGGGCCAAGGCCAACGCGGCGGCCGCGTTCCGCACGACGACCCTCGACCTCGAGGAGCGGTTCAACAAGGGGAGACAGATCTTCGCCGGCAACGTGGCCGCCCTCGCCGACTACCAGTTCGTCTTCGGCAGGGGTGGCGTCCCGCTCGTCGAGGATGGCCGCGTCATCGGGGCCGTGGGCGTGAGCGGGGCCGTGCCCGCGGACAACGATCACCTGATCGCCGACGCCGCGGCCGGCCACCCCGTCCTTCCGCAGAGCCATTAGGCCGCTCGGCCGCGGGTGACCGCCGCGCCGGCAGGTCAGGCGCGAGCGGGCGCCTCGACGGTGGGGCGCAGGGCCAGGGAGAGCGGGATCGTCGCCAGCACGACCGCGCCGACGATCGCCAGCGTCGCGCCGACCCCGACCCCGTCGCTCACCACGCCGTAGACGGCGGGAGCGAGCGCCGACGCCCCGATGGTGAGCGTGTAGTAGAGCCCGTACGCGCGGGACCGCCGGTCCGGCGTCACCAGGTCGGCGACCGTGCCGTAGAGGACCGACGACGTCCCGTTCAGCGCGATGCCGAGCGGTCCGAGGAGCGCGAGCACCACGGGGAGCGGCGCCACGACGATGGCGAGGATGCCCATCGCCGTCGCGGCCTCGGTGATGACGACCGTCCGGATCACGCCGACTCGCTCGGCGGCGAACCCGCAGACGAACTTCCCCACGGCGCCGCCCGCGAACACGAGCGCGAGCGCCCCGCCGACGCCGGCCACGGTCGATCCTTTCGCGATCAGCGCAAAGGGAAGGAAGGTGAGGAGGCCCGTGCGGGTGGCGTTGTCGATCATCCCGATCGCGGTCAGCGCCCGGAAGCCGCGCGCGTCGCTGATGCCCCAGCCTCGCGTCCACGACGCGGACCCGGCGGCCGGGGACGGGCCCTCGCCCGTCTCGAGCCGCCTCAGCGCGACGAGGATCGCCGCCGCAGCGAGGAGCCCGACGCCGCCGTAGCCGGCGGAGGCGATCCGCCAGCCGACCGCGCTCGCCGCCACCGCCACCGCGGCGGGCACGGCTACCTTCCCGAGGTCTCCGGAGACGTTGTACGTACCGAGCGCCGCCCGCCGCGCTCCCGACTCGTACGCCTTCGAGACGAGCGAGGACGAGAGCGGGTGCTGGACGCCGGAGCCGAGCCCCGCGCCGAGGAGCAGGAGGCTCAAGGTGGCGAAGCCCCCGGCCCAGCCGGCCAGGATGAAGCCGCCCGCCGTCACCACTGTCCCCGCGGCGAGGAGCAGCCGCTCGCCCCACCGCTCCGCGAGGAACCCGGCTGGAATCTGGAAGAGCGCCATCCCGCCCGAGTATGCCGTCCGGATGAGCCCGACCTGGGCGAAGGTCAGGCGGAACTCGGAGGCCCAGAGCGGCAGGAGGACGTAGAGAACGTCCGAGAACCCGTCGTGGACGAAGTGGGTGCCGGCGGCGGTGGCCAACACGGCATGCGCGCGGTTTCGCACCGCCCGATCATCCCCCGAGGGCGTCGTGCGCTTCAAGTAGAATACCCGCGGGTCTGCAAGGGGGATCGACCATGACGATCAGCATCACCCGCGTCTACACGCGCACCGGGGACAGCGGCGAGACCGGGCTCGTCGGCGGCAAGCGGGTCCCGAAGGACTCGCCGCGGATCGAGGCCTACGGCGTGCTCGACGAGTTGAACGCGATCGTCGGGCTCGTCCGGGTCTTCAACGAGGAGCGGCTCGCGGAGGGCGAGCGTCACCGCTGGCTGGACGGGGTTCTCCGGCGCGTCCAGGACCAGCTCTTCGACCTCGGGAGCGAGCTGGCCACGCCGCCCGACGCGGTCTACGAGGGCATGTTCCGGGTGGGCGAGGCCGAGGTGACGGCGCTCGAGCGCCTGATGGACGAGTGCCAGAAGGACCTCGAGCCGCTCAAGTCGTTCGTCCTGCCCGGCGGGGGGCGGATCAGCGGATTCCTCCACCAGGCACGGACCGTGTGCCGCCGCGCCGAGCGCGAGGTGCTGAAGCTCGCGCGCGCGGAGCCGATCGGCGACTGGCCGCTGCGCTACGTGAACCGGCTGAGCGACCTCCTGTTCGTCCTGAGTCGCTGGGTCGGCAAGCACATGGGGGAGCGCGAGTATCTCTGGCAGCGTGGCCTCGAGAGCCACGCGAGACGGAAGAAGAAGCGCTAGGGAGGACCGGACGATGCGTCTCCTGGCGCTCTCGACGCTGGCCGCGGTGGCGCTCCTCTGGGCGCCCGCCGACGCCCAGACCCTCGCGCAGGTGTTCAAGCGCGTCAGTCCCTCGGTCGTCGTGGTGCGGACCAGGCAGAAGGAGGTCGCGGCGTCGGGCCAGGGCCGGGAGGTCAGCGTCTCGGGCGTCGGCTCCGGCGTCCTCATCTCCGCGGACGGAAGCGTGATGACGGCGGCCCACGTGGTCCACACGGCGGACGCGATCACCGTCGAGTTCCTCGGCGGTGAGACCGTCGGCGCCCGCGTCGTCGCGTCGGAGCCGGAGGCGGACGTGTCGCTCCTCCAGCTCGAGCGCGTCCCGGCGGGGGCGCAGGTCGCGAGCCTCGGCGACTCCGACCGGGTCGAGGTCGGCGACCAGGTCTTCATCGTGGGCGCGCCCTACGGGATCGGCCACACGCTGAGCGTCGGCCACATCAGCGCCCGCCACAAGCCGAACACGGTCTACAGCGGCATGTCGCTGGCCGAGTTCCTCCAGACCGACGCGGCGATCAACCAGGGGAACTCCGGCGGTCCGATGTTCAGCATGTCCGGCGCGGTGATCGGCATCGTCAGCCACATCATCTCGAAGTCGGGCGGCTTCGAGGGGCTCGGCTTCGTCGTCACCGCCAACATGGCCCGCCGGCTCCTGCTGGAGCAGAAGTCGTTCTGGTCGGGGCTCGACGGCTACCTGCTCTGGGGGGACCTCGCCAGGGTGTTCAACCTCCCGCAGCCCGTGGGACTGCTCGTCCAGCGGGTCGCCGAACGCTCGCCCGCCGCGCTCGTCGGGCTCCGGGGCGGCACGATGCGGGCCACGATCGAGGGCCAGGCGCTGATCGTGGGGGGCGACGTCATCCTGGCCGTCGACGGGATCCCGGTCGAGAGCCGCGCGACCTACGAGCGCATGCAGGAGCGGCTCTCGCGTCTGCCATCGGGGGCGCCGGTCACCGTCACGGTGCTGCGCGAGGGGCGCCAGCTCCAGCTCGTCGGACGGGTCCCCTAGCTACGAGGAGATCCGTCCGGGAACGTACGCGCGTAGACCGTGCGGAGGAGTCCCATGACGATGAAGGCGCTCGCGGTGGTGTCGACCGCCGTGGCCCTGACGGCCGCCGCCTGCGCGCCGGTGCGCCCGGCCGTCCCCGGCCTCGACCCGAGGCAGACGCCGACATGGTCGGCGGCGGACCAGCGCGACTTCCTCTACGGCTCGATGGGCAACGAGTTCGTCCCCGAACGCTTCCTCCGCGCCTTCATCGCGGCGTACCCCGATCTGTTCCCCGGCGGGGGGCTCGCCGCCTTCGGCGTCCTCGCCGAGCCGGGGCGGGAGTGGCCGGTCGGCTTCAGCCGCCGCGCCGTCACCCATCTGGGGAATCAGCCGTCGATCGGCATGAACTGCGCCGCCTGCCACCTGGCCGAGTTCCGCGAGGCGGCCGACCGCCCGGGTCTCCGGGTCATCGGCCCGCCCGCCCTCTTCGACGTATACGCGTTCTCGGGGGCGCTCGCGGTGTCCATGGCGCGCACCACCGAGCCGGCGAACATGGTGGGGTTCCTCTCTGCGTACATGCCGGCCGCGCGCGCCCGCATCGACGCGCGGGCGGACACGATCCGGACGGCCGTGGCCGCCGACCCGCTGACGTCCAAGGGCCTGGCGCCGGAGGCGCTCCACGACGTCGCCGCCGGCGACCTCGACGCCGAGGATCCGGTGGTCGTCGCGCTCGCCGTCTTGAAAGTGCTCCACAACATGCGCACGGCGCTCCACCTCCCCGCGAAACTGCCGCCGCCCGTGCCCACGCTGCCGGGACCGGGCCGGACCGACGCCTTCGGCGTTCTTTCCGTCGGGCTCCTCGCCACGCCCGCGCGCTTCGACGCGCCGGTCAAGTACGGCTTCCCCTGGAACCTGGACCGCCGCACCTGGGTCCACTGGGACGGCAACAATCGCGACCCCCTCGCCCGCAACGTCGAGGCGACGCTCGGTCTGGGGGCGCCCACCGGCGGTGGGGGCCGCCTCCTCGACTTCGCCCTGGTCCGTCGCCAGACCGACCTCACCCAACGGATCCGGCCTCCGCGCTATCCGTGGCCGGTCGACGGCGCGGCCGCGGGCCGGGGCGCGGCCCTCTACCGCGCGCACTGCGCCTCCTGCCACGACGGCGTTCCCGAGGACCAACGCCTGCACGCCGTCGAGCAGATCGGGACGGACCCGAACCGCGCGCGGCTCTTCGACCAGACGCAGGCCGACCGGACGAATGCGTGGCTCGCCGCGCTCAAGGTCCCCGGCTACTCGCCGAGCCCGCAGAGTTACCGTTCGACCGGCAAGTACTGGGCGCCCGACCTCGACGCCGCCTGGGCGCGCTCGCCGTACCTCCACAACGGCTCCGTGCGCACGATGTGGGACCTGCTCACGCCGCCGGCCCAGCGCCCGCGCGCGTTTCGCCGAGGATCGCGGGTCTTCGACCAGGCGGCGCTCGGCTTCCTCGACGCGGGTCCGTTCGTCCTCGACACGACGGTCTCCGGCAACGCCAGCACGGGCCACGCCTACGGCACGGACCTCCCCGACGACGCGAAGCGGGACCTCATCGAGTACCTCAAGACGCGCTGACGGGACGGGCAATCATCGCTAGCCGGTCCTGCGCGCGGTCCGCCGGTCGCAGCGCGCGAGGAAGTCGAGCGCGGCGCGGTTCCAGGCCTCGGGCTGGTCACGATTGGCGAAGTGACTCGCCGGCGAGAGCACGTGGAGCCGCGACCCGCGGATCTTCCGGTGCATCACCCGCATCGGCTCGAGCGACGGGTCGCGGTCCCCGCCGAGGAGGAGCACAGGCGCGCGGATGCGCCCCAGTTCCGCGGTGATGTGGTCCATCGCCAGGAGCGCGCGCAGCGAGTTCGCGTAGCCGACCGGCGCGAGCCTCCGGTAGTACGCGTAGAACTCGTCCCTCGCCCCCGGGTTCAGCTTGAGCCGCTCGGCCACGTTGGGGTTCGCCGTCATCGCGAACTCCGCCATCGCGTCCATGCCCTCGGCGAGCGTCACCTGGATGCTGCGGGCCCGCATGACGATGTTCTCGACCGAGAGCGGGAGCCCGGCCGCCGAGGACGAGTTCGTGACGAGGAGGGAGCGGACCCGCGCGGGAAAGCGCAGCGTGAAGCGCGTCGCGATGCCGCCGCCGAGCGAGAGGCCGCCCACGTGGGCCCGGCGGAGGCCGAGGTGGTCGAGCACGTCCCGGAGGTCCCCGACCCAGCGCGCGAAGGAGTAGCGGGCGGGGTCCTCCGGGCTGTCGGAGCGCGCGTGGCCGCGGGGCTCCCAGAGGACGACCCGGTGGCGCTCCGCCAGCGCCTTCACGTTCACGTTCCACATGTCGGCGTTGCCGCCGATGCCGTAGGCGAGGACGAGGGGGGTCCCACCGCCGTGCTCCTCGTAGTAGATCTTCACTCGATCATCGGTCCTGGCGTATGGCATCGGCGCCTCCCGCGGTAGAGTCGGCCCGCGTATCTTACGCCGGCCGCGCGGCGGGCGGCGCGGGGCGTGGGAGGGGCTTGCCCCGGCGCCGATTCTCGCGTAGGACGTTTCCGAGGGGGGCGCCCATGCCGCCGCACCGAAACGCGTACCGTCCGGTCGTGATGGGGTTCCGGGGAGTCGTCACCTCCGCCCACCCGCTCGCCTCGATGGCCGGGATCGAGATGCTGCTCGCGGGCGGCAACGCGGTCGACGCCGCGGTCGCCGTCGCCTCGACGCTGAACGTCGTCGAGCCCTTCATGTCGGGCGCGGGCGGGATCGGTCTCATGGTCGTCTCGTCGGCCCGGCGCGGCGAGCGGCTCGTGCTCGACTTCATCGGGCGCGCGCCCGCGGCCGCCGATCCGACCCGCGTGACCGTCGCCGACCTCGAGGGCGGGCCCAAGTCCTGCGCGACCCCCGGGAACCTCGGCGGATGGCTCGCCGCGCTCGAGCGCTTCGGGACGATGGATTGCAACACCGTGCTGGCCCCGGCGATCCGGCGCGCCGAGGAGGGCGCACCGCTCACGTGGAAGAACTGCGAGTTCTTCGAGAAGGCGCGCGACACGCTCGGGCGCTCCGCGGAGGCGCAGCGGATCTATCTCGGCAACGGCGGCCCCCGGCCCGGCAGGCTCCTCGTGCAGAAGGACCTCGCGGCGACCTATCGCCAGGTGGCGGAGGGGGGTGCCGAGGCCTTCTACCGGGGGCCCATCGCTCGCGCGATCTGCCGGGCCGTCAGGGAGGCGGGCGGCTGGCTCTCCGAGGACGACATGGCCGCCTTCACGCCGGAGTGGCGGGCCCCGCTGACGATCCCGTGGCGGGGCGTCGAGATCACGAGCGTTCCCCCGCCGTTCTCGGCGTTCCAGTACCTCGAGACGCTGAACCTGCTCGAGGGCTTCGACCTCGCCGCGTGGGGGCACAACTCGGCCGAGTACCTCCACCACCTGATCGAGGCGATCAAGCTCGCGTCGGCCGATCGGCTGGCCTACGCCTACGCGCCCGAGGTCCCCATCGCCGGCCTCGTCTCGAAGGGCTACGCCGCGTCCCAGCGGCAGCGGTACGACGCGGCGCGCGCCGGCGCGAGCGAGGGCGAGCGATTCGATCCTCACCGCCTCGCCGACCAGATCCTCCCCGGCCACCCGGCGGAGTTCATGAACGAGCAGACCACCCATTTCGCCTGCGCCGACGGGGACGGCACCGTCGTGACGGTGACCCAGACCCTCGGCGTGCCCTTCGGCTCGGGCCTCGCCGTGAGCGGCACCGGGATCGTCCTGAACAACATCCTCAAGTGGATGGACCTCGATCCACGGAGCCCGAACCTCCTCCGCCCGGGGCGAAAGGCCGGCACGATGATGTCACCCACCCAGATCTTCCGGGACGGCCGGTTCCTCATGTCGATCGGGACGCCAGGCTCCTACGGCATCCTCCAGACCACCCCGCAGATGATCCTGAACGTCCTCGCGTTCGGCATGAACATCCAGGAGGCGATCGAGGCGCCGAGGGTCCGCGTGTACCGGGACCGGCTGGTGGACGTCGAGGCGCGGGTGCCGGTCGGGACCCGGGACGAGCTGGCCCGCCGGGGACACCAGGTGAACGTGATCGACGACTGGTCCTGGATCGTGGGCGGGGGCCAGGGGATCACGCGCGATCCCGAGTCGGGCGCGCTCCAGGGAGGGGCCGACCCCCGCCGGGACGGCTACGCCCTCGCCCTCTGATCGGGGGGCCAACCCCCTTGACAGGGCTCCGGCGACTTCAGTATTTTTAAAGCGCCGTTAAGCGCTGATGAATTCCCCCGCGGCCGGAGCGTCCACGAAGATCCGCCTCCGCCTCACCGTGAACGGTGAGACCCGGGAGGTGCTGGCGCCCGTCCACAAGACGCTCCTCGAGGTCCTGCGGGAGGAGCTGGGTCTCACCGGCACCAAGCACGGGTGCGAGCTCGGAGAGTGCGGCACCTGCACGGTGCTGGTCGACGGGGAGCCGGTCCTCTCCTGCCTCGCCCTGCCGGTCGAGCTGGAGGGGCGCCGCATCGCGACGGTGGAGGGCATGGCGGAGGGGGCGCGCCTCCACCCGCTCCAGCAAGCGTTCGCCGAGCTGGGCGCCGCCCAGTGCGGCTACTGCACGCCGGGCATCCTCCTCACCGCGCAGGCGCTCCTCACCGGGATCCCGGAGCCGACCCGCGCCGAGGTCCGCGAGGCGCTGGCCGGCAACCTCTGCCGCTGCACCGGCTACACGAAGATTCTCGACGCCGTCGAGCTGGCGGCGCTGCGCATGACCGGGAGTCGCGCATGAACAAGCACGAGTTCGCCATCATCGGCCAGCCGCTCCCGAAGATCGACG
>JACQWC010000254.1 GCA_016209635.1 Candidatus Rokuibacteriota bacterium | reverse complement strand
GTGGATCGAGATCCCCGACGAGGTCCGTGATGTCCTCCGGCTCTGGCGCCCCACTCCCCTCCACCGGGCACGGCGGCTGGAGAAGGCCCTCGGGACGCCCGCCCGGATCTATTACAAGTACGAGGGCGTCAGCCCCGCCGGCAGCCACAAGCCGAACACCGCGGTGGCGCAGGCCTATTACAACAAGAAGGAAGGCGTGGCGCGCCTCACGACCGAGACCGGCGCCGGCCAGTGGGGATCCGCCCTCGCGATGGCGTGCACCTTCTTCGCCCTCCAGTGCAAGGTCTACATGGTGAAAGTCTCATACCACCAGAAGCCATACCGCCGCGTGCTGATGGAAACATGGGGCGCGCAGGTCGTCGCGAGCCCGAGCCCCGACACCCAGGCCGGCAAGAAGGTGCTCGAGCAGGATCCTCAGTCTCCCGGCAGCCTGGGCATCGCGATCAGCGAGGCCGTCGAGGACGCGGCCACGCGCGACGACACGAAATACACCCTCGGCAGCGTGCTGAACCACGTCCTCCTCCATCAAACCATCGTCGGCCAGGAGGCGAAGAAGCAGATCGAGAAGGCGGACGACGAGGCCGACATTCTGGTCGGCTGCATCGGCGGCGGCTCCAATTTCTCGGGCTTCTCCTTCCCCTTCGCCGCCGACAAGCTCAGCGGCAAGAAGAAAAAGCTCCGCATCATCGCCGTCGAGCCCAGCGCGTGCCCCAGTGTGACCAAGGGCAAGTACGCCTACGACTTCGGCGATACGGTCGGCCTCACTCCGCTCGTCAAGATGCACACGCTCGGCCACACGTTCATCCCGCCGCCGCTCCACGCCGGCGGGCTCAGGTACCACGGTATGGCGCCACTCATCTGCAAACTCTACGAGGAAGGCGTCATCGAGGCGGTGGCCGTGCCCCAGGTCTCGACGTTCCAGGCTGCCATCCAGTTCGCGCGGACCGAGGGCATCCCGCCCGCTCCGGAGGCGGCTCACGCCGTTCGCGTCGTGATTGACGAAGCCCTCCGCTGCAAGAAGGAAGGGAAGCGAAAGACGATCGTCTTCAACCTGTCGGGGCACGGCCACTTCGACCTGAGCGCTTACGAGGCCTACCTGGCGGGCAAGCTCCAGGACTACGAGTACCCCGCCGAGAAAATCGCCGAGGCCCTCACGCACCTCCCCCAGGTCAAAGGCTAGCCCGAATTAACAGAGGGTTCTGAGCGGAGATCGGAACACGGAACAGAACATGTTGAAATCCATGCGATTTTCGTAGAGCCCGGATTATTCTCGTGAATAATCCGGGCTAGGAGGTTCAGCATGACGATCGGACGTCGCGAGGTTCTCAAGGCGGGCGCCGGCGCGGCCGCCGCCGCGTGGGTCGGTGTGCCGGCTATCCTGCGCGCGCAGGGCAAAGGGAAGGTCCGCCTGGCCTACCTGCAACTCGGCTGGGCAGCAACCGAGATCATTCACAAGGAAGACCTCCTCGGCAAGCGCGGTTGGTCCGCCGAGTATTCGATCGGGCCGGGCGCGCCGGGCCCCCTGCTGAACCAGCTCGCGTCCAAGAACGTGGACGCGATCGACATGAGCTTCGCCCTCGCCGCCAAAGCGTTCGAAGACGGCGTGCCGCTCAAGGTCACGGGGGTGGCGACCGCGGTCCTGGGCGCCATCGTCGCCCGGAAGGACGCCGGGCTTTCCAAGGTCGAAGACCTCAAGGGTCGAAAGGTAGCCGCGATCGTCGGCACCTCGACCTTCTTCGACATCCGCGCGCTGACGCTCAAGGGCTACGGCGTCGATCTCCAGAAGGACACGCACATCGTGACCGCCACCTCGCCCCCCGACATGGTGACGCTGCTCGGCAAGAAGGACGTGGACGCGATCATCGCCTGGCAGCCGATCACGGACCAGGTCGTGTTCCGCGGCGAGGGGGTGTACCTCGTGAAGCAGATCGACCTCTGGCGTAAGGCGACGGGACGGTCGACGGGGTTCCCCGTTCATGTCTGCTATCTCGTGCACAACGAGTTTCTTCAGAAGAACCTTCAGATCGCGGGGGACCTCAACGAGGCGCAGAAGGGAGCCGTGGACATCTGGTACAACAAGCCGGCCCGCGCGATCGAGATCGTCGCCGAAGTGACCAAGTTGCCGAAGGACGTGATCCAGGTCGCGCACAAAGAAACGGTGCGCATGCTCCACGGGCTGCCGGACGAGCAGGTCGAGACGCTGATCGCCCAGCTCAAAATCAACAAGGAGTTCGGCTTCCTCAAGTCGGACATCTGGGACAACCCGGATCGCATCCGCCGCGACTTCTTCCACCGCGTCTGAACGGGCTCACGGGTTGACGGGGCGCGACTGGGCGAACCGGCTTCACCTGCCGACGCTCGGCGCCGTCCTGGTCATCCTCGTGGCCTGGTCGCTGCTCTCCTGGCGCTACGGCGCCTACGTCCTGCCATCCCCGCTCGCCGTGATCAGCGGATTCGCCGAAATCCTCCAGAGCGGCGAGATCTGGATGCACACGGGGGCCTCCCTGTACCGCATCGTCATCGGCTTCGGGACGGCGGTGCTGGCGTCCATTCTGATGGGCCTCGCCGCATTCGTCTCCCGCGGGGCGCGCGGCGTGGTTCACGACTTCCTCGCGATCCTCAACTCCACGTCGGTCTTCGTCTGGATCGTGATCTCGATCATCTGGTTCGGCCTGAGTAACTGGGCGCCCATCTTCACCACCTTCATGATCACGCTCCCGGTGGTCGCGTCCAACATCGTCGAGGGCGTGCAGAA
This sequence comes from Candidatus Rokuibacteriota bacterium, assembly GCA_016209635.1. Classification (GTDB taxonomy): domain Bacteria; phylum Methylomirabilota; class Methylomirabilia; order Rokubacteriales; family CSP1-6; genus JACQWC01. The sequence continues at coordinate 15,975 of JACQWC010000254.1, read as the reverse complement.
CGTGGACCGGCGCCTCCTCGAGATGGGCGACGTGTATCGCCTGAGCGGGCGCCAGAAGTTTACGGCCATCGTCGTTCCATCCACCTTGCCCTACCTCGTCGCCGGAATGAAAGTCGGGTTCGGGCTGGCGCTCAAGGTCTCCGTCGTGGCCGAAATCTTCGGCGTAACATCCGGGATCGGCTACATCATGAACTACAGCCGCGAGATCCTGGCCACCCAGATGGTCTTCGTCTGGGCAGTGGTGATGATCCTCGTGATGCTCGCGACAGACAAGCTCATCTTCGACGCGATGTCCCGGCGGCTGGGTGGATGGCGCTGAAGCTCGTCGTTTCGGGAGTCGGCAAGGAGTTCCGGATCCCGGTGATTGACACCGTCTCCTTCAGCGTGGACGCCGGGGAGTTCGTCTGCCTCCTCGGGCCCAACGGCTGCGGCAAGACGACCCTCCTCCGAATCATCGGCGGCATCGAGCCGGCCACCCGGGGCACCGTCATGCTGGACGGCAAGCCCGTCGTCGCAGATCAGCGGCACGACCGCCAAGTGGGGATGGTGTTCCAGGAGGATCGCCTGCTTCCCTGGATGACGCTGCGAGAGAACGTCGCGCTGGTCCTGAAACCTCTGGGCCTGCCGGTCAGCGAGCGGCGCGTCAGCGCCGACCGCTACCTGGGCGTCGTCGGCCTCAGGGGCTTCGAAGATTACTACCCCGGGCGGGTCAGCGGGGGAATGCGCCAGCGCGGCGCCATCGCCCGCGCGCTGGCCATCGAGCCGGACGTCCTCCTGATGGATGAACCCTTTGCCGCGCTCGACGCGCAAAACCGGAGAATCATGCAGAACGAAGTCCGCCGCATCTGGCGGGAGACGGGGCGCACGATCCTCTTCGTCACCCATTCGATCGAGGAGGCGGTGACGATCGGGACCCACCTCATCATGCTCTCCGCCCGGCCGGCCCGCATCCGGGAGGCGATCAAGAACGACGGCCGCGTCGAGCGCGGCAAGCTCATCGACGACCTCGACGCCATGATCATGGAAGAAGTCGAACGCCAGCAGGGAGGAGACCGCGCATGATCAAACCGTACACGGCCGTCGGGCTGATCCCCACCGTCCGGGGCATCCGCAAGCGCAAGGAGATCAAGATCAACCTCGAGCATCTGTCCCACCTCGTCAAGGCGGCCTCGTGGCTCTCGAGCCTGGATCTGCCCGTTCGGCTCATCGCGTTCCCGGAGGGAGCACTCCAGGGGTTCAACGACGAGGTGCTCGATCTCGACCACGTCCAATTCGCGCGCGAGGGCGCCATCGACATTCCCGGCGAGGAAACCGAGGCGCTCGGAAAGATCGCCAAGGAGTACAACGCCTTCATCATGGCTCAGGCCAAGGCCAGGCATCCCGACCTGAAAGACCGGTTCTTCAACGTCGGCTTCATCATCAATCCACGGGGAAAGGTCATCCTGAAGCACTACAAAGTCTCGCCGCTCTTCCCCGTTGAACACTCCGTCTGCCCCCACGACGTCTATGACTGGTGGACCGAGAAGTACGGCCGAACCCTCCAGGCGTTCTGGCCGGTGGCGGACACCGAGATCGGCCGCCTCGGCATCATGATGGCGAACGAGGGGTCGTATCCCGAAAACGCCCGGGCGCTCGCCATGAACGGCGCGGAGGTGGTTTACCGAGCTTCCTACCCCCACCCCGCGACCGGCAACGAGATCTTCGAGATCCAGAGTCGCGCCCGCGCCCTCGACAACAACATGTACGTCGTGGCGCCCAACATGGGCACCTACTACCTCTTCCCCGAGGAGACGACCCCGATCGACACGTTCGGCGGCCGCTCCTTCATCGTCAACTACAAGGGCGCCATCGTCGGCCGGCAGGACTACGGCGCGGGCTCCACCTACGTCGGCGGCGTCGTCGACATCGAGGCGCTGCGCGACCACCGCGCGCGCGCCCAGTGGGACAACTGGCTGAAGGACCTCCGCACCGAGCTCTATCAGATCGTCTACGAACAGGCGATCTACCCGAAGAACCTCTACCTCAAGCGCGCCCCCATGAAGCACGCGGAGTACCGGGAGAAGGTCATCAAGAAGCAGATCCGCCTGATGCACGAGCGCGGCATCTGGGCCAAGCCCGCCCGGTAGCCCTGCCTGGGCCGCCGTCCCGGCAGGGTGCCCGGAGACGCTCGGGCACCTTGCCCGGGCGAGCCGAGGGACCGCCGGCTAAGAGCCTGATTCTTGGAGCCATGCTCTGTGGCACGCCTCCTGCTTCATGTGTGATTGGTCGACGGTGAAATCCCCCGGGGGATACGGGGTGAGGCAACCGATCGGAGGGTGCCAGAGCACCGGGCAGGTGACGCGATGCAGATGGACATCTGGTACGACCTGGTGATCCGAGAGCTTGTGGACGGGAACGACGCGGCCGCCAAGTTGCGTGAGGACGCCGAGACGGTCCAGGCGCCCGAACCGGACCCGGAAGAAGAGGAGCCGGCCAGCCGCTAGGACTCGCCCTCCCGTGATCGGGCATCCGATCCGGGCTTGCGAGCCGTCACCACACGGATGAGTCCGGCCAGCAGGACGGCGACAGCGACGACGACCCAGATCGATCCCTTCGGGAGCCCGAGCGCCTCGACGAGCGCGACGCCGAAACCGGCTGCGATCACGACGCCTCCTACAAGCACCATCCAGAACTGAGAACGACGCTTCCGCGGCATCTTAGGGCTTAGTCCCTCCGATCCTGCCCGAGCATCTTGAGGACCTCTGTCCCGACCGTTCTCACATCGTTCGGGTCGACTGACGAAGTGCGGACGGTGAGGACACGTGCGTCCCGGGCCCAGGGGCGCCAGGCAAGCGCCTCGCGAGTGAAGAGAACCAAGGAGGGAGCCCCCACCGCCGCAGCCAGGTGGCTCGGGCCCGAGTCGTTGCCGAGGTACCCGGCGATCTGGGTCATGACACCCGCGAGGAGCTGAAGCGTCGGATGAGTGAGCCTGAGCACCGGCGCCTCCGTGTGACGGCACAGTGCCGTGACCGCGTCGGCGTCGGCTGGCCCCTCGTGGATCACGAGGGCCAGCTCCGGGCGACGGCCGAGCGGGCCCAGCGCCTCGGCGAACGCCTCGGGGGGCCATCGCTTCGCGAGACCTCCGGCGCCGGGGTGGACCATCAGGAGCGGCGTGAGACCGTCCCAGCCCAGCGCGCGCAAGTGACGACGGGCGTCCTCGAGCAGCGCGGCGGGGACCGCGACGGGCTCGCGCCCGGCGGGCGCCTTCGAGGCCACGGTCGAGAGCAGATGCTCCCAGACCGGCGCGTCCGGCCGGCTCGAGGGCGCCACGATCACCTCGGGGGCGAACGTCCGGAGACGCCGCACGAACACCGGGTCCGCGGCGCCGAGCCAGGAGACGATCCTCTCGACTCCGACGACGCCGTGGAGTGATACCGGGCCCGGATCGTCGGCAAAGAGAGCCTCGAGCCCGAGCGTGTCGACAGAGAGCCCGCGGTCGACCAGGCCGAGGGCCAGGAGGAGTGCCGCGATCCGGGGCTGGGCCGCGAGCACGAGGGGACTGCCGGGCGCGCCTCCGCGCAGCGCTCGCAGGGCCGGGACCGCGAGCAGGACGTCACCGAGCGCGCCCGGGTGGACGACGAGCGTCGCCACGCACGCTAGCGCCGGAGCAGGGCGAGCGCGGCCTCGTGCACCCGGCCGTTCGTTGCGAGCGCGGTCCCCGTGTAGATCGTGGGCCGCCCCTCGAAGTCCGTGAAGCGCCCGCCCGCCTCCTCGACGAGGAGCTTGCAGGGCGCAAGATCCCAGGGCTTGAGATCCACCTCGGCGTAGATCTCCGCCTTGCCCTCGGCGACGAGCGTGTATCCCAGATAGTCGCCGAAGCCTCGCTGGCGGTCGGTGGCGTCCACGAGGCGGACGAACCCCTCCCAGTGGCCAGTCTTGCGCACGATGCCGAGCCCGGCATGGATGAGGCTCGCGCGGGCCAGGACGCCGGTCGTGGAGACGTGGATCCGCTCGCCGTTCAGCCGGGCGCCGCCTCCCCGCCGCGCGGTGTAGAGCTCCGCCGTCACCGGGTTGTGAACGACACCCGCAGTCACCTCGCCCCGCTCCTCGAGCGCGATCAGCGTCGCCCAGATCGGAATCCCCCGGACGAAGTTCTTGGTGCCGTCGATGGGGTCGATGATCCAGCGAACCTCGCTCGACCCGCGCCCGCCGAACTCCTCGCCGAGGACGCCGTAGTCGGGAAAGGCGCGGCCGAGCACCTCGACGATCACCTGCTCGGCCTCGCGGTCCGCCTGGGTGACCGGCGTCCGGTCCGGCTTCAGGGTGACGTCGAACCCGCCCCGATAGTACTTGAGCGCGATCGCCCCGGCCGCCCGCGCCGCCTCGACCGCCGCCTGGAGAACGCAGTCCGTCACAGGCCCGCCTCGGGCGGGCGTGCCTGCGGCACCACCGACGCCCTGCGGCGTCGCACCACCGTCACGTCGAGGCCCCGTCTTCCGCGGGGAACGGCTCCCCGCGCTCGGCGAGGACCTCGGCGTACACGTCCAGCGCGTCGACCACGACCGGCATGCCTCCGTAGGTGACCTGCTGGAAGATCACCTCCGCCACCTCCCGGCGAGTCGCCCCGACGTTGAGCGCCGCGTGGATGTGGGCGCGGACCTCGCGCGTCCGGTGGAGGACGGTCAGCGAGGCCACCGCGCACAGCTCGCGCTGCTTCTGGGACAGGACCTCCCGGCTGTAGAGCCTGCCGGTGAAGAACATCGACAGCTCGCGCGCGAGCGCCTTGTCGAACTTCTTCCAGGTCTCGAAGCCCGTCCCGCCCTTGAGGGTGTGAAAGAGCAGCGCCGCCGTCTTCTTGGTCCGCTCTCGGAGCTCCGCGTCGTTCATCATCCTGCGCCTCCCGGAGGGTTCACAGCCGCGTGAGGATCCCGACCAGCTCGTCGGGGCGCGAGAGCATGGGCTCGTGCGCGCAATCGAGGTCGATCGGCGTGACGCCGAGCCGCGCCGCGTACTCGGCCGCCTTGGCGGGCGCCACCGCGACGTCCCGCAGACACCGGATGTACGTGCAGGGCACCCGCATCGCCCAGAAGCGGCTTGAGTCGACGCGCTCGATCCACGGCCGGAGCGGCTGCGGCGTCATCTGCGAGAGCGCCGACACGACGCGCGGGTCGCCCGGCGGGAGGTCACTGAGCCACCGCGCCCACTCGAGGGCAGCCGGGTACTGGATCGTGCCCGCCCCCGACGCCGCGAGGCCGCGGAGGAGCGGCCGCGCCGAAGCGGCCAGGTGAGTCTCGAGGAGGCTCGCCCCGCTCGGCAGCACGACGGCCGCCAGGAAGACGAGGTGGCCCACGCGCGCCGGCGCCAGCTCCGCCACCCGGGGAATGACCACTCCCCCCATCGAGTGGCCGACGACCACCGCGTCGTGGAGCCCTTCCTGCGCCATCGCGCCGGCGACGGCGCGCGCGTACGCGTCGACCGACGCGCGCCAGCGCTCGTGGGCCCGGCGCCCGTGGCCGGGCAGATCCGGGGCGACGACCCGATGGCCGGCGCGCTCGAGCCGCGCCCGCACCGCGTCCCACGCCCATGCGCCGTGGCTCATGCCGTGGACGAGCACGAACGGCCTCTGCCGCGCGCCATCACCGCGTCGGCTGACATGCGCATCCATGGTAACCTCCCCAGAGAGCGCGGGCGCGACCCGCGAGCGCCGTCACCATATCGTAGTCACGAGGACCGCACAATGCTGAACCCGCACATCTTTCGCGCCTACGACGTGCGCGGGCGCGTCGGCCCCGACATCAACGCCGAGGTCTTCCGTCAGGTCGGCCGCGCCTACGGCACGCTGATCCGCCGGGCCGGCGGCCGCACCGTGGCGGTCGGCCGGGACAACCGGCTCGCCTCGGAGGGGCTCTGGGCCGGCTTCGTCGAGGGCGTGCGGGTGACCGGCGTGAACGTCGTCGACATCGGCCCAGCCCCCACGCCACTCCTCTACTTCGCGACGGCCCACTGGGGGCTCGACGGCGGCGCCAACATCACCGGCAGCCACAACCCGATCGAGTACAACGGCGTGAAGATGGTGCACCGGAGCGCCGTGCCGCTGACCGAAGAGGAGATCCAGTCGCTCCGGAAGATGGTGGAGAGCGGCGATCACGAGAGCGGAAGCGGGACGCTCGAGGCGCGGAGCCCACGCGACGATTACTTCGAGACGGTCGCGCGGCTCGTCCGGCCCGCGCGGCGGCTCCGCGTCGTCGCCGACGCGGGCAACGGCGTCGCGGGGCTCTTCGCCCCCGATCTCCTCCGCCGCATCGGGTGCGAGGTCGTGGAGCTGCACTGCGAGTCGGACGGGCGCTTCCCGAACCACCTGCCCGACCCGGAGGACCCGGAGAACGTGATCGACCTCCAGGCAAAGGTGGTCGAGGTCGGCGCCGATCTCGGCGTCGCGTACGACGGCGACGCCGACCGCGTGGGCGTCGTCGACGAGCGCGGTCACCGCCACGAGGCCGACCTCATCCTCATCCTGCTGGCGCGTGATCTGCTCGCGCGTCATCCGGGCGCCAAGATCGTCTTCGACGTGAAGTCCTCGCAGTCGCTCGTGGACGACATCCGGACGCGCGGGGGCGTCCCGGTGATGTGGAAGACGGGCCACTCGCACCTCAAGCGCAAGATGCGCGAGGAGGGGATCCTCCTGGGCGGCGAGGTCAGCGGGCACATGTTCTTTGCCGAGAACTACTACGGGGTCGACGACGGGATCCTCGCCTCCTGCAAGATCATCGAGATCGCCGCCCGCTCCGCCGAGCCGCTGTCGCGCCTCTTCGAGTCGGTGCCGCACCTCGCCGCCACGCCGGAGCTGAAGGCGATGTGTCCCGACGCCGAGAAGTTTCGCGTCATCGACGAGCTGGCTCGGGAGCTGACGCGACGGTACGAGACGATCGACATCGACGGCGCGCGCGTCCTCTTCGGCGGCGGGGCGTGGGGGCTCGTGCGCGCCTCCAACACGAACCCCTACCTGACACTCCGATTCGAGGCGCGGACGGATCGCGAGATCGACGAGATGAAGCGCGTCATCTACGACGCGCTCCGTCGCTACCCCTTCGTCACGCTCCCCGAGTAGCGCCCGGACGGGCGCCGATGCGGTGAGGAATCGAATCCGCGACATCGTCAACCGACCGAGATCCGTCACAGAGGGCGATCCTCACCCCGCCCGGTGTCGAGGAGGAGCTGAACCGCCGCCAGGACGCCGGGAGCCCTTAGGCAGTCGCGCGCGCCCCAGCATCCGCCCGGGTCCAGCAGCACCGCCTCGATGCCGGCGGCGCGCGCCCCGCGGACGTCCACCGAGTAGAGGTCACCGATGTACACGGCCTGGTCGGGACCGATCCGCGCACGCTCGAGGGCGAGCCGAAAGACGCGCGGGTCCGGCTTCTCGACGCCGATCTCCGTCGAGTCGAGGACGAACGCGAGGTGGGGGAGGAGCCCGAGGGCCTCGAGAATGGACCGGGCGGAGCCGTTCGAGTTGGAGATGACGCCGGCGGCGAGCCCGGCCCCGCGCACCAGCCCGAGCGCCTCCTCGGCGTCCGGGTCCGCCAGGTTCCAGAGGCCCACCGGCGGGTTGAAGGACCGCGTCCACTCGGCCATGGCGCGCGCGGTCGCCTCGTCGCCGACGCCGAGCGCCTCGAGGATGTAGCGCATGTAGAGGTCGCCCGCGCCCCGGCTCTCCGTGGAGGCCCCGGTGGTCCCGAGGTCGGCGTCGAGCGGCACCCGCGCCCGCCACTCGGCGCCCTGGACCTGCGCCGGCGTCACGCGAACGCCGTGGGTCCCGAGCCGGTGGGCGATCGCCTCGTAGTTCATCCGGAGGAGCGTGTTCCCCGCGTCGAGGAAGATCGCGCGGAGCTGCCCGCGCGTCATCCGCCCCTACCTTCCCGCACCGAGCCGCTTCACCGCGATCACGAGCAGCGCGTCGTCGGTCACCAGGAGGTCGAACGCGATCCGATCCCCGGGCTTGAGGCCGCGGAACAGCTCGGTCGAGGCCGCGAGGAAGGGCATCGACATCTCCTCGTTCATCAGCGGGAGGATCGGATCATGGTGGATGATGATCACCGGGCGGCTCGCGTGCAGGTCGCTCGGCGGCGGCAGGAGGGCGAGGACGACGCCCGTCCCCCGGTAATCGGGCTTCGGCACCGCGCCCTGTCCGGGCTCGAGCGCGGAGGCGGGTGACGAGACGAGGAGCGCGCCGAGCAGCAAGCCACACCCCACCCACCGGATCATCCGCCTGACGCTAGCATCGCCCTCCGTCGGCCGCAACTGATGGTACGATCACTGCTCGCGTGGAACACGATCGGCGGCTCCCGGGTTTCTCCGATGCGATGCGGACGAGTCGGCCCGACGCTCCCACGACGGTCGCGTGATCGCTCTCGGGATCGCCGTCCGCTGGGCGCACCTGGCCGCGTGCATCCTCCTCGTCGGCGCCACCGCGATCCTGCTCGAGGCGGGCCGCGCGCCCCGGGAGACCGTGCGGCGCTGGGAGGCGCGCACGCTCGGCTGGTCGCGCCTTCTCGTCCTCGTGGCGCTCGTCTCCGGCCTCCTCGCCCTGGCACACCAGACGGCGTTCGTCGAGGGACGGGCCGCGGCCGCGGTGGACGCGCGAGCCCTGGCGCGCGTCCTCGGCGAGACACAGGGCGGGCTCGTGTGGCTCGCGCGCCACGGGCTCCTCCTCCTCCTCGGCGCGTTCCTCGTCGTGCGCGCGAACGTGGAGCGCCGCGCCGACTGGGCGGCGCTCCGAGGCGAGGCGGCGCTCCTCGGCGCTGCCGCGCTCGGGCTCCTGGGCGCCGCCGGTCATTCTGCGGCGGTCGAGCCCGGCACCGCGGCGGCCGTCGCGAACGACATCGTCCATCTCGTCGCGGCCGGCCTCTGGGTCGGGGGGCTCGTGCCGCTCGCCTGGCTGCTCCAGGCCGCGGCCCGGGAGGACGGCGCCGACGCGCGCCCGTACGCCGTGCTCGCCGCGCGGCGCTTCTCACGCTGGGCGCTGGCGTCGGTGATCGTCCTCGGCCTCTCCGGCGCGCTGAACGCGCTCACCCACGTCGGCACGGTGGCGGGCCTCGTCGGGACGGCGTACGGGCGCCTCCTGCTCGCCAAGCTCGGACTCCTGGTGCCGATCCTGGCGCTGGCGGCGTGGAATCGCACGCGGCTCGTGCCGGCGCTCTCGGGCGACGGTCCCACGGTGGGCCGCCCCGCGATGCGCATGCTCGCGCGGTTCGTCGCGACCGAGGGACTCCTGGCGCTCCTGCTCCTGGGACTCGTGGCCGCCATGGGCGTGACGCCCCCGGCGCGACACGAGCAGCCGACGTGGCCCTTCGGCTTCCGCCTCTCGAACGCGGCCATCGCGGGCGTGCCCGGTCAGACGTGGCCCGTCCTCGTCGGCAGCCAGGTGGCACTCTTCGGCGTCGTCGGGATCCTGTGCGCGCTCGTGCTCCGGGCCCGGCGGACCTGGCTCCTCGTCGTGGGGCTCGGGCTGGCGGGCGTGGGCGGGGCCGTGGCGCTCCCGCCGCTCGCGATCGACGCGTACCCGACTACCTACCACCGGCCGCCGGTGCCGTACCACGCCTCGTCCATCGCGGGCGGCGGGGCACTCTTCCGACAGCACTGCGCCCGCTGTCACGGGCCACGCGGCGCGGGCGATGGACCCGACGGCCGGACGCTCTCGCGGCGACCCGCCGATCTCCGGGCGCCCCACGCCGCCCAGCACACCGCGGGCGATCTCTTCTGGTGGATCAGCCACGGCATCTCCGGCGGCCAGATGCCCGCGTTCGCCGAGAGGCTCGGCGAGGAGGAGCGCTGGGATCTCGTGAACTTCGTGCGCGCGCTCGGCGCCGCCGAGGCGTCGCGCGCGATCGGCCCGGCGGTCGAGCCGGACCGCCCGTGGCTCGTCGCGCCGGACTTCGCGTTCGCGGTCGGGCCGACCCCGCCCCGGGCCCTCAAGGACTACCGTGGACGCCGGATCGTGCTGCTCGTCGTTTACTCGCTCCCCGGCTCGCGCCCGCGGCTCGCCCAGCTCGCGCAGAGCTACGACGTCCTCGCCGTCCTCGGGGTCGAGGTGATCGCGGTGCCCGCGGACGACGGGCGGGACGCCATCGCGCGGCTCGGCGCCGACCCGCGCCTCCTCTTCCCCGTGGTCACCGAGGGCCCGGCCGACATCCTCGAGACCTATCGCCTCTTCGCCCGCGCCCCGCACGCCGAGTTCCTCGTCGACCGGCAGGGGTACCTCCGCGCCCGGTGGATGGCGGAGGGCGGGACGCGGGAGCCGAACCTGCTCCTCGCGGAGGTCCAGCAGCTGAACCAGGAGAAGGCGACCGTTCCCGCCGCCGACGAGCACGTGCACTGATGCGCGCGTGGAAGGTCGTGCTCCTCGTGAACCTGGCGCTGGCCCTCGGTGTGGGCTGGGGCTATCTCTGGTGGGGTCGCCAGGCCGAACGACTCGCGCGGGAGGTCGCGGTGGCCCGTGCCGCGTCCGCCCCCGGCGTCGAGCGCGAGTGGCGGGTCCAGGGGGTCGTGCGGGCCCTCCTCCCCGAGATCAACGTCATCGTGCTGACCCACGAGGACATCCCGGGGTACATGCCCGCGATGACGATGGGGTTCCGGGCTGCGGCCCCGAGGATTCACGAGGCGGTGCGGGTGGGGGACGCGGTACGATTTACCCTGCGCGGCGCGCCGCCCAACGTGGTGGTGACCGCGATCGAGAAGGCGGCACCCTGAGGAGGCTGGCGCGGTGAGAGTGGTGTTCGCGATGCTCCTGTCTCTCGTGACCTCGCTCGGCGGCGCGGCAGGGTCGGCCGCAGCCGCGACGCTCTTCGTCACGAACACGAAGTCGGGCTCGATCTCGATCATCGACACGGGCACGTTCGAGGTCGTGGGGACGATTCCGCTCGGCGCGGGCAAGCCGAACCGGGTCGCGTTCCACCCGGACGGCAAGACCGCGTGGGTCGTCTACGACAAGAGCCACGACCTCGGCGTCGTCGACGCCGAGGCTCGGAAGCTCCTGCGGCGGGTCAGGATCGGCGGCAACCCCTACAACCTCGCCTTCTCGCCCGACGGCCGCTACCTCTACGTGCTCGACTGGAGCAGCGAGACGAGCGGCGACGAGGTGATCGTCTACGACCTCAAGGCCGAGCGGATCGAGGCGCGGATCGAGGTCTCCACGTGGCCGGCCCACGGCGTCTTCTCCGGCGACGGCAGGATCTTCTACGTCTCCGGCGAGACCGCCGGCGACGTGTCCGTCATCGACACGGCCGCGCGCGAGATCGTCGGCCGGGTCGTTCACGGCGGGGGGGACGCGATGGGGCTCGCGCTGACCGCGGACGGGAGGACCCTCTACGCCGCCGCCGGCGAGAACAAGTCCATCGTCAAGATCGACACCGCGACGCGCCGCGCCGCCGGCACGATCGCGCTCTCCGGCATCGTCCACGAGGCGGTGCTCACGCTCGACGGCAGGTTCCTCTACGCAACGCTCCGGAAGGCCAACAGGCTCGTCGTGGTGAGGACGGAGGACGACAGGATCGTCGCGACCATCCCGCAGCGCGGTTATCCGGACCTGGTCACGATGGAGCCGACGGGGCGGTACGCGCTCGTGACGAACCGGCACGCCGATCTCGTCTCCGTGATCGATCTCGCCACCCACACAGAAGTCCGGACGATCGCGGTCGGCAAGGCGCCGCACGGCATGGCGCTGCGCCCCCGCTGACGCTCGAGGTGACGTCATGAGGCACTGGCGACGACTGCTGCTCGGGGCCCCTACGCTCGCGGCCCTGGTGCTCTCGGGCACATCGGGCGAGGCGCCGGCCCAGGGAGGGGCCCACCACGCCGGTGACGCTCCGAAGCCGGCCGGGAGCGTGACGGTGAAGGAGCCCCGCCGCGCCACCATGGAGGAGCTGCACCGGACGGGTGGCGTGCCGCCGGGGTGGACCTTCACGCTCCCGCCGGGCGATGCGACGAGGGGCCGCCAGCTCTACGTCGAGCTCGAATGCTTCAAGTGTCACGCGATCCGCGGCGAGAGCTTCCCGCCCGCCGGGGGGGACCGGAAGGACGCCGGTCCGGAGCTCACGGGCATGGGGGGCCGACACCCCGCCGAGTACATCGCCGAGTCGATCCTGACCCCGAACGCCGTCATCGTCGAGGGGCCCGGGCACACGGGGCCCGACCGCCTCTCCATCATGCCGAGCTACGCCGACAGCCTCACGGTCCCCCAGCTCCTCGACCTCGTCGGATACATCGCGAGCCAAAGGGGCGGTGGCGAACACGCCGAGGTGGGGCCCGCGGCTGCGCGCGAGAAGGTCGTCGGGGACTATCGGATCCGCCTCGCCTACAGGGCCGAGGGCCACCTGATGGTGTTCATCACCGACACCGAGCGCGGCGAGCCCATCCCCTACCTGCCCGTGAGCGCGGCCGTGCATCCGGCCGGAAAGCCGCCGCGGACCGTGAAGCTCGCGCCCATGATGAGCGACGAGGGATTCCACTACGGGGCGGATATCGTGTTGTCGGCGGACGCGGAGAAGATCAGCCTGTCATTCGGCCCGCCGAGGGTGCGGTTGTTCGGCTCCGCCAAGGGCCGTTTCGCCAAGCGAGAGACCGCGGTGTTCGAGCTCGGGCACACGCAGCACTGAGCCCGGTGACCCGCGGGGGCCGGCGGCGGACTGGAGCGTGAGCGCGCGGGGCGGGCTCTCGGCGTGGCTCGTGGTCGGCGCGCTCCTCATCCCGGGCGCGGCCGAGCCGCACGCCTTCCTGGTGAAATCTGCGCCGGCGCGGCGCGCCGTCCTCACCTACCCGCCGGCGCGGGTGGACCTCTGGTTCAACGAGCGCCTCGAGCCCGCCTACTCGACCCTCTCGGTCTGGAGCGAGGCTGGCGTCCAGGTGGACACTCGGGATGCCACGGTCGGTCCGAACGATCCCACGCGCCTCGGCGTGCCACTGGCGTCACTCGGACCGGGGCGCTACACGGTCCGCTTCCGCGTGCTGTCGGTCGACGGCCACGTCGTCGAGTCGAGCTTCACGTTCTCGGTCAGGGCGCCGGGCGGTGAGACGCGATGAGGGCTCGCCCATCGGGGGCGACGACGCTCCTGCTCGTGGCGGGAGGGGTCTTTCTCCTCCTCGCGATCGCCGTCGCTCTCGGGGCGACGCAGGCTGTCGACACGGCCGTGCGGGACGCGCTGCTCGGGCTCGAATCGCCCCTCGTGGTCACGGCCATGCGGATCGTGAACTACGCGGGCGAGTGGCGGGTGCTCCTGCCCGGCACGCTCCTCCTCGTCGTCGGCTGCGCGCGCGCGCGCGCCCGCTGGTGGCTCTGGATCGTGCTGATGCTCGTGGCGCCGCTCGCCGAGACTCTGCTGAAGAACGTCGTCGGCCGGCCGCGGCCCGAGGGCGCGTCGCTCGGCTTCCCGAGCGGCCACGCCACGGCGGCGGCGGCGTTCTTCGGCGCCGCGATCTACCTCGCGGACTCCCTCTCCCCCCGGGCGCGCCGGCCCCTGCGCGCGCTCGCGGCGCTCGCGATCGTGCTGGTGGCCCTCGCCCGGGTGATCCTGCGCGCCCACTGGCCCTCGGACGCCCTCGCCGGGCTCTGTCTCGGCCTGGCCCTGGCCTCCGCCGCCGCCCTGTTGGCGGGGCCCGGGGGAGCCGCCCGCGACCCGTAGCCTCCGGGCGTCGTATCGGCGCCCGTCAGTAGCTCTTCGGCAGACCCAGCACGTGCTCCGACAGGTAGTTCAGCACCATCTGCTGGGAGACCGGCGCGATCTTGTAGAGCCGGATCTCGCGCCACAGCCGCTCGACGTGGAACTCCTTGGCGTAGCCGTAGCCCCCGTGCGTCTGCACGGCGACGTCGCACGCCTCGAAGCCCGCGTCGGCCGCCAGGAGCTTCGCCGTGTTCGCCTCGGCGCCGCACGGCTTCCCCTGGTCGAACAGTGACGCGGCCTTCCAGCACATCAGCTCGGCCGTCTCGAGCTTGGCCCACGCGAGCGCCAGCGGGTGCGCCACGGCCTGGTTCTGGCCGATGGGCCGATCGAACACCACCCGCTCCTTCGCGTACTGGACCGCCCGCTCGAGGGCCGCGCGCCCGATCCCGACCGCCTCGATCGCCGTGAGGATGCGCTCCGGATTCAGCGAGTCGAGCAGGTGGTAGAAGCCGTTGCCGACCTCGCCGACCACGTTCTCGGCGGGCACCTCGAGACCGTCGATGAAGATCTCGTTCGAGTCGACGGCCGCCCGCCCGAGCTTCTCGATCTCGCGCACGGTGATCTTCGAGCGGTCGAACTCCGCGAAGAAGAGCGTCATCCCCTTGAAGGGCTTCCGGGGATCGGCCTCCCGCTCCGCCGTCCGCGCGAGGAGCAACATGTGGGTCGCCTGGCGCGCGTTCGTGTTCCAGACCTTTCGTCCGTTGATGACGAAGCGGTCGCCGCGGCGCTCGGCGCGGGTCTGGATGCGCGAGGTGTCGGTCCCGGCGTTCGGCTCCGTCACGCCGAACGACATCACGATCTCGCCGGTCGCGATCCGGGGGAGGTACCGTCGCCTGAGCGCGTCCGCGCCGTGCTTCACGAGCGGCATCGGCGGGAACATGTAGAAGTGGATCGGCGACGCCCCCGTGGTGCCGGCGCCGGCGGCGCAGATCTCGTGGAGCATGATCGCCGCCTCCGTCACCCCGAGGCCGGATCCCCCGTACTCCTCGGGGATGATCATGCCCAGCCACCCGCCCTGGGCGAACGCCTTCACGAACTCCCACGGGTACTCGGCCTTCCGGTCCTTGTCGAGCCAGTAGTCGAGCGAGAAGGTCCGCGCCAGGGACGCGACCTCCTTGCGGATCTGCTCCTGCTGCTCCGTGAACGTGAAGTCCATGGGCGCCCCTCCTGCCGCCTGGTGTGCGCCGATTCTACTCGAATTCGCGCCCGCGTTGCGGCCGGCCGGATCGGTGCTAGAATCGCGGCGCCATGGCGGTCGAGGCACTCTACGCCCTCCAGAACGGCTTCATGGGGTTCCAGCGCTCCGGCCTCTTTTACGGCGAGTTCTCCGGCGAGCGCATCCAGATCCCGATCGCCTGCTACCTGGTCCGGACCTCCGACGCCACCGTCCTCTTCGACACGGGCCTCTCGCCGCGCGCCGTGCCGGGCCTCATGCGCAACGACCCCCTGGCGCGCTTCACTGAGGAGGACCTCCTCGTCCACCGGCTCGACGCGCTCGGCCTCGAGCCCGACCACGTGGACCTAGTCGTGATCTCGCATCTGCACTACGATCACGCGGGCGGCGCCCAGCTCTTCCCGAAGTCCGAGCTGATCGTCCAGAAGGACGAGTACGCGTACGCGCACTACCCCGCCGCGTTCTTCGAGAGCTTCTACTACCGGAAGAACTTCGACCTTCCCGGCTACCGCTGGCGCCTCCTCGACGGCGACACGGAGCTCCTGCCGGGCGTCACGGTGCTGCGCACCGACGGCCATACCCCGGGCCACCAGTCCCTGCTCGTCGAGTTGCCGGAGACCGGCCCGGTGATCCTCGCCGCCGACTCGTGCTACTGGCGGGAGCACGCCGACAAGGAGCGCGTGCCCGGCGTCGTCTGGAACCCGACGCAGGCGCTCCACTCGGTCAAGAAGCTGAAGACGATCGCGCGACTGACCGGCGGGAAGATCTTTCCCGGCCACGACCCGAGCTTCTGGGAGACCGTGAGGCAGTACCCGGACGCGTACCGCTAGAACAGGAGGACCCCCGTGACCGCACGAGTACTCCGGACCGCGATCCTGGCCGCCGTCTTCGCCCTGAGCCTGGCCGCCCCCGTGGGGGCGCAGACCCGCGAGCTCGTCCTGGGCAACATCAACCCGCCCAAGCACGGCACGAGCCAGGCCTCGCAACAGTTCGCCGACAAGGTCGCCGAGCTGACCGGCGGGAAGGTCAAGATCGTCCACCACCACTCCGGCGCCCTCGGCGGCGAGCGCGAGGTGGCCCAGCAGATCCAGCTCGGGACCGTGGACTTCGGCC
>JACQWC010000253.1 GCA_016209635.1 Candidatus Rokuibacteriota bacterium | reverse complement strand
CGGGGTGCCGAAAGCTCCCACGTCAGACTAACTGCGGACGCGCTCGTACCAAGGTGACGCGACGTTGCCCGAGCCGCGGCTGGCGCGACCATAGCCCATTTTCATGCTGCATGGGTGGCGCAAGCGCCATGAGGACTAACTTGTTTAGTCCCACGAGAACCGACGCGACTAAAACACGCAGCCTCCGAAAGCGCTCCTGATCTCGGCGCTCCGCGTCGACGTCACCGCCCAGCTTCACCCTCTCGGCGGCGCAGCGGCCAGAACGGCTTGACCCAGGTGCAGATCCAGTGGAAGCGCGCCTCCACGCCGATCTCGTGGGCGATGAGGCGCGCCAGCTCGACCTCGAAGCCCGGCGTCTCCTCCTGGGCGCTCGAAAACGGCAGGTTCGCCGGGTCCGCGCAGGTCCTGACGTAGCCCTTCGCACGGAGCGCGTCGAGGCCCGACGCCTGGGGCAGGGAACCTCCGTTGACCGCGACCAAGAGGACGGGCACAAGGCGACCGACGCCCGCCATGCGCCGGCACCTCCCTCGGCGCGAGCTCAGGATCACCGGCGAGACACCGCCTCTCTCAGCGGGCCATGGCCCGGCAGTGGGCGTAGATCGCGTCGTACATCGGGAACTGCTTCGCCATGTTGTCGTGATCATCACGGCTGATTACCTGGAACCCGGTCGCCGCCGCATACAGGCCCGCCGACTCCGGCGTCAGCGCCCGCTGACTGGTGTCGGCACCACGAACGATCAGCGCCAGCGCCCGCAACGCCGGCTCGTCGAGCTTGTACTTGTCCAGAAACGCGTCGAATGAGCATCCGTCACCGTGATGCCCCAGCTCCACGCCCGGGACGTCGAAGGGGACCGCCCCCTCGCGCGCGGCCTTCGCCATGACCTGGTCGGCCGGGACGAACAGGAACTCCGGCTCGCGGTCGATAAACCGCGCGATCAGCCAGGGGCAGGCGATCCGATCCACGCGCGCCTTCTCTCGCGTCACCCACTTCATGGCGCAGCCTCCTCTCCCTATCCGCGCGCCCAGAAGATCACGAGGCCGACGGCCGCCCCGGCCGCGATCAGGACCGGCTCCGCGACCTTAAAGCGCCACGTCACGCCCAGCGCGGCCAACCCGATCAGCAGCGTGGGCACGTCGAAGATGGCCCGCCGCGCCAGCACGAAGCACGCGCCGGCGATGGCGCCCGAGGCCGCTGCCGTCACCCCGCCCACGAACGCCTTCACCTGGGGGTTCTCGCTGAACCGGTCGAACCAGGGAAACGGAATCACCACGAAGAGGTAGACGGGCAGGAAGACCCCGACCGCGGCGACCACCGCGCCCGGGAAGCTCGCCACCAGGTAGCCGATGAACGCCACCGTGATCACGATGGGCCCGGGCGTGAGCATCGCGACGGCCACCGCGTCGAGGAACTGCTTGTCGTTCAGCCAGCCGTACTGCTGGACGACACCGCCGTAGAGGAACGGAACGATCGCCAGCCCGCTGCCGAACACGAACGCCCCCGCCTTCATGAAGAACCAGAGGATCTGCGTCAGCACCTCGGGCGTCGCGAGGGCCAGGCAGGCCGAGCTGGAGCGCCGGAGGAAGGCCGGTGGGGCCTGGATGACGAGGGCCACGACGCCTGAGAGGACGAACAGGCTGACGATCTCGGACTCCGTCCACCCGGTCGTGACTGCCATCACCGCGAAGATCAGCCACTGGAGCCGGTCCTTCGACATCGTGAGCTTCGCCAGCTTGTAGGCGGCGAGGACGATGATGCCGATCACCGTCGCGCCGACGCCGTAGAAGGCGGCCTGCATCCAGGTGAGGCCGCCGAAGCGCACGTAGAGCCAGCCGATGCAGACGGTCATGATGAACGAGGGCAGAACGAACGCCAGGGCCACCAGCGTCGCGCCCCACACGCGGGAATGGACGTACCCGAGGCAAATCGCGAGCTGGGCCGCCAGCGGCCCGGGGGCGAGCTGCGACAACGCCAGGGATTTCAGATACTCCTGTTTCGTGAACCAGCCCCGCTTCTCCACCAGATCGCGCTGCATGTAGCCGATGAGCGCGACGGGCCCTCCGAAACCGAGGCTGCCGAGGTAGAGGAAGTAGCGGAGGAGCTCGGTCGTCGTGGGCCGCTTCGCCGTCATCGAGACCCTCCGCCGACGCGGTAGACCGCGGCACGGTGGGTGTCCGGCAGGAAGGCGAATACGGCGTCCTCGACTGGGTCGAAGGCAAGGGTATGCGCGCCCGGCTCCGTCGGCACCGTCTCGACCCGGCGCAGGGCGACCGTATCGACAACGTCGATCACGCCCGGATCACCAACGGCAACGTAGAGGTGATCGAGCGCGGGGTTGAAGAGCACGACGTCCGGCACGCCGCTCAGGCCACAGTGGCCCAGCACCTCGCCGGAGCGAGCGTCGAGACACACGAGCACCCCCGCGTCGCACGCGCAGAACAGACGCTGCCCGCGCGGGTCCAGGTCGAGGCCGTGCGGGCCCGCGGCAGGAACCGGCAAGGTGCGCGCGACGCGCCGGGGGTCGCCCGCCTCGATCACCACGATTTCCGGGGGGGCGGCGATGTTGACGAAGAAGGCGTCGAGCCCCTCGTGGAAGACCGCCCAGCGCGTGCGCCCGGGCACTGGCACCTCCCCGACCAGCGCCTCGCGCTCCCCGTCCACGACCGACACCGTGAAGGACCCGGGGACGCCGGGATCGCCGACGTTGGCGGCGATGAGGACGTTGCGCCCCGGGTCGTGGGCGAGGCCGTTCGGGCGGATCCCGACCTTAACCTTGGCAACGCCCTCGCGCCCCGGCGTGAAGAGTCCGACCGTATCCTCGCCGCGGTTCGAGGTGAAGACGAGATCCCGCGGCTCGCTGACCAGCGTCCCGGCGACGTGCTTGAGACCGCCGACCGAGCCCAGGTACCGGTGCGTGGCGCAGTCGATCAGGTCGAGGGCGTCGTTCGCTGTGTGGGCGACCCAGAGGTGTCGGCGCCCCTGGTGGACGGCCGCGTGGTCGAAGCCACCAGGCCCCGAGTGCGCTGGCAGCTCAATGTGGCCGACGAGGTCGAGCGCCACCGCGTCTTCCTGCTCAGTCCTGCCCGTCGGCGCGCACCGGCTCGGCCACGAGCCCCTCGAGCCGCGCGACGATCGCGTCGCGGGCCCGCGCGAAGCCATCGCTGACGGCCGGCACGTCGTCCCAGCGTTCGACGGGGACCCCGGGCGGCGCCCCGGGGTCACAGCCGAGGGCGACCACCCGCCACGCCCCCGCGAGGAGATCCGGGCTCGTGCCGCGCGGCCGCCATCTGATGGCCGTGCTCGGCGGCGACCACGCTTTTGGCCGAGCCCTGGAGACATACGAACACGAGCTTCGGCGGCGCCATCTCCCACCCCCTGCTCCGAGGTCGAGCCCAGGGAGTGTAACGCTTGAAGTATGCTGTAGCAACCGTTACCCTTTCGCCATGCGCTGGCTGACCCTCCTCATGAGCCTGCCCCCCACCCCGACCCGCCACCGGGTCGGCGTGTGGCGCAAGCTCCGGCGTCTCGGGGCCGTCAAGCTCCGGGGGGCCGCTTGGCTTCTGCCGGAGACGCCCGAGACGTTGGAGCGCTTCCAGTGGCTGGTCGAGGAGATCCGCTCGTGCCGCGGCGACGCGACGCTGCTCCGCGTGGACGGCATCGAGACGATGCGCGACGAAGAGGTCGCCGCGCTGTTCCACAAGGCGCGCGCGGCCGATTACCAGCCGCTCGTCGCGCGGTGCCAGGGCCTGCTCGCTCAGCTGGACCACCACCGGGTGGGACCCCGTGGATCCCTCGAGCCGGCCCGGGCTCGACTCGACGCGCTCAAGCGCGAGTTCGACCGTGTCCGAGCCATCGACTACCTCGAGGCGCCGCTCGGGCGCCGCGCACGGCAGCTCTGGGACCGGGCCGCGCGGCGGCTCCAGGAGTTCGAGCGCCGGCCCGGCCTCGCCCGGGGCAAGCGGCGCGCCGCGCTACCGCCGACGGGCAGCACCTGGGTCACCCGCCCGCGGCCCCACATCGACCGGATCGCGTCCGCCTGGCTCATCAAGCGGTTCCTCGACCCCGAAGCGCAGTTCGCCTTCGCCGATCCCTCCGATGCGTCCGAGAAGGGGATCCCCTTCGACATCCTGGGCGCCGAGTTTGGCCATCACGGCGAGGACTGCACGTTCGAGACACTACTCAAGCGCTTCAGCCTCAAGGACCGGCGACTCAGGATCATCGCGGAGATCGTGCACGAGGCTGATCTCAGGGACGGCAAGTTCGCCTGCCATGAGGCCAGCGGCGTGGACCTGATGATCCAGGGGATGGCGGCGACGATCCACGAGGACGACGAGCTCCTCGAGCGCGGTATGGCCGTCTGCGACGGCCTCTATGCCGCCCTCAAGCAGCGAAGTTAACGAGGGAGGAGCACCCGATGACACGGATCTCGATAGCTGATGTGGCCGGCATGGACCGGACGGTTGGGCGCCGCAGCGGCGCGTGAGGAGTCGAGGTCCGAGGACTCGACGAGGCGCGGTTCATGCTGATTCGATGGTCGCGCCGGAGAATCCTCAAGGCGATGCTCGGCGCGCTTGGGGCGCCGCTGTTCGCGCCCCGGGCCAGCCCCGCCCAGGAGCTCAAGGTGCCTGACACCCTACCCGTCGAGCGGTTCGATTTCGGGCCCAAAGGCGTGGAGAGCTGGACGACCGTCGGTGGCCAGTGGGCCGTCGAGGAGATGGCCGGCGCGCCGAGCGGCAAGCGCGTCCTGGTCCAGCGGGCGGTGAGAAACGCTTTCAATGTCATCGTCGCGCCCGGCGGGCCGTATTCAGACGTTGAGGTCTCGGTCCGGTTCAAGCCAATGTCGGGCCGGGAGGATGCCTCTGGCGGCATCGTGTTCCGCTTTTCCGAAGGCCGGTACTACGTGATCCGGGCCAACGCCCTCGAGGACACCTTCCGACTGTACTACTACGAGCGCGCCCGCCGGCAGCTCGCCAGCGCCCGGGTCAAGGCGCCGGCGCTGGGGCAGTGGCACGCGGTCCGCGTCGTGGCCGTCAGCGACCGGATCCAGGGCTGGCTCAACGGCACGCTGCTGCTCGATCATCGCGACACTCGGTTCCGGGCCGGACGCGTCGGCCTTTGGACGAAGGCTGACTCGATCACCGCCTTCGACGACCTCACCGTCCGTGGCGTCACCGGAGGCGGTTAAGCCAAGCCGAGAGACCATGACGTACTCGATCAAGCCTTTGTCGTGCGACCCGACCCGCCTTAAGGGGCTGTCGGAGAAGCTGATTGTGAGCTCCCTGCGCTGGACTTCGCCAAGACACCGGTCTTCATCATCAACGGGCTGAAATGCGAGGAGCTCATCGCGATGAACTCGATGATCCTCCACAAGCCCTACTTCGACAGCCTGGGTGGCGACGGCATCTCGCTGGTGAACCAGTGGGCGGCCGACAACACGCAGGCGCTGGCGGTGGCACGCCGATCCTGGCGCTCGACATGTACGAGCACTCCTACCACATGGATTACGGCGCGAGCGCCGCCGCCTACGTGGACGCCTTCATGCAGAACATCCGTTGGGAGAACGTCGCACGCCTGTACCGCGAGCAGAGGGCGAGCGAAGGCTCTCATCCGTGCCAGGGAGCGCCGCGATGGGTGCGGCGGAACGTGATGGGCGGGAGGGAGAGGCACAAGGAGGTCAAACGATGGGTCCCTCAGCGACTCAGGGAACGGACGACGTCGGGTCCTGGCAGTGGGAGCCTCGTGGGCGGCGATAGTCTTGACCTGGGTCGCGGCGGGGACCGACATCCTTGAGTTCCGCTCGGCGCCCCGCAAGCGCATGATCGATGCGGGAAGGCCACGCTGATCGGGACCCTGCCGGGAGCGACGGCAATCGGTCGGGCTTGGGCGGAGCTCAGGGCGGACACGCTCGCAGGCCGCCATCCGGAGCGCGAGTCGCCTTCCACGGTGCGGGCGAGTGGCAGATCCGAGGTGGGCTGGCAGGGGCCGGCCGGAAGGGAGTCTCATGTCTTCCCGGTCGCTGTGCGCTCGCACGATGGGACATGCGCGGGTGATCGTCGCGGTCCTAGCGTTCGTCCCCATCCTCGCGGTGGCAGAGGAGGAGGGCGTCGCCAGCCCTCAACAAAAGGGCTACGTCCGCATCTGCGCCGACCCGTCGAACCTTCCCTTCTCGAGCTCCAGCTCCGGCCCCCAGGGTTTCGAGGTGGAGCTGGCGACCCTGGTGGCGCGCGACCTGGGGGTGGAACCGCGCCTTGAGTGGATCCTGACGTGGGTGCGACCGGTGTGGGAGCTGCAGAAGGGGAAGTGCGACGTTTTCATGGGGCTCCCGCCTTCCGCGCGCTTCAAGGCGTCGCAGCCCTGGATCGCGGTCAGCCGCCCCTACTACACGATGAAGCACGCCCTGGTGGTGAAGTCCGCCGCCGGGATCCGTGGGATCGGGGACCTGGCCGGCAAGCGCGTGGCCGTCGACGCCGGCCGGCCCGCCGACTATTACCTGCTCGAGAAGGGAATCGAGCGCGGGATCTACAAGCGGCAGGAAGCGGCGCTTCACGCCGTCGACGCGGACGAAGCGGCGGCGGCGCTCCTTCCTCTCCCGATCGCGAGCTGGTTGGCCCGGGACAAGCCTGCGCTCACCGTCATCCCGCTGGACGAGCCGAGCCTCGAAATCGCCCTCGGCGTCGCCACCCGGGCCAGCGACCAGCGGCTCACGAGGGCCGTTGACCAGGCGATCGGCCGACTCCTCGCCAGCGGCGAGGTCCAGGAGATCCTGTTGCGCTATGGCGCCGTTCCACGGCCATAGATCGCTGGCCACGTGCTGGGGGCTCGCCGTCGGCGCCCTGCTCGCGGCTGGCGCCGCGTCGGCGTATACGCATCACACCGGGAAGATTCGCTTCCAGGAGCCCTCGCCAGCGGTCTTCGACCAGGCCGCGCGCGACGGCAAGCCGGTGTTCATGCTCATCAGCGCCGTCTGGTGTTATTGGTGCAAGACATTCGAGCAGGACACGCTGCGCGCCGAGCACGTCGCCGGCTACCTGAACCGCGCTTGGCTGAACGTCTTCGTAGACCACGACCGCCATCCGGACCTCGCCAGGAAGCACGTGCGGGGGCTGCCAATGGTCGTCCTCTTCGGCCCTGACGGCCGGGTCCGGCAATCCTTCGCAGGAGCCCTCAAGACGCAGGACTTCCTCGACGTCCTCAACCGCGTCGAGAGCGACGTGCGGAGCACGCTGGCCAGAGCGTCGCCGGTGGAGCCAGCACCGTCCCGGGAAGGCCCGGCGCCAGCAGTCCCCGTCTCGGCCGACGCGTACCGGCACCTCGTCGAGGCCCTCGCCCGGTATGTCGACGAGCAGGCCGACACGACCCACGGCGGGTTTGGCGCTGGCAGCAAGGCGCCCCACGGCCGCCTGCTCGCCCTCCTGGCCGAGCACGAGTCCGTCGCGCCCGACCGGCGACGCGCCGTCGCGATCGAGAGGACGCTGGACGGGAGCCTCCGGGGCCTCTACGACGCGGTCGAAGGCGGCTTCTTCCACTACGCGGCCGGACGGGACTGGAGCGATCCCCGCTACGAGAAGCTGCTGCACGTCAACGCCGCCCTGCTGGTGGCGCTCGACAGCGCACACCGGATGACGCGCAAGCGGTCATATCGCGAGGCCGCGGACGCGACCGCCGCCTACGTTCTCCGGACACTCTATGACCGCCAGCAGGGGGGCTTCTTCAACAGTCAGACGGCGGACCCCGCCTACTACCGCCTCTCCGCCACGCTGCGGCGCGCTGCCCCGAAGCCCCCGGTCAACCGCGACAAGCTCGCCGCCTCGAACGGCGAAGCCATCGTGGCGTTCCTGGCAGTCGGGCAGAGCGCGGGCCGGCACGATCTCCGGGACGCTGCCCTCAGCTCCCTCGAGCTCATGCGTCAGCGCTTCCTGACGGACCGAGGTGTCTACCACATGCTCGACGGGAGGACCGGAGCCGGTCAGCTGCGCGGCCGGCTCGAGGCCAACGCGTGGGCGGCGCTGGCGTTCCTCGATGGCCATCGAGTGTCGGGCCGAGCCATGTACCGAGCGGCGGCCGAGCGCGTGATCGGCTACGCGCTCGCCGAGCTCGTTGACCCGGCACGCGGCGTGTTCGTCGACGCAAGCAGCTCGGGCGCGCGGGCGGCCGGCGAGGCCGAGGTCCCCCTGGAGGCGAACGGTGTGATAGCGCTGGCCCTCGTCCGCGCCCACCAGGCGACGGGGCGCGCGGAGTATCGCGACGCCGCCAGGCGGGCGCTCGCGACGCTCGGTGGTCGGGTCAACGTCGTGTTCGCCGGCGAGCCGGAGATGACTTCGGTCAAGGCGGTCGCCGACACGGCCCTCTATCTGCGGGCCTATGGCGAACTGGTGCGCGAGCCCTAGCAAGAGGCGAAGCCCCGGCGACCTGGCCGGTGGGAGCAGTCGATGGAAGTCACGCGCCGCGATTTCGTGAAGCTGGCCATGGGCTCGGGCCTGGTCGGAGCACCCCGCCGGGCGCTGGCGGCCGCCATGGCCCCCGAGCGGTTACTCGACTTCCCCGCGCTCGGCAACGTGACCCTGCTCCACATGACCGATTCCCACGGCACCCTTCTCCCGGTCTATTACCGAGAGCCGGACACCCTCCTGGGCGTGGGTCCCGAGAAGGGCAAGCCTCCGTACGTCACCGGCGCGGCGGCTCTGGCCGCGTACGGCATCAAGCGCGGGACGCTGGAGGCCTATGCATACACGCACCTCGACTTCCCGGCGTTGGCCGCGCGTTACGGACGGATGGGGGGTTACGCTCACCTGGCCACGCTGGTCAAGCGGGGCCGCGGCGAGCGGCCCGGCCGGGTCCTGCTCCTCGACGGCGGCGACACGATTCAGGGCTCGGCCACCGCGCTCTGGTCGCGGGGCGAGGACATGGTGCGCGCCATGAACGAGCTGGGAGTCGACGTCTTCACCCCGCACTGGGAGTTCATCTACGGCATCGAGCGCGTCAAGGAGCTGTTCGGCGACCTCGAGACACGCGGCCTCTTCCGGGGTGACTTCATCGCCCACAACGTCAAAGACGCCACCTGGGGTGACCCGGTGTTCCATCCGTACACGGTGCGCGAGGTCGGCGGGGTCGGGGTCGGCGTCATCGGCCAGGCCTTCCCGTACGTTCCCGTCTCGCACCCCCTCCGGTTCGTGCCGAACCTCACCTTCGGCCTCCAAGAAGAGCAGGTGCAGAAGCTGGCGAACGAGCTGCGCGATGGCAAGCGGGTCGACCTCGTCGTCCTGCTCAGCCACAACGGGATCTACGCGGATCTCAAGATGGCCCGCCGGGTGAAGGGCCTCGACGTGATCCTCGGCGGTCACACCCACGACGCTCTGCCCCGGCCGATCCTCGTCGGCGCGACGATCGTCGTCAACTCCGGCGCCCACGGCAAGTTCCTGAGCCGGCTCGACCTGGACGTCCGCGGCGGACGGGTCGTCGGCCACCGGTACAAGCTGATGCCCGTCCTCTCCACCATCATTCCGGAGGATCCGGCCATGGCGGCGTTGATCCGGACGATCCGCGCCGCGCACGAGCCGAGGCTCGCAGAGGTGTTGGCCGTCTCCGACACGCTCCTGTACCGCCGCGGGAACTTCAACGGGAGCTTCGACGAGATCATCCTGGAGGCGCTGCTGAAGCGACACGACGCCCAGGTGGCGTTCTCCCCGGGGTTCCGTTGGGGAGTCACGATCCTGCCCGGCCAGGCCATCACGCGCGAAGACGTCTTCTCCCACATGAGCCTCACGTACCCGAACAGCTGGGTGCAGGAGATGACCGGGGCGGAGATCAAGGCCGTGATGGAAGACGTTGCCGATAACCTCTTCCACCCCGATCCCTATTACCGGCAAGGCGGCGACATGGTGCGCGTGGGGGGCGCGACCTACGCCATCAAGCCAGCCGACGCGGCGGGCCGGC
This sequence comes from Candidatus Rokuibacteriota bacterium, assembly GCA_016209635.1. Taxonomy (GTDB): domain Bacteria; phylum Methylomirabilota; class Methylomirabilia; order Rokubacteriales; family CSP1-6; genus JACQWC01. The sequence goes on along the minus strand of JACQWC010000253.1, from coordinate 1,242 downwards.
GCATCAGCGAGGTCGCGGTCGGGGGCCGCGCGCTCGACCTCGCGCGGTCCTACAAGGTGACCGGGTGGGCGAGCCGGAGGGACGTGGATGGTCCCCCTGCCTACGACGTCGTGATGGACTACCTGGGGAGTGTCAAGCGAGTGGACATCCCGGTGCCGCGTCGGGTCAAAGTGCTGTAAGAGCATGAAGAACACTCGCGATCCTCTAGGAGCCTCGCAGGCCTCGTGCTTTCCCAGAGAGGGCGGATAGTGGGATGAGTGCCTGGCCTTCGCCGAAGCAGGCACAGTAACCTAGGCGATGATCGGTCGGAGGACGCCGGACTAGTTCGCGTCGGCGCCGCTGCAACCGTTGCCTGAGACGCCGGAGTGTCTCGATCTGCTCTGAAGTCTGCGCGAGCCGCTGATCCAGGACGCGCAAGAGGAGCGGCCGTGTCATCCGGCAACTCCTCTCTCGCGTGGCCGCGAGTAGTTCGCGGATTTGATCGAGGGCAAGCCCCAGGGCCTTCGCCTCTCGGATGAACTCCAGCCGCCCGAGATCCGCTTCGGTGTAGAGGCGGAATCCGCCGGCGCTGCGGCCCGATGGCGGCAAAAGTCCCCGACGCTCGTAAAAGCGCAGCGTCTTGATGCTGAATTCCGAGCGCCGCGAGACCTCGCCTATTGTGAGCGGCCGGCTACCTGCCGAGCCATTCGGCCTAGCGCTCGCTCGGGCGTCCACAGCCGCAGGTGCAGACACCCTCTTTGGTGAGCGGGAGGCCACAGCCGCAACCGCAGGTGCCATCACCGCAGTCCGGCTTCGTTTCCCGCAGAAGCGGCAAGGGTCGGCTCGTCCTGTGTCGCTGCTCCGTCTCGGCCTGATCGAGTTTCATCGCCATCCCTCCGGGCTGGCCAAAGGCCAGCATCCATATCCTGGGACGAGGGTAAACCCTCCCCTGAGGGGGAGAGTCAAGGCTTAAATCGGTCAGCCTTCGCCTATCCCCTTCGTCGCGTGATTTTCAGGTGGGGTCAAGTCCCAAGGTTGGTTGCACCGCGCCCGGGAGTTGGAGCGCGAGGCACGACGGGTGCTCCGAGGTGAGCCGGCGGCCTGTGGGGGGGCGACAGCGTAACTGCCCGTCGTGGAACTGGTGGCCCCAACGGGATTCGAACCCGTGTTTCAGCCTTGAGAGTCCTGCCAGGCCGCTTTTGGTGCGAGTGACGCTGAGCGAGTAGGAGCGATAAAGAGTAAGCATCGCACGACGTTCCCACT
>JACQWC010000252.1 GCA_016209635.1 Candidatus Rokuibacteriota bacterium | reverse complement strand
TCGTGCCCGCGAAGAAGGTCGCGCTCGCGCTGCACGCCCTGATCCGCGGCCAGTTCCCACGCGACAGCCTGCACATCGTCGGCTTCTCGCTCTACGCGCGCGAGTTCAGCGCCGAGCAGCTCCCGGGTCTCTCCTGGAGCGACTGGAACGTCGGGACCAACATGCACGCGGGGTTCCTCCTCTCGCGCCAGCTCCTGGCCCGCGACAAGTGCCAGAACAAGCAGGTCATCATGGTCACGGACGGCGAGCCGACCGCGCACCTCGAGGGCGGGGAGGCGGAGTTCGCCTACCCGCCCAGCCGGCGCACGGTCCAGGAGACGCTCAAGGAGGTGCAGCGCTGCACCCGCGAGGGCATCACCATCAACACCTTCATGCTGGAGCAGAACCCGACGCTGACGAAGTTCGTCGCCGAGATGGCCCGGATCAACCACGGGCGGGCCTTCTTCGCCACCCCGGACCGCCTCGGCGAGTACGTCCTGGTCGACTACGTCCGCTTCAAGCGCCGGGCGGTCTCGTAGCGGGCGGGAGGGCGGGCGTCTTCAAGCGCAAGGCGGTCTCAGAGCGCGGGGGAGGGTGGACGTCTCGTAGCGCGGAGCGGTCAGGAGGCCAGGCGCATGCCGGAGCGCAGCTCGAACAGCTCCTGGGCGAGGAGCGAGGCGTTCTTGATCCGCGCCATCCGGCCGCAGTAATGGCAGTGGACGAACGCCGGCTCGTGGCCGAGGAACGTGCTGCCGCACTTGGAACAGCGGTCCACCCGTTCGGCCAGGAACCGCCGCGAGGCCCGCGCGAGGGCGCGCTCCGGCGTGAGCCGCAGCATGATCGTCCGCGGCGCGCCCGTCCTCTTCCCTCGGTCCCCACTCCGCCGGTCCATGGGCCGGCGGTCATTGTACTCTAGATCAGCCCGTCCACAAGCCTGTGATAGGGTGAGCGGGCACAGTCACCTCGTGATCCCGGGAGACACGGAATGAGAGCCGAGCGCGCGAGCGTCTGCCCCCTCGATTGCCCCGACACCTGCAGCCTCACGGTCACCGTCGAGGACGAGCGGGTCGTCGCCATTCGGGGGTCGCGCGCCAACCCCTACACCGACGGCGTCCTCTGCGCCAAGGTGCCCCGCGCGTATCCGGCGTTCGTCCACGGCGAGCGCCGCATCCGGACGCCGCTCCGCCGAGTCGGGCCGAAGGGCGGTGGGCATTTCGAGCGCCTCTCGTGGGAGGAGGCGCTCGATCTGATCCACGAGCGCTTCACGGCGATCATCGCCGCCCACGGGCGGGAGGCCATCCTGCCCCTCAACTACGCGGGCCCCCACGGCATGCTCGCCGCCGGCTCGATGGATCTCCGGTTCTTCGGGCGGCTCGGCGCGAGCATCCTCGACCGGAAGCCGCTCTGCGGGGGCGTGCGGACCGAGGCGTGGGCGGGCACCTTCGGCCCGGTCCCCGGCATCCGGCCCGAGCAGGTCGCGCACGCCAAGCTCGTCATCGCGTGGGGCAACAACGTCACGTGGTCGAACCTCCACCTCACCCCGGTGATCAACCGGGCCCGGAAGACCGGCGCCAGGCTCGTGGTCGTCGATCCCCGGCGCACCAAGATCGCCGAGCAGGCGGACCTCCACCTGGCGCTCCGGCCGGGAACCGACGTCGTCCTCGCCTGGGCGCTGGCCGCCGAGCTCGAGCGCCAGGGCGGCCTCGACCGCGAGTTCATCGACCGCCACGTCGAGGGCTTCGAGGAGTACATGGCGCTCGCGCGCCGCTTCACGCCAGCCGACGCCGCGCGCATCTGCGATCTCCCCGAGGCCGCGGTCCGCACGCTCGCCGAGTGGTACCGGACGCTCGCGCCCGCGGCGATCAGCGTCGGCAACGGCCTCGAGCGGAACCGAAACGGCGGAAGCGGCATCCGCGCGATCTTCGCGCTGCCCGCGCTAGCCGGGAAGTTCGGCGTGCCAGGCGGCGGGCTCGTCAACGGCGCCTCCTTCGCGTTCCCGAAGACGCCGAAGCGGCTCCAGCGGCCCGACCTCGTGCCCGACGGGACCCGCACGCTCAACATCATCGACGTGGGCGCGCACTTGAACGACCCGCACCTCTCCCCGCCCCTCAAGGCGCTCTTCATCTACAACCACAATCCCCTGATCGTGCACCCCGACCAGAACCGTCTCCGCCGCGGCCTCGCGCGCGCAGACCTCTTCGTGGTCGGCGCCGACGTGGCGATGACCGACAGCATGGCGTGGGCGGACATCGTGCTGCCGGCCTCGAGCCACTTCGAGCACGACGACCTCTACGCGGCCTATGGGCAGCACTGGCTCCAGCGCGCGGAGCCCGTGATCCCGCGGGAGGGCGAGGCCCTGCCCAACACCGAGATCTTCCGCCGCCTGGCCGCCCGCTTCGGCTTCACCGACCCGATCTTCAAGACGAGCGACGCCGAGCTGATGGACGAGGCCGTGGATCCCGACGATCCGCGCCTCCAGGGGATCCGGCCGAGCCGGCTCCCCACCGACCGCGCGCTCGCCATGACGGTCGACGGCGCCGACGCTCTCCTGTTCGCAAACGTCTTCCCGAAGACGCCCTCGGGCAAGGTGGAGCTGGCGTCGAGCTACCTCGACCGGAAGTACGGCGCGCGGCTGCCGAGCTGGCGGCCCTGCGAGTCGTCCTACCCGCTGACGCTCCTCTCGCCGGCCTCCGACCAGCGCATCACGTCCACCTTCGGCGGCCTCCCCGGGAGTGCCCCGACACCGCCCCTCGAGATGCATCCCGACGACGCTCGCGCTCGTGGTCTCCGGGACGGCATGCGTGTCCGGGCGTGGAACGACCTCGGCGAGATCCACCTGCCGCTCCGGGTCACCGACGCGGTGCCGCCCGGCGTCGTCGCCACCCTGAAGGGCGCCTGGCTCGCCACCAGCGACAACGGTCAGACCGTGTCGGCGCTCTGCCCGGCCCACCACGGCGACATCTCGGAGGGGGCCTGCTTCAACGACGCCCGGGTGGAGGTAGCATCAGCGCCATGACGCCGGGCGAGACCCCCAAGGCCTCCAACTTCATCCGCGACGCCGTCATCGAGGATCTGAGGACCCGCCGCTTCGAGGGCGCCGTGACGCGCTTTCCGCCCGAGCCGAACGGCTATCTCCACATCGGCCACGCCAAGGCCATCTGCCTCGACTTCGGCCTGGCGCAGGAGTTCGGCGGGCGCTGCCACCTCCGCTTCGACGACACGAACCCGACCAAGGAGAGCCAGGAGTACGTCGACGCGATCATGCGCGACGTGCGCTGGCTCGGCTTCGACTGGGGCGCCCACCTCTACCACGCGAGCGACTACTTCCAGCAGCTCTACGACTGGGCGGTACAGCTCATCAAGGCGGGCACGGCCTACGTCGACGACCTCTCGGCGGGGGAGATCCGCGACCACCGCGGCACCCTGACCGAAGCCGGCAGGGAGAGCCCCTACCGCAACCGCCCGGGGGAGGAGTACCTCGGCCTCTTCGAGCGCATGCGCCGGGGCGAGTTCGCCGACGGCACCAAGGTCCTCCGCGCCAAGATCGACATGGCCGCGGGCAACGTCAACCTGCGCGATCCCGTCATGTACCGGATCAGGAAGACCGCGCACCAGCGCACGGGCGACACGTGGTGCATCTATCCCATGTACGACTGGGCCCACGGCCAGTCGGACTCGATCGAGGGCGTGACGCACTCCCTCTGCACGCTCGAGTACGAGGACCACCGCCCGCTCTACGACTGGTACCTCGACGCCCTCGGCATCTACCACCCGCGTCAGATCGAGTTCGCGCGGCTGAATCTCTCGCACACGGTCATGTCGAAGCGGAAGCTCCTCACGCTGGTGGAGGAGGGTGTCGTCTCGGGCTGGGACGACCCACGGATGCCGACCCTCGCCGGCCTCCGCCGCCGCGGCTACACGCCCGAGGCCATCCGCGACTTCTGCGAGCGCATCGGCATCGCCAAGGCCGACAACCTCGTGGACGTGGCGCTCCTCGAGCATTGCGTGCGCGAGGACCTGAACAAGCGCGCGCTCCGCCGCTTGGCCGTGCTGCGGCCCCTGAAGCTGGTGATCGAGAACTACCCCGAGGGTCAGGTGGAGGAGCTCCCGGCGGTCAACAATCCGGAGGACCCGTCCGCCGGCACCCGCAAAGTCCTCTTCTCACGCGTCCTCTACATCGAGCAGGACGACTTCCGCGATCCCCCGCCGCCCAAGTACTTCCGGCTCTCTCCCGGTGCGGAGGTGCGCCTGCGCTACGCCTACATCGTCAAGGCGACCGGCGTCACGAAGCACGCGACGACGGGCGAGATCACCGAGGTACGCTGCACCTACGACCCCGAGAGCCGCGGCGGCGACGCGCGCGGGCGCAAGGTCAAGGGCACCATTCACTGGGTCTCGGCGGCCCACTCGATCTCCGCCGAGATCCGCCTCTACGACAGCCTCTTCTCGGTCCCCAAGCCCGACGAGGCCGACGACTTCAAGTCCGAGCTGAACCCGCGCTCGCTCGAGGCGCTCAGCGGCTGCCGCGTCGAGCCGGCGCTGGCCGGCGCCCCGCCCGAGTCCCGCTTCCAGTTCGAGCGCCAGGGCTACTTCTGCGTGGACTCGCGCGACTCATCACCCTCGGGCCTGATCTTCAACCGCACCGTCGGGCTCCGCGACACCTGGGCGAAGATCGAGAAGGGCGCAGGCTGAGGCGACCACCCGCAGGAATGGCTCCCTCTGCTCGGCTGAACCGCGCCCAAACCCGTGAAAACGGACGGGACTGAAACACCGGCCTGCCCTCCGACTCATCCGTCCTCTCAACCGAAGAGGCCCTTTTCTGGCAAAGGGTCACAGCCCGGGAAGTCCCTCCGTCCAGGGAGGCAGGGGTGGGTGATGGCTCACAAGTTGGCCGTCCCGATAGACGGCGACGACACGGTACGGTGTGTCGTAAGAGCTGTTGTCGAACAAGAACGCTTCATCGACGATCGGAATCGCGGCACGTAAGTTGGCTACCGTCCGCGGAAAGCGTGCACGCAACTTCTCGTCCGGTATATCGTGACCACCGTGTTCGACTCGCTGCTTCACTCGTGCAACGGCGAGAACAGGGCTGTCGAGACCGATGAAAACCAGGAATACCGCGAACCCGCGACTCCGGGCCTCCTCGAGAAACCTTAGCTTGGCACTCGCGGGGTCTGAGAAAACAGTCTCGGTACAGAAGGAGAGACGGGCCTCCAACAACGCACTTCGAAGTCTCTCGGCTTCCCCAAAGGCGCGGCGGTCGATGTCGTCGGACAAGGCGGTTGGGTCGACTTTGTGGAGAGCCCGCGCAATCCGGTCCGCGTTGACATATGGCAGCCCGAGACGGTCGAGGTACTCCTCAAAGAAAGTCGTCTTCCCAGAGCCGTTGGGACCCGCGAGAAATATTAGGACCGGCTGGGTCAGCAGCGCAGCGCGGATCGATTCCAGCGGACCAGCGTTCACTTCTGCGTAGTCGCTGACTTCCCCTCCAGCGGCACAAATCGGCGGCCCTCTAGACGACCCGGAACCCGAGTCCCGTCGGTTTGGATCTCGACGATTGCCCCTGGGTATGCTGGGTCGGTTGTGTAGAGCGGCGTCCCCGCGGCGCGAATGCGCGTCTTAACGTTCTTTCGGTCTACGTCTTCGACAAGCCGAGCCAGTAGTTCATGCACTTCTTCACGCCGGATGAACGTCGGAATTGGCAGTGTTTGGCCGGCTCTCTTGAGTGCCAGCACTTCCCGATATGCCACCATCACTTCAACAGCCCGACCAAGAGTCGCCCAGTGTTCTATCTGGGCGGTAGCCGAGCGGTGCGTGCTCCGGGCTTCCTCGCGCGCGAGAGCCAGCAACTGATCCGAGACCTTGACAGGCGCCGTCATCCCTGGCCTCCCAAAGACTGGTAGCTCTTTACTACCGGCTTGGTAGCAGATTACTACCTAGCGAGCCAACCTTCAATGGTCTGTCGGGGGTCGAAAAGAAGATACAGCTATAAAATTATTTAGAATTATATACTTAGGCAAGATTTGGGAGAGCGCCCAGCCGACGTGCCTCTCAGAGTTGGACACACTGCGGGGCAGGGCGAGGGGGCGATGCGCCGACGGGCTTCAAAAAGGGTGGTAGTCCCACCGGGAGGCCGATCGAATATCCTCCCGGCGGGATTATCACGGCGAGGTCTCGGACGTCAGGTAGGTTACGCGCAACGGGGAGTTTCGGCCTGATCACAAAATCGTCCCCGGACGTCCGCGTCGACACGCGCTGCACGGCCGTGACCGCGGCGCCATGGCGGCTCCCCTGAGGCTCGCGCACGACGAGCAAGCCGTCGAGTAGCTCGCTGCTCGTCTTCGCGGAAGACGCCGTGCTCCACGAGTCGCTCGTACTCGACTCGTGTCCACCGGCGGCTCTTGAGGGGCGGATCGCTGACGGTCATCGGGCCCATGATCGTAGCGTCCGTGGCAGCCGATCAACGTGGAAGAGGGGCTCCACGGGGATGGTACTCTGGGCGCCGGGAGGGACCATGGACTTCTTCGACGTGGTGACGACGCAGCGGGCCATCCGACGCCTCAGGCCCGACCCGATCCCCGACGTCGTGCTCCGGCAGATCATGGACGCCGCCGTCTGCGCGCCGAGCGGCGGCAACCGCCAGGGCTGGAGCTTCGTCGTGATCCGCGACACGGCGACGCGTGCACGGCTCGGCGCGCTGTACCGCGAGGCGTGGGGCGAGCTGATGAACGTGCCGTACTACCGCGACGCGGCGGCGGCGCCGCCCGACAGCCCCGCGGGGAAGCTCGTGGCGTCGGCACGCCACCTGGCCGAGCATCTCGGCGAGGCGCCCGTGCTCGTCCTGGCGTGCATCGCGGCCGACGGCGCTCCCACGCTCACCACCGGCGCCTCCATCTACCCGGCCGTGCAGAACATCCTGCTCGCGGCCCGCGCCCTTGGCATCGGCTCCTGTCTGACGACGATCCACCGATTTCGCGATGCGCAGGTGAAGGAGCTGCTCGGCATCCCGGCGGGGGTCGAGACCACCGCGCTGATCCCGCTCGGCTATCCGCTGCGGAAGTTCGGGCGGCCGCCGCGCCGCCCGGTCGCCGAGGTCGCGTTCGCGGACCGCTGGGGGCGCGCGCTCGCCGGCGCGTGAGCGTACGCCGGTGGTCGGAGCGAGAGCGACGCGCCGCAAGGAGCCGCCCGCGCCCACGCGCGTGGTGTCCGTCCACGCGCATCCCGACGACCAGGAGTTCACCGTCGCGGGGACGCTGGCGAAGTGGGCGCGCGCGGGCAGTCACATCGTGACGGTCTGCCTCACGAGCGGCGAGGCCGGCTCGAACCACGCCACGCCCGCGGACATGACGCGGGAGCGCCTGGTGAAGATTCGTGAGGAAGAGCAGCGCGCGGCCTGCCGGGTGCTCGGCATCGCCGAAGTCCTCTTCCTCGGCTACGAGGACGGGATCCTCCAGCCGTCGATTGCGCTCAGGCGCGACCTCACGCGCGCGATCCGCCGCCACCGCCCCCACGCCGTCGTGTGCGGCGACCCGACGACGCGCTTCTACGGCACCCGCTACCTGAACCATCCCGACCACCGCGTGGCGGCCGACGTGGCGCTCGACGCCGTCTTTCCGTCGGCGGAGACGCGCTTCATCTTCCCCGAGCTGCTCGATGAGGGACTCGAGCCGCATCACGTGCGCGAGGTGTGGCTCCACGGCGCCGAGCGCGCCGACACGTTCGTGGACATCGCCGGCGTCCTCGACGTCAAGATCCGGGCGCTCCGCGAGCACCGGAGCCAGATGGGCGACTGGGACCCGTCGGCCATGATCCGCGGCTGGGCCCGGCAGCAGGGCGCGCGCCGCCGGCTCGGCGCCGCCGAGGCGTTTCGGCGCATGGTGTTCCAGGACTAGCGAACCCGGCCCGTCAGGGCTCGCGGTAGCCCACGAGCCCGGCCTGGAGCGAGCGCTGATCCACGCGCGTCAAGCCCCGGATCATGGACGGCGTGAGGAGCGGCCGGTGCGGGACGCCGACCAGGTACTCCGGGATGAACCAGAGGTCTGCGTCCGACGTCATCCAGCCGGCATGGCTCCGGTCGAAGCGCGCGAGGTTGACCGGGCGGGAGCAGGCGCGCAGCGTGCGGTCGCCGCGAAGGTTGATGTAGCCCTCGAAATAGCTCATCGCGAGCTCGCGCACCGTCCGGTAGACCGGTTCGCGATAGCGGAGGCCCGAGAAGTTCGACTTCGCGATGGCGCCCCAGTGCCCGCGCTCCTGGTAGACCGCGATCACGTGATCGGTGTCCTGCACCGCCTCCAGGTCGAGCAGGAGCGGCGGGAAGCCGAGCACCCGGAGCGCCGCGGCCGCGAAGATCGCGCCCTCCAGGCAGTGGGCGGTCCGCTCCCGGAGCACGCGCCGCGGCGCCCAGACGGTGGACGCGATGTGGTAGGGCATCGCGTCCAACGCCCGCTGGACGCCGTGGGGTGTCCGGAGCGCGCGCAGGGAGCGGAGCTCGCGCGGGGTGAAGCTCGAGGTGCGAGACATGGCGGCGAACGGCCCCATCATACCGCGCCCGCCCGGGCCGCGAGCTGGCTGCGCGGCTGGAGTATTCTTCCCGGCAAGGAGGAGTGTATGGCCGAGAGCGAGGCCTACCGCCGCGGGCGCCAGCTCCGCCGCCAGTTGCTGGGCGACGCCTTCGTCGAGCACGCGGATCGCACGACGTACGACGACCCCACGATGCGGAAGTTCGTCGACCTCCTGACCGAGACGGCGTTCGGCACCCTCTGGACACGGCCAGGACTCGATCTCAAGACGCGGGCGCTCGTGTGCGTCGTGTCCGTCGCGGCGACGGGACGGGCGCCGGAGCTGCCCATCCATCTCCGGATCGCCCTGCGCCAGGGCTGGACGCAGGAGGAGCTGACGGAGGTGCTGCTGCATATGTCCGCCTACGTGGGCTTGCCGGTCGTGCGGGAGGCGCTGCTCGCGGCGAAGAAGGTCTTCGCGGAGGCGAAGGAGCACAGTTGACCCATGGGCGAGACACGGGTCGATCTCCACCACCTCCTCGAGGATCTGCGCGATGCCTACCCCGGGTCCACCGAGGAGACCATCCTCACCGAGATCGTCGCCAACGCGCTCGACTCGGGCGCTGCTCAGATCGCTATCACCACCGACGCGACGGCACCTGCGCTCACCATCGTGGATGACGGCGCCGGCATGCGGCGGCGCGATCTGGCCCGCTACCACGACATCGCATCGACCACGAAGGTCCGCGGCGCCGGCATCGGGTTTGCGGGCATCGGCATCAAGATCGCGTTGCTGGTCTGCGCCGAGGTGGTCACCGAGACCCGGCGGAGCAAGGGCCACGTGGCCTCGGCCTGGCGGCTGGCATCGCGCCAGAAGGCGCCGTGGCGGTGGATCCCGCCTCCGGGGCTCGTCGCCGGACACGGGACGGCTGTGCGCCTCACGCCGACCAACCCGCTGTCGCCCCTGCTCGACCCCGGGTTCATCGAAGGCACGCTCCGCCGGAACTTCCAGCCCCTCCTCGACCCGGCCCTCGGGGAGATCCTCGGCGCCCACTATCCCCGCGGCTTCGCGGTCGTCCTCAACGGGCGCGCTCTCGAGCGAATGACCTGGCGGGCACGGGACGCCGCGACCGTCGCCATCCGCGTCGCGCGCAAGCGCAAGCCCGTCGGGGCGGGCTACCTCATCCGCGACGCCGCGCCGCTGCCCGAGGAGCTCCGTGGCGTCGCCGTCAGCACGTTCGGCAAGGTCATCAAGCGCGGCTGGGACTGGCTCGGCGTCGCCCCGTCGGCGCCCGAGCGCCTGGGCGGGCTGATCGATGTGACAGCGCTCGCCGAGTGTCTCACCCTGAACAAGGCCGTCTACATCCGCGCGGGCCATCGCGGCGCGATCTACCTCGCGTATCGCAAGGCGATCCAGGAGGCGGTATCGCGGCAGCTCGCCGTGTGGGGCGATACCGGTGAGCCCGCCGAGCGCACGCGCCGCCGGGCCGCCCGGCCCGTGGAGCGAGATCTGGAGGTCGTGCTCGCCGATCTGGCCGGCGAGTTCCCGCTCCTCGCGACCCTCGTCGAGCAACGCGCGGGCGGACAGCGCCGTCTACCCGTCGCCAGTGGGGGGCCTGCCGGTGGCGACCATACCGCCCCGTTGCTCGCCGTCCGCGAGCCGGCACTCGCGACGGATGAGCGGCCGGCGGTTGCCGGGGCCCAGCCCCCGCCGCCGGCCGTGCCGTCGGCGGCGGCGACCGAGCCATCGACCCCGAGGACTCCGCCACCTCCGCCGGCGACAGGCCACCTTGCCGCGGGCCCGCGGTCGCGCCGGCCCGCCCGCTACGGCCTGAGCATCCAGTTCGAGGCGCGACCCGATGATCCCGAACTGGGCCGGCTGGTCGAGTCCACCGTGTGGGTGAACGAGGCGCACCCGGCGTATCGCCGCGCCGTCGCGTCCCGCTCGGAGGGCTACCACGTCGCGCTGGCGGTCGCCATGGCGCTGGCGCCATTGGCCGTCGATCCCGCCAAGGAGCACGCCTTCATCACAGCCTTCCTCGCGCGGTGGGGCGCCGCGATCGAGCGGCCGAAGCGGAGCCGCCGGAAATGAAGGCCCGCGGGCACTGGCGTATCCGTTGAGGGACTTCCGCGCGGCGCCGGCAGCGGCTATCACGGGACCGGGGACCTCCCGTGTCGTGTCGGCCGTATACTCAGGGCGGAGCACCGTCATGGCGGTCCAGGTCGAGCGCGCGCGCAGGTTCACGGCCGACGAGTTCGAGCGGATGGTCGCCGCCGCGATCTTCCGGTCCGACGAGCGGCTGGAGCTGATCCGCGGCGAGATCGTCGAGATGAGCCCGATCAGCCACCGTCACAGCGCCTGCGTCGCGAATCTCACGAAGCGCCTCGTCACCGGCGTCGGCGATCGCGCGGTCGTCTGGATCCAGGGGCCCGCGCGCCTGGCTGCGGATTCCGTCCCCGAGCCCGATCTCGCTCTGCTCCGCCCGCGCTCGTACGTCACCTGCGCACCGAGACCCGGTGACACCCTGCTCGTCATCGAGGTTGCCGAGACCTCACTGCGCTACGACCGGACGGACAAGCTCCGCCTCTACGCCGGCGCCGGCGTTCCCGAGTACTGGGTCGTGAGCGTCGGGGATGGATGGATCGAGGTGTATCGCTCGCCGCAGGGCGACGGCTACCGCGAGCACCGTCGCGCCGAGGGCGGCGAGAGCGTCGCTCCGCTCGCTTTCCCGGACGTCGCCGTCACGGTCGCCGACGTCTTCGCCTGAGCGGTCCGGTCGAGGTCTAATGAGTCGGGAGGGGCTTCTCGCGCTGTCTGAGACCGCTAGGATTCCTTGTAGGAGACCAGCTCCGCGCGGTCGGAGGTGAGCACGTCCGGCCCCGCCCGCCGGTCCCGCTCCCAGGCGACCGCTCCCCGGACCCGGTCAGGCGCGAACCAGTCCGTCCGGCGAATCTGGACGATGCGGAAGCCGCCCCGCTGGCCCCAGGCCACGCCCTGGCCCTCGACGCGAAAGGCATTGAAGGTGCCAGCCGGAACCGTGATGCTCTCCCGTGTCACGACCTGGAAGTGCATCTCGACACTGCCGGTCGTGCCCCGTGGCGGGGTGCTGCTGTAACGCGTGACCCAGCGCTTGCCGACCGCGTACTCGAGGGGAACTTCCTGGTTGGCCGAGAAGCGCGCGCCGTCCACGGTCCTCCGAACGTTGCCGAGGAGGTCGGTGACGCGCCCGTCGCCGTACGTCACCTCGGTGTCGGTGATTCGCGTGATCGTGGACGTGAACGTCGTCCGCTCCTTCTTCGAGGAGAGGTCGAGCACGCGGTAGGTGTAGCTGTCCCCGACCTTGCGGTCGGTGTTGGCGACCGCCGAGCCCTTGGTGTAGGGGTTGCCCTCGGCCAAGGCGATCTGGATCTTCTTCTCCCCCTGCGCCGCCAGCGACCGGTCGAGCTGGAGCTGGGCCAGCTCGGCGAAGTTGCCGCTCGGGTAGCGGCGCAGATAGTCCTCCAGCGGCGCCGGGTCCCGGGCGGTCTCGACCCGCTCCCAGAGCGCCGTCTCCTCCTTGTAGCGCTTCTCCTTCTCCTCGTCAGAGAGTTTCTTGAGCTGCGGGGGCGGCACGAAGAAGAAATCCTCTTCCAGGGACGTGCTCTCCCAGGGAATCTGCCGGCCACTGGACTTGCGCCGCACCCCCAGCCGCACCCGCTTGAACACGTCCTCGATCTTCGCCCCCTGCGTCTTCGACTCCCGGAGCAGGTGCTCGGTGTAGAGCCCGTTCGCCCCCTCCCCGTCGGCCGCCGTGTTGCCGGGTGAGGTCGCGTAGGCCAGCAGCGTGCCGGGCGGCGCGTCCACCTGGCTCAGCCCCTTCTGCTCGAGCCGCCGGGCGTCCCCGAAGGGGTCGTCGCGGCAGGCATCCAGGATGATCACGTTCATCGGATTGCCCGCCTCAGTGATCCCCTTGAGGAGGCTGCCGAGATCGACCCCCCGCGTCTGGATGTCCTCGGTCTTCTCGACCACGGCGTCCACCGGAATGAGGTAGTTGCGCCAGGCCAGCTGCACCCCATGCCCGGCAAAGTAGAAGAGCCCCACGCCCTTCTTCGCCGCCAGGGCCTGGGCATGGGACTGGATCGCAGAGACCATCTCGGCGCGCGGAGCGTCCAGCTTCAGGGTGACCTGGAACCCCGCCGCATTGAGCACCTCGGCCATCGCCCCGGCGTCGTTGGTCGGGTTCCTGAGCGGGACCTGTCGGTACTTGCTGTTGCCGACGACGAGCGCCACCTTGGGCACGCTCAGCAGCCCGCCCGGCGACTGCGCCCACGCCCGCCCGGCCATTCCCGAAAGCAGCAATCCGCCTGCCGCCAGACCGCCCTGCAGCACCTGCCTCCGCCCGAGATCCATCGTCCCCATGTGAGTCCCCTCACCGAAGGGTCCCCCGGCGCCTCCGGCTAGTCAAGACCCGCCTCGGGCGAGCGCTTTTAGCTCCCCTTCTCGTTCGACAGGACCAGCGTCCCGGCGGCGGAGAGCATGCCGCCCATGCCGTTGACGAGCGAGAGCTTCACTCCCGGCACCTGACGCGCGCCGCACTCGCCGCGGAGCTGGCGCGTGACCTCGATGATCGGGAAGATGCCATACATCCCGGAGTGGGTGTAGGAGAGGCCGCCCCCGTTGGTGTTGATCGGGAGCCTGCCGCCCGGCGTCGAGCGGCCCTCCTCGAAGAAGCGCACGCCCTCGCCGCGCTGGGCGATGCCGAGCGATTCGAGCATGATGGGCGGCCCCGAGGTGAAGGCGTCGTAGAGCATGATGTGGTCGAAGTCCTTCTGGGTGACGCCGGCCATGCGGAACGCCGTCTCGCCCGCGAGGCGCGTCGCCTCGCTGAACGTCAGGTCCTTCATCTGCGTGAGCATCACGTGCTCGGTGGCCTCGCCCACGCCGCGGACGTACACCGGCTTCTTCCGGCAGTCGCTGGCGCGATCGGCGCGCGTCAGGACGACGGCGCCGCCGGCGTCGGTGACGAGGCAGATGTTGAGGACGTTGAACGGGTAGACGACCCGCCGCGAGCTGAGCACGTCGGCGACGGTGATGGGCTCGCGGCGGAGCGCCTTCGGGTTGAGCATCGCCCACTGGCGCGTGGACACGGCCACCTGCGCCCATTGCTCGAGCGTGGTCCCGTACACGTGCATGTGGCGCGTGGTGATCATGCCGAAGAGCGTGGGCGCGCCACCGAAGCCGAAGGGCGCTTCGAACTGCCCGGTCAGGCTCGTGTCGCGCCGAGGGCTGACGCCCACGCCCGAGCGGCCGGACTCGCCATGCGCGATGACGGCCACGTCGCACAGGCCGTGGTGGAGGGCGGCCACCGCGTGGCCGACCATGATGATGAAGGAGCAGCCGCCCACGCTGGTGCCGTCGATGTAACGCGGGGTGATGCCGAGCGCCTCGCCGAGGAGCGCGGGGGAGTGCTGGCCCGCCGTGAAGATGCCGTCGACGTCGGAGATCTCGAGCCCGGCGTCGCGGACCGCGTTGGTGACGGCCTCCAGGTGGAGCGTGAGCTGGCTCTTCCCGGGCAGCGAGCCGATCTCGTCGCTCTCGTCGACGCCCACGATGCAGACGGCGTTCCGGAGCGATCTCACGTCCGCCATGGCGGTCACCGGGCGGGCTCGAAGAGCGGCAGCGTGATCTCGTCGGTCAGCTTCGAGAACACGACCTGCACGGGCATGTCGCACTTGATGACCGTGGGATCGGGCTCGACGTTGACGAGGTTCGACATCAAGCGCGGCCCCTCCGCCAGCTCGACCATGGCCAGCACGTAGGGCGGCTTGACCTTCCACGCCTTGCTGAACGACTGGTACGCGATCTCGAAGGCATGGAGCGTGCCCTTGCCGCTCGCCTGGATCCAGCCGATGTCGCGGGCGTGGCAGCACGGGCAGAGGACGCGCGGATAGAAGAAGACGTGGCCGCACGCCCGGCACTTGGGCAGGCGGAGCTTTCCCTCGCGGAGGCCGTCCCAGAAGGGCTGGGCCTCGGGCGTGATGGGATTGGGCAGCGGGCGGTCGAGCTCCATAGGTCCTGACCTCCGGTTGGGCGAGCCGAGGCTAGTCGGGGCGCGTCATCGGTGTCAAGAAGAGATGGCGGCCCGGTCCGGCCGTGGCGCGCCGCGGGCCCGCCCGATCAACGCGCACGGTCGGATGCGCGGGTGGGTTTATGATGCAGGCATGGAACGCACGAGCGCTGGGCGGCGCCGCCGCCACGGTGCCGCGAGGATGTCCGAGGTCGCGCCCACTCCCGAGCCCCTGCTCGACGACCCGGACGCCGTGGCTCCGGCGCCGGCCACGGCGCTGGACGCCGCGCCCGGCGTCGAGCACGAGCCTGTCGCGCCGCTCGCCACGCCCGAGCCCGCCTTCGCGGCGCGCGTGCCGCCGCCCGCGCCGGAACCGCCGCCGCCGGCGCACCGGCGCGCGATCTTCTACGACGTCGAGAACGCGAGCCGCCCCGGGCACATCGCGCGGGTGCTCGAGCATCTCGGCATCGACCGCCTGGGGCGACGCACCGAGTTCGTCGCCGTGGGCAACTGGCGGGTGATCGGCGCGGACACGGCGCGCCTGCTCGCCGGCCACGGCGCCCAGCTTGTCCACAGCGCGCCCTCCACCGGCGTCCGCGACTGGAGCGACCTCCGCATCGCGGTGAGCGCGGGCGTCTGGCTGGCCGCCGCCCGTCCCGGGGACGTGCTGGAGATCGTGTCGGACGATCGCGCCTTCGACGCCGTGGGCGACGTGGCCGCGGCGCTCGGTATCGCCTTCCGCCGGCTTTCCTCCTCGCGCCCGCTCGCCAGCGCCCCGGAGATGGAACCGCGCACGCCCGAGGCGGCGGGCGAGAAGCGGCAGCGCCGCGAGCGGCAGGGCGGGCGCGGCGGGCGCGCGCGCGCGGCGGCCGGCGAGCCGCGACGCGCCGAGTCGCGCCGTCATGAGCTGGCGTCTGCCCCCCACGCGGGCGCGGCGCACACGACGCCCCACGACGAGCTCGTCCACATCGTCCGCGAGCTGGCCCAGCGCTCGGCGAACGGCGCCGTCCTCATCGACACGCTGTCCCGGACGCTCAAGGAACGGGGCTTCAGCCGGCCTCCCGGCTCGCCACGGCTCGTCACGCGGCTCCGGCGGATCAAGGAGCTCTCCGTGAGCCCGACGGGCATGATCACGCTGGCGGACGGGA
>JACQWC010000251.1 GCA_016209635.1 Candidatus Rokuibacteriota bacterium | reverse complement strand
CTGCAGGAGTGCTTCAGCCGGGTGCGGTCGTACGTCTTCGTCTCCGAGATCGCCGAGGTCACCCAGGCGTTCAACACGCTGCCCGTCGAGCGGGCCATCGAGTGGGCCCTCAAGGGGTCGCCCGTCGATTACCACTGCCGGTCGGACTTCGGCTACGCCTTCAGCCGGTTCGTGCGGACGGAGCTCGAGAGCCTGGATCGGAAGACGACCATCCTCATGCTCGGCGACGCGCGCAACAACTACAACGATCCGCAGGCGTGGGCGCTCAGGCTGATCCGCGAGCGGGTGAAGGGAATCATCTGGCTGAACCCCGAGGGCCAGTGGGGGTGGGGCATCGGCGACAGCGTGATGCCGCTCTACGCCCCCGCCTGCGATCTCGTGCGCGAGTGCCGGACGATCGGCCAGCTCGGCGAGGTGGTGGACAACCTCGTTCACCACTGGTGGCGGCGGGGCCGGTGAAGCCCGTCGCGCTCGCCGCCGCCGCCTTCCTGGTCGCCCCCGCCGCGGCCCCGGCGCGGGCCCAGGCCCCCGACTGCATCGTGCTCGAGGACTTCACGACGGCGAAGGTCGGCGAGTTCCCCGCCGACTGGAAGCCGCGCAAGGACGCGGGCAAGGATCTGTACCGCGTCGTGGAGGAGAAGGGCCTGCGCTTCCTGCGCGCCGTCGTGCGGGGCTCGGGCATCCAGGCGGCGAAGCAGCGCGAGTGGGACTTGGACGCGTACCCGGTGCTCGCGTGGCTCTGGCGCGTCAACGAGTTCCCTCAGGGTGCCGACGAGCGTGACTCGGCGACCAACGACAGCGCGGTCGCGGTCTACCTCCTGGTGCCGTATTCGCGGATCAGCGGGCCGAAGGCCGTCAAGTACGTCTGGAGTGAGAAGGTGCCGGCCGGCACGCGCCTCGCCTCGAACGTCGGCCTCACGCAGGCGCGCGTGCTGCGGAGCGGGCCCGCGAAGAAGGGTGAGTGGGTCGAGGAGCGCGTGAACGTCCGCGACGATTACAAGAAATACCACGAGACGGACGACACCCCGAAGCCCGCCGGCATCGCCGTGCTCACCGACTCCGACGACACGAAGTCGAGCGCCCAGGGGGACTACGCGAACTTCAGGGCCTGCCGGGGTTAGCGCGCCGGCGGCGGGCCGCCCACGGCACGAGGGTGGGTGAGGTGTGTTAGCCTCTCCCCATGTCGCTGGCCGACCCCGAACTCGACGCCGACGCGATCGAGGAGCTGTTCGCGCGCGGCGTGACCGACGGCCTCCCGGTCGTCCCGCCCACCCGGGAGCGGGTGGCGCGGACGGTCGTGGCCTCCGGCCGCGCCGGCGCCGACCTGGTCGCGCTCGTCCCGCCCAACTACGGCCGGGCCACGGTCGAGAAGATCGCCGTCAATGCGGTGATGGCGGGCTGCCGGCCCGAGTACGTGCCGGTGGTGATCGCCGCGGTGGAGGCGGTCTGCGACGACGCCTTCGACCTCCACGGCGTATCGGCGACGACGAACGCCCCCGCGCCGCTCCTGATCGTGAACGGCCCGATCCGCCGGACGCTGGACGTCAACTGCGGCGCGGGCGTCTTCGGCCCGGGCTGGCGGGCGAACGCCACGATCGGGCGCGCCCTCCGGCTGGTCTGCGTCAACGTCGGCGGCGCCCGCCCGGGCCAGATCAGCATGTCCACCCTGGCCCATCCGGGCCGGTACACCTACTGCATCGGCGAGCACGAGGAGGAGAGCCCCTGGGAGTCGCTCGCCGTCGAGCACGGATTTCGCCCCGGCGACAGCACGGTCGCCGTCCTCGCGGCGGACGCCCCGCTCGGCGTGTACGATCACAGGAGCCGCCGGGCGCCCGACCTCCTCCTGACCATCGCCGCCAGCCTCGCCGTCGTGTCCCACCACAAGGCCACGCACTGCGGGGACACGCTCCTCGTCCTCTCCCCCGAGCACGCCCGCACGCTCGCGGGGGACGGATGGCGCAAGGCGGACGTGCGGCGCTTCCTCTTCGACCGGCTGCGCCGCCCCGTCCGGGAGCTGGTCCCCGGCCGGGACGGCGGCGAGGGGCTGCCGGAGCACGTGCTCCGGAAGTTCGCCGACCCCGAGCGCGACGACACGCTGGTCCCCAAGTTCCGCGCGCCGGAGAACATCAAGATCGTGGTCGCGGGCGGGACGGCCGGCAGGTTCTCGGCCATCGTGCCCGGCTGGACGTTCCCGAAGATGTCGAGCCTCACCATCAAGCCGATCCGCGTTCCCTGACGGAGGCCCCCATGGCAGACGAGCCGTACCTCGACCCGACCGATTCCGTCGCCGTTCCGCGCAGGCGGGCGCCGCGGCCCGCGTCCCTCGACGGCCGGGTGATCACCCTCCTCGACATCTCGAAGGCCAAGGGCGATCACCTGCTGGACCGCATCGAGGAGCTGCTGCGGGAGCGCGCCCGGCCCAAGGCGATCGTGCGAAGGAAGAAGCCGACCTTCGCCCGTCCCGCGCCGGACGACCTGCGCCGGGAGATCCTCGAGCGCACGGAGGTGCTGATCGAGGCCCTCGCCGACTGAGGGTCCTGCACGACGTGCAGTGTGCACGACGGCGTGTTCTTCGAGGATCACGGGGTTCCCACGGCGACCGTCCTCTCCTCGGAGTTCGTCCGCGCCGCCTCGGCGCAGGCCGAGGCCCTCGGCGCGACGGACTACCGGCCCATCGTGGTGCCGCACCCCATCCAGACCCTGACGCGCGAAGAGGTGCGGGCGCTGGCCGACAAGGCGTTCGACGAGATCGTCCGGGGGCTCACGGCATGAAGACCTGGTATCTCTTCGACGTCAACCCCTCCACGCCGCCCGCGCTCGAGGTGGCGCCCGGCGAGGAGTTCACCCTCGATGTGCGCGGCGCCTTCGCCGACGTGCCGGACATCCGCCTCGTGCCGACGCCGTTCACCCCGGCCTGCGATGGCCACCCGCTGGCGCCGATCGCCGGCCCGGTGCGCGTCCGCGGCGCCGAGCCGGGCGACGCCGTCGTGGTCGATCTCCTCGAGATCACGCCGCGCGGCGACGGGATCACCGCGATCGTGCGGGACTTCGGCGTGCTGCGGCGCGAGTTCGGCGAGCCCGCGGCGCTCACCTGCCCGGTGCGGGACGGCTACGCGTGGTTCGGCGGACGCATCCCGATCCCGCTCGCGCCGAACCTCGGGACCGTCTCCACGATGCCGCCGGAGGGCTACAGGCCCGCGTATGCCGGGGCCTACGGCGGCGACTTCGACCAGAAGGACGTGCGCGCGGGCAGCCGCATCCACCTCCCGGTGATGGTCCCCGGCGCGCTGCTCTTCTTCGCCGACCCGCACGCGGCCATCAGCGACGGCATCATCAGCGGCACCGGGATCGAGTGCACCGCGCGCGTGCGCGCGCGGGTCGCGCTCGAGAAGCGACGGCGGGTCGAGCGCCCGATCATCGAGGTCGACGACACCGTCCAGGTGCTGGGCTGGGGGCCGACGGTCGAGGAGGCCACCGAGGACGCCTCCCGGGGCGCGGTCGACTACGTCGCCCGCCGGACCGGGCTCGACCGCCGGGAGGCCTACATGCTCCTCTCGATCGTGGGCGAGCTGCGCATCGGCACGTCGCCCCGGCCGATCATGGCGGCGCGCCTCATCATCCCGGGGCGCGTGCTCGAGGCCGCGGAGGTGGTGGCGGGGTGAGGTCCCGCCCGGCGGCCGGGGTGCCTTGATGCTCGTCGGCGCGTTCGCGTGCGCCCACACGCCGCAGCTGCTCGTGCGTCCCCCGACCGAGGACCGCGATCTCGTGCTCCGTGTGCACTTGGCCTTCGCGCGCGTGAAGGCGCGGCTCCACGACCTCCGGCCGGACGCGATCGTGATGGTCGCCGGCGATCACATCGAGGCGTTCTTCCTCGACGGGGTGCCGGCGCTCGCCGTGTACGTCGGGACCGAGTGCGCCGGCGCGTTCGGGCGGTACCGGTACCGGTTCCCCATCCACGAGCCCCTGGCCCGCGCCCTCGTGGAGGGCGGCGTCGAGCGCGGCTTCGACCTCTTCTACACACAGGACGCCCCGCTCGACTACGCGTTCTACGTGCCGCTCCACTTCACGATGCCGGCGCCGCCCGTCCCGCTGGTGCCCCTCCACGTGAACGTCTACCTCCCGCCGCAGCCGTCGCCGGGGCGCTGCTACGCCTGGGGCGCCGCGGTCGGCGAGATCGTCCGCGGCCGGGCGGAGCGCGTCGTGCTGATGGCGTCGGGCGGCATGTCGCACTTCCCCGGCACGGACCGCTACGCATCCCCGGACGTCGAGTACGACCGTCGGCTCCTCGACCTGCTCCGCGAGGGGCGGGGCCAGGAGCTGGCGGCGGTCACGGGCGAGGAGCTGGACAAGGCGGGGAACATCGAGCTGCGCACCTGGATCACGGCGCTGGGCGCCCTCGGCGCGGCGCGCGCGGACGTCTACTGCTACGAGCCCTCGTGGCACCACGGGAACGCCGTGGTGGAGTGGCGGCTGTGAGTGTGGCAGCGCGAGCCGCAGCCGGAGGCGAGGCGAGCCTGTGAGCGAGCCGCTGCACTACCGGTTCCCGCCGGCCGCCGCCTACCCGCTGAACCGGTGTCTCTTCGCCCTCAAGTCCGACGCCGGCTTCCGCGCGCGGTACCTCGCGGATCCGCGCGGCGCCATGCGGGCGATGGGTCTTGCCGAGGCGGAGCAGGCGGCGCTCGAGGCCTTCGACCGGGACGGGCTCGTCGGCCGCGGCGCCCACCCCTACCTCGTCTTCATGGCCGAGCTGCGGCTCCGGATGGAGCGCGGCACGACCGAGTTCGAGCACTTCTAGCGCCGCGCGCCCCCCTTCGCTCGCGCCGTCGCCGCCTCACTCGGGGAGTCGCCAGACGGGGCCCTCCGGCGGCTCCTCGCCGAGCGTGAACTGTGGGAGCGCCAAATGGTCCGCCAGGTCGTGGAAGACCACGCGGACGCGCTTGCCGATGGCGACGTTCGCCTCCGCCTCGGGCCTCCCGTCGGGCGTGACGAGGTTCCCGATCAGCCGGAGCGCCTCGTCGGGGGTGGGCCGGCCCCGCTGCTCGTCCAGCTCGACGAGCACGACGGGGTAGGGCGTCCACTCTTTGAAGCCGGGCTGGATGGCGTGGACGACGATCTCGTACGAGTGGATCGTGCCGCGGCCGCTCACCTCCTGCCAGGCCCATCCGAGGTCCATGCACCACGGGCACGCGTGGGTCGGCGGGTAGCGCATGAGGCCGCAGGCGGCGCAGCGCCGCATCATGAGGCGATGCGCCCGCGCGTGGGCGAAATACGCCTGCCACTCGGTGTCGTTGTCGGGGATGAGCAGGGTCATGCCGCGGTACTGGACGGGTTGGGGCATCTTCGGCTCCTACTTTCGGAGGATCAATGCGCTACCCGTCGGGGGCATCGACCAGCCGAGGTTCATGGCGATCGCGGCGTCCTTCACCTGGCGGCAGCGTCCCGGCGAGTAGTCGTAGGTGTGGATCCCCTCCGCGGCGCGTGGACAGTAGTCGTCCACGGTCCCGCGGAGCTGGCGGACGTTCTCGATGACCATCGACATGCCGTGCGTGTACCCCTCACAGAGGTGCCCGCCCGAGGTGTTGTTCGGCCGCTTCCCCCCCAGCTCGATGATCCCGCTCGACACGTAGGCGCCGCCCTCCCCCGTCTTGCAGAAGCCGTACTCCTCGAGCTGGAGCATGCTCGTGAACGTGAACGCGTCGTACGAGCCGGTGAGGTCCACGTCCGCGGGGCCGATCCCCGCCTGGCCGAAGACGAGGTCCTTGGCGTAGTACCCGGCGACCCGGGTGATGGGGCCGTGGGCCCAGTGGAAGTCCGTGCGCGGCTTCGAGACGCGTCCGGCGACTCCCATGATGGACACCGGCCGCTGCCGGAGATCGCGCGCCCGCTCGGCGGACGTCACGACGAGGCAGGTCGCATTGTCCGTCTCGAGGCAGCAGTCCAGCAGGTGGAGCGGCTTCACGATCCAGCGCGACGCGAGGACCTCCTCCACGGTGACGCGCTCCTTGAGGAGCGCCTTGGGGTTCTGCGACGCGTGCTTCGAGTGCGCGACCTTCACGTGGGCGACCTGCGCCGAGGTCGTGCCGTACTCGTACATGTGGCGCATGAACGTCAGCGCGAAGTTCTGCCCGGCGCTCGTCATGCCGAAGGGCCGCTGCGCGAGGTCCTGGCCGCGGATCGGCGCGGCCGCCCGCGCGCCGGTGCCGCCGATGCGGAACTCCGTGTAGCCGTTCATCGACCGGAAGATGGCGACCGTCTGGCACATGCCGGCCTCGATCGCGCCCATGGCGAGCCCGACGAGCGCCTCCGTCGAGGAGCCGCCGCCCACGACGTCCATGAAGAAGTTGAGCCGGATGCCGAGGTCGGCGGCGACCCAGTTGGCGGGCGTCGAGTCGTTGTTCTGGTAGCTCATCATGCCGTCCAGGTCGCGCGGCGTGAGGCCCGCGTCGAGGATGGCGTTGCGGATGGCCTCGACGGCCAGCGCGCGCGTGGTGCGACCGGAGTTTCGCGAGTACTCCGTCTCGCCCACGCCGACGATGCAGTACCTGTCGCGCAGCGTCTTCATCTCGTCTCTCCGAGTTGCGGTGTGCGGGCGGTGGGGCCCCGTCGGTGCGACGCCACAGTAATCGGCCGGGCGCCTCCTGACAATCCCTATGCGAGGCCCGCCCGAGGTGGCCGGGCGAAGGCGAGCAGGCCGAGCGCCAGGACGTTGAGGGCGGTCGCCAGCACGAAGGCGAGGCCGTAGCCGCCGCGCGCGTCGTAGATGGCGCCCGCCCCGAACGGCCCCCACGCGGCCATCGAGCCCGCCAGCGCGAAGAGGAAGCCCACGAGCGCCCCCGCGCGCTCGCGGCCGAAGAAATCGCCGACGATGGCCGGGAACAGGGTCGAGATCCCCCCGTAGGAGTACCCGAACAGGAGCGTGTTCGTGTAGAGGACGCGGAGGTCGCGCGCGCCCAGGAAGCCCAGGAAGGTCAGCGCCTGGAGCGCCATGCAGGCGGCGATCGCCGGCTTCCGGCCGATCCGGTCGGACACGCCGCCCATCAGCAGGCGGCCCACGACCGCGCCGATGCCGAGCGCGCTCACGACCGACGCGGCCACGAGCGGCGAGAAGCCGAGGTCGCGGGCGAAGGGGACGATGTGGACGAGCGGGACGAAGACGGGGATCCACGTCGCGGTGAAGGTCGCGCCGAGCATCCAGAAGGCCCCGGTCCGCATCGCCCGGCCCAGCGTCCATACGGGCCCGCCCGCCGTCTCGGGGGAGGGCGGCTCGCTGGCGCCGTCGGGATGGAGACCCATGCTCTCGGGATCGCGCCGCATGACGCGCGCGACGAGGTTCACGAAGACGAAGATCCCGAGGCCGAAGAGGAGGTAGGCCGCCCGCCAGCCGGCCGCCGTGACGAGGAGCTGGGCCAAGGGCGGCAGCGCGAACGTCCCGGCGCTCCCGCCGCTCGAGGCGATGCCGACGGCGAGCCCGCGGCGCCGGACGAACCACCGCACGACGGTCGTGTTGCACGGCACGTACGCGGTGCCCATCCCCAGCGCGGCCACGAGGCCGTACAGCACGTAGGGCTGCCACAGCTCGGTGACGAGCGCCATGCCCGCCAGGGCCGCGCCGAGGAAGAGCCCGCCGAACGCGATCACGGGCCGCGGGCCCCAGCGGTCCGTCAGCCGGCCCGCGGGAAACCCGAAGAGGCAGTAGGCGAAGGCGTAGAGGGAGAAGGCGCCGGCGAGGCTCGCACGGCTCCAGCCGAACTCCTCGAGCAGCGCCGAGAAGAACACGCCGAACGCGTACTGGGTCCCGTAGGCGAGGAAGAGGACGAGGAACGCCGCCGCGACGATGAACCAGCCGTTGAAGGGTCGGGTCACCCGCGGCCCGGCGGCCTGGCGAGGAGCTCGGCGAGGAACTTGCCGGTGTAGGAGCCGGGCGTCTGGGCGACGACCTCGGGCGGCCCCTCGGCGACGATCTCGCCGCCGGCGTCGCCGCCCTCGGGGCCGAGATCGACGACGTGGTCCGCGCACTTGATGACGTCCAGATGGTGCTCGACGACGAGCACCGTGTTGCCGGCGTCGACCAGGCGGTTGAGCACCCCCAGGAGCCGCTTGACGTCGTCAAGGTGGAGGCCGGTCGTCGGCTCGTCCAGGATGTACAGGCGCTCGCCCGTGGCGCGCGATCCCAGCTCGGCGGCGATCTTGAGCCGCTGCGCCTCGCCCCCGGAGAGCGTCGTGGCCGGCTGGCCCAACTGTAAATAGCCGAGCCCCACCTCCTGGAGAACGCGAAGGCGCCGCGCGAGCCCGGCCTGGGCAGCGAAGAAGTCGACCGCCTCGCCGACGGTCAGCCGGAGCACGTCGCTGATGGATCGTCCCCGGTGCTTGACCGAGAGAACCTCGGGCCGGAACCGCTTGCCCTCGCACTCCTGGCACGAGACGTACACGTCCTCGAAGAAGTACATTTCGAGCTTCTCGGCGCCGTCCCCCTGGCACTTCTCGCAGCGCCCGCCCGGGACGTTGAACGAGAAGGCGCCCGGGCCGAGCCCGAGGGCCTTCGCGCGCGGCAGCGCCGCGTAGAGCTTCCGGATCTCGTCGAACGCCTTCACGTAGGTGACGGGGTTGGAGCGGGGCGTGCGTCCGATCGGCTCCTGGTCGATCAGGCGGACGCCCTTCAGGTACTCGATCCCCGCCAGCGCGTCGTAGGCGCCGGGCTGGGCGAAGTCGGACTTGAAGGCGCGCGCGAGGGCGCGGTAGAGCGTGTCGTGGACGAGCGTGGACTTGCCAGAGCCCGAGACGCCGCTGACGACCGTGAGCGTCCCGAGGGGCACCCGCAGCGTCACTGACTTGAGGTTGTGCTCGCGGGCGCCCGCGAGGACCAGGTGCCGCCGCCCGGTGCGCCGGAAGGGTGGCGCTGGGATCGACTCGCGCCCCGAGAGGTACCGGGCCGTCAGCGAGCGGGTCGCCTTCCGGAATTCCTCGAGCGGGCCGCTGAAGACGATCTCGCCGCCCCGCTCCCCGGAGCCGGGCCCCAGCTCGACGATGTGGTCCGCCGACTCGATGAACCCCCGGTCGTGCTCGACGACGATCAGCGTGTTCCCGGCCTGCGCCAGCTCGCGGATCAGCTCCACCAGACGCGTGGTGTCCCGGGCGTGGAGGCCGATCGACGGCTCGTCGAGCACGTAGAGCGTGCCCACCAGCTGCGAGCCGAGCTGGTTCGCGAGGTTGATGCGCTGGGCCTCGCCGCCGGAGAGCGTCCGCGTCTGGCGCGACAGCGTGAGGTAGCCGAGCCCCACGCGAAGGAGGAAGCCGAGCTTGGCGCTGAGCTGCCTCAGCACCTCGCGGGCGACGGTCGCCTCCCACGCGGTCAGCGAGAGGTCGCCGAGCAGGCGCGCCGCGGTCTCGATCGTGAGCGCGGTGAACTCGGCGATCGTGAGCCCGGCGACGCGCACCGCGAGAGCCGCCGGCTTCAGGCGCGTGCCCCCGCACGTGGGGCAGGGGAACTGGCTCCGGTACCGCGAGAGGAACACCCGGACATGGAGCTTGTAGCGGTAGGACTCCACCTCCTCGAAGAACCCCTGCACGCCGGGGAAACGATCATCGCCGCGGTGGACGAACGCCCGCGCGTCGTCCGCCAGCTCTTCCCACGGCGTCGTCGTGCTGACGCCGTACCGGCGCGCGGCCCGGAGCAGCTGCCGTTGGTATCGCTTGCCCGACGGGTGGGTCCAGGGCTCGACGGCGCCCTCCGCCAGGCTCCGCGCACGGTCCGGCACGACGAGCGCTTCGTCGTACTTGAGCACGTTGCCGAATCCCTTGCACTCGGGGCACGCGCCGAGCGGGTGGTTGAACGAGAAGAGCAGGGGCTGCGGCCGCTCGAGGACGATGTCGCAGCGACCGCAACGGAGGTTCTCCCCGAAGCGGAGCAGCGGCCCGTCCACCACCTCGACCTCGAGCCGGCCGCCGCCCTCCCGGAGCGCGGCTTCCACGGAGTCGGTGAGCCGGTGGCGGGCGGCGGGGCTCACCACGACGCGATCCAGCACGACCGCGATCTCCCGGTCGGCCGGCAGGTCGCCGGGAGGCGGGCCCGCGAGGTCGACGATCGCCCCGTCGAGCCGCACGCGCGCGAAGCCGCGCCGCGTGAGGCTCGCCCACAGCTCGGCGGGCTGGAGGTCGGCCGGGACCGCGAGCCGGAAGCCGATGAGCGCGCGCGCGCCGAGGTGCTCCCCGAGCAGCCGCTCGACGATGCTCTCGGCCGAGTGGGACTCCGCGCGGGTCCCGCAGCGGGGGCAGTGCACGGCGCCGATCTTCGCGTAGAGCAGTCGGAGGTAGTCGTACACCTCGGTCGCGGTGGAGACGGTCGAGCGGGCGGTGCGCACCGCGTTCTTCTGCTCGAGCGCGACCGCGGGCCGGATGTTCTCGATCCGGTCGACGTCGGGTCGGTCGATCCGGTCCAGGAACATCCGGGCGTAGGTGGAGAGCGACTCGATGTAGCGCCACTGTCCCTCGGCGAACACCGTGTCGAAGGCCAGCGATGACTTCCCGGATCCGGAGACGCCCGTGACGACGGTGAGCCGATCGTGGGGGATCTCCAGCGAGATCGACTTGAGGTTGTTCTGGCGCGCTCCCTCGATCAGGAGTCCCAGGGGCCGGGGCATGCGAGGCATCCTCCTGAGGTCGTTATCTTACTGGAAGTGGTCCGAGCATGCTACCGCGGGGCGCCGGCGCCGGGTGATGCGCGCGGAGGGTTGACAGCGCGCGGGCCGCGTGTACAATGAGGCGCGGGACCAATTGATAATGATTCCTAAAAAGACGCCCGGCCCGCGTCGATCGGCGGCGACCGAGCAGGCGCTCCGGGTCCGGGGACTGCGGCTGACCCGACCGCGCCGGATCATTCTCGACGTCGTGCGCTCCACCGACGTCCACCCGTCGGCGTCGTTCGTCTACCGGCGCGTGCGGCGGCGGCTGCCGAGCGTCAG
The DNA here is from genome assembly GCA_016209635.1 of Candidatus Rokuibacteriota bacterium. Lineage (GTDB taxonomy): Bacteria > Methylomirabilota > Methylomirabilia > Rokubacteriales > CSP1-6 > JACQWC01. The sequence goes on along the minus strand of JACQWC010000251.1, from coordinate 1,573 downwards.
CTTGGCCACCGTCTATCGCAACTTGCGGACGCTGGCCGCCGAGGGACTGCTCATGGAGCGCGCCGACGCGTCCGGGCTGCGATTCGACGGAAAGACCGACCCGCACGATCACTTCACGTGTCTCCGGTGCGGCCGCATCTACGACGTGCCCGTGTCGCCGAACGGCGGCGTCCGGACGCGCGTCGCGGCGACCACCGGGTTCGAGGTCCTGAACCATCGCATCGAGTTCTACGGTCGCTGCGGCGCCTGCCGCCGGCGCTGCGGCCGAACACCCACGGCGGGACAAAGGAGGAGATATGGCAGGCAAGAGCCTTAAGGGAACGAAGAGCTGGGAGAACCTGAAGGACGCGTTCGCCGGCGAGTCGCAGGCGAACCGCCGCTACCTGTACTTCGCGCGGGTCGCGGACATCGAGGGGTTCCCCGACATGGCCGGCCTGTTCAAGGACACGGCCGACGCCGAGACGGGTCACGCCTTCGGACACCTCGACTTCCTGAAGGAGGTCGGCGATCCCGTGACGGGCGAGCGGATCGGCAAGACGGAGCTGAACCTCAAGGCGGCGATCGCCGGCGAAACCTACGAGTACACGCAGATGTATCCAGGCATGGCCAAGACCGCGCGCGAGGAAGCGTTCGTCGAGCTGGCGGAGTGGTTCGAGACGCTGGCGAAGGCCGAGAAATCGCACGCCGGGCGGTTCAACAAGGGGCTCCACCAGATCGCGGGCAAGGAGCCTGCCGAGGCGATCTAACGGTATCGGGCGCGGCGGCATCGCGGCGGCCCGGCGGGGCCAGCCCCTCTGCTCGGAACGACACTCGCGCGGGGCTGGCCCCGCCGGCCACCCGGGCCCACGCCGGCGTGCCCGGACCGCTGGATCGCTCGCGCGCATTGACCATGGGCGCTCTCGATATCCGATCGACGGAGTTCTGGGATCTCGACAAGGTCGACGGTGAGCTTCGGCGCGTCTACGACATCTGCAACGGCTGCCGCCGCTGCCTGCCGCTCTGTCCCTCGTTCAGGGTGCTGTTCGATCGGCTGGACGTGGACGCGGTCGACGGCGACGTCGAGAAGCTCCCGCGGGCGGACACGAAAGAGGTCGTCGACCTCTGTTACCAGTGCAAGCTCTGCTTCAACCACTGCCCGTACACGCCGCCGCACCGGTGGGAGGTCGACTTTCCGCGTCTCATGCTGCGCGCCCGCGCCGCGGAGGCGCGGAAGCACGGCGTCGCGTTCCAGGATCGCCTGCTCGGCGCGACCGATCTCATCGGGAAGCTGGGGAGCCTGACCGCGCCGCTCTCCAACTGGGTGAGCGAGTGGAGGCTGCACCGCGCGTTCCTCCAGGCCGTGGCCGGGATCCACAAGGACCGCCGCCTGCCGCGGTTCCACCGCGAGACGTTCTCGTCATGGTTCAGGAGGCGCGCCGGGCAGACCGGGGCCCGCGCGAGCGCGGCGGGCGTGGCGGGGCAGACCGGGGCCCGCGCGAGCGCGGCGGGCGTGGCGGGGCAGACCGGGGCCCGCGCGAGCGCGGCGGGCGTGGCGGGGCAGACCGGGGCCCGCGCGAGCGCGGCGGGCGTGGCG
>JACQWC010000258.1 GCA_016209635.1 Candidatus Rokuibacteriota bacterium | reverse complement strand
TGCAGTCACTCGGCCCGAGCGCAAGGCACTCGAATAGAACGGATGGTGCTCACACCTTTTCGGTGAGCCAGTAGCATATGCGGCTTTCAAAGAGCACTGCGGTCGGCCTGGAAAGAAACCTGAACTGGTAGACCGCTACCTCACGTTACCGTGGGCGAACACCGACTATACGGTCCCGCCCAACACTTGTCAAGTACCTCGGCTCACTCCGCCGGCTCGGCCCCGCCCTCGAGGATCACCCGCTTGAACCGGCGCTTTCCTACCTTGATCAGGTAGCCGCGGCCGGGGCTCAACGCCTCGCCGCCGGCGGAGACCTGCCGTCCATCCACCTCGACCGCGCCCTGCTGGATCATGCGCCGGGCCTCGGAGCCCGAGGCCACGAGCTTCGCGTCCCGCAGGACGGCCCAGAGTGGCCGGGGCCCGGACAGCCGAACTTCGTCGACCTCGACGGGGACCTCGCGCTTCTGGTGGACCCGGGCGAAGTGAGCGGCCGCCCGCGTCGCCGCGGCCGCCCCGTGATAGTCGGCGGTGAGCGTCGCGGCCAACCGCTGCTTGGCCTCCATCGGGTGCCCCGCACGCAGGGCCGCGATATCGGTCTCCGGAATGCGCGTCAGCAGGTCGAAGTAGCGCCACATCAGCTCGTCGGAGATCGACATCACCTTGCCGTAGATGTCCTCCGGCCTCTCGTTGATCCCGACGTAGTTCCCGAGGCTCTTGGACATCTTCTGCACGCCGTCGAGTCCCTCGAGGAGCGGGACGGTGAGCGCGATCTGGGGCTCCTGCCCGCACGCCCGCTGGAGGTCCCGGCCGACCAGGAGGTTGAACGTCTGGTCGGTCCCTCCCAGCTCTACGTCGGCGGCGAGGGCCACCGAGTCGTAGCCCTGGGCGATCGGGTAGAGGAGCTCGTGCAGGCTGATGGGCCGCCCGGCGGCGTACCGCGCGGCGAAGTCCTCCCGCTGCAGCATCTGCGCGACGGTCACGTGCGCAGTCAAGCGGATCACGTCCTCCATGGCGAGCGGCCCGAGCCACGACGAGTTGAACTCGATCCGCGTGCGCGACATCTCCAGCACCTTGTCGAGCTGCGTGCGGTAGGTCTCCGCGTTCGCGCGGATCTCGTCCCAGGTCAGCGGCTTTCGTGTCTCGGACCGCCCGGTGGGGTCGCCGATCATGCCGGTGAAGTCGCCGATGATCACGATCACCTGGTGTCCCAGGTCCTGGAAGTCCCGCAGCTTCCTCAGCACGACCGTGTGACCCAGGTGGAGATCGGGAGCCGTCGGATCGAGTCCGAGCTTCACCCTGAGCGGCTGGCCTGACGCGCGTGAGCGCTCGAGTTTCGCGCACAGCTCGGCTTCTACAATGATGTCGGCGGTGCCGCGTGCGATCACCCGCATCTGCTCGTCGACGGCGGAAAACGTGGTCCGGCTCAAGGCATCGGCGTTGTATCACACGCCCCTCCAGCGTGCAAGGCGCCGCACCCCCCGGGTGGCCGTCCCGGTATAATGAGTTCACATGGTCTCGGAGAAGTCGAAGGTGGCCACCCATCGCCCGCGGCGCGCCTCGTCCCACGCCCGGCCGCGCCGCTGGCTGCGCGGCATTCTGATCGGCGCCGGCGTGACCGCGCTCCTCCTGGGATCCGCCGTGGCCGTCGCCGCGCTGTGGGCGTTCGCTTTCCTCCCGCGGTCCCTGCCCTCGGTCACTGCGCTCGAGTCGTTCCAGCCGCTCCAGGGGACCAAGCTCTACGACGACAACGACGAGCTGATCACGGAGCTGCACGTCGAGCGCCGAATCTTCGTGCCCCTCGCCCAGGTCCCGCAGACGCTCCGAGACGCGGTCATCGCCACGGAGGACCGACGCTTCTACTACCACTGGGGGATCGACCCGATCGGGGTCGCTCGCGCGATCTTCCAGAACACCCAGCGGGGAAGGATTGTCGAGGGCGGGAGCACGATCACCCAACAGCTGACGAAAGTACTTTTCCTCACGCCGGACAAGAGCCTCGAGCGTAAGCTCAAGGAGGCCGTCCTGGCGCTTGAGCTCGAGCGGCGCTACTCGAAGGACCGTATCCTCGAGATGTACCTCAACCAGGTGTACTTCGGCCACGGCGCGTACGGGATCGAGGCGGCGGCGCGCACGTACTTCGGCAAGTCGGTCTCGGAGCTGAACGTGCGCGAATCTGCCCTCCTCGCCGGACTGCCGCGCGCCCCGACGAGCTACTCCCCCTTCGACCATCCCGAGGCCGCCAAGCGCCGGCGCGAGCTCGTGCTCCGCCGCCTCGTCGAGTACGGCAAGCTGAAGGACGGCGAGTCGAAGCGGCTCGCGAGGACGGACCTCGGGCTCATCCCGCCCGAGCGCCGCCGGACGACCGGGCAGTACTTCCTCGAATACGTCCAGCAGACGCTCGAGGCGAAGTACGGTGCCGACATGGTCTTCAAAGGAGGGCTCCAGGTCTACACGACGCTGAATCCGTCGATGCAGCTCATCGCCGAGCAGGCGCTCCGCGACGGCCTCAAGGCGCTCGAGACCCGCTCGAGCAAGACACGTCCGGGCGAGCACCCGGAGGGCGCGATCGTCACCATCGAGCCGCAGACCGGCTACGTGCGTGCGATGGTCGGCGGCTACGATTTCTTCCGCAGCGAGTTCAACCGCGCGGTCCAGGCGAAGCGCCAGCCCGGGTCGGCGTTCAAGCCGTTCGTGTACATCGCCGCTCTGGAGGCCGGATTCACCCCTGCGACGCGCATCGAGGATTCGCCGGTCACCTACCCGGTCGGCCAGAACGGTCAGGCCTGGAAACCGGACAACTACGACCGGAAGTTCCGCGGGCCGACAACCCTCCAGCAGGCGATCGAGGATTCCGTCAACGTCGTCACCGTCAAGCTCCAGGAGCGCGTTGGGATCAATCGCACGATCCACGTCGCGCGGCGGCTCGGCATCTCGAGCCCGCTGAACACCGACCTCACGCTGGCCTTGGGCAGCTCCGATCTCACGCTGCTCGAGCTGACGTCCGCCTACTCCGCGCTCGCGAACCAGGGTATCTGGATACCCGCCACGACGATCCGCTACCTCACCGACGCGCAGGGCAAGCTGCTCGAGGAGCACTTTCCCCAGGGCAAGGAGGCGATCTCACCTGAGACCGCGTACGTGGTCACCCATATGCTGCGTGGCGTGATCGAGCGAGGGACTGGCCAGGGGGCGAAGGTCCTCGCGCGGCCGATCGCGGCGAAGACCGGGACGACGAACGATTACTCGAACGCCTGGTTCATCGGCTTCACCCCGCGGCTGGCGACGGGCGTGTGGGTGGGCTACGACCGGCCGCGAAGCCTCGGCCGCGACGAGACAGGCTCGCGGGTGGCGGTGCCGATCTGGGTGGCGTACATGGGCCGGGTCCTCGGCGACAGCCCGAAGGAGGACTTTCCGGTCCCCGACCGGGTGGTGACGGCGCCGGTCGATCTCGACCCATCGAACGAGTGCGTCCGGGTCGTCACCATGGCGTTCGTCCGAGGCACCGAACCGTCGGTCCTCTGCGGCCCTCGCCGAGCGACCGACCCGTGGACGCCCGAGCGCACCCCTATGCTGCCGGCTGGATTCTTCGAAGATCGCCGACCGGGAGTACCAGGTCGGCAATCGCCTTGACCAGGGCCAGGCGGTTCTCCTGAATCGCAGGGTCCCTGTCCATCACCAGCACCGCGTCGAAGAACCGATCGACGAGCGGCCGCAGCACGACTAGCTCGCTCAGCGCCGTCGCGAAGTCCTCTGCGTCCAGCGCCGCGCGGACGCGGGGGCGGCACGCCTCCGTCTCCACGTGGAGCTGGCGCTCGGCGTCGTCCACGAACGCCGTTGGATCCACCGCACCGATCGCGCGCAGTGGCAGGATGTTGATCGTGCGCTTGAACGTGATGACGAGCGGCTCCCAGTCCGGACGGCCCATCAGCGTCGTCAGCGCCTCGGCCCGCTTCGTGGCCTGGACGATGTCGTCGAATCCGCTCGACAGGACGGCGTCGACGACATCGGCGCGCAGCCCGCGCGAGGCCAGGGTCGTCTCCAGCCGGAGGCGGAAGAATTCCAACACCCGCTCGCGCGTCGCCTCGGGCGACTCGACGAGCCTTCCGGCGACCAGCGCGAGCGCGCGGTCGACGAGGCCCTCGAGCGAGAAGCGCAGCGGTCTCCCGAGCGCGATCTGCACGATGCCCTGGGCGTGGCGCCGGAGCGCGTACGGGTCCTGCGAGCCGGTCGGCACGAGCCCCGCGGCGATGCAGCCGACGACGGAGTCGACCTTGTCCGCGACGCTCAGGATCGCGCCGGGCAGCGAGCGGGGCAGCGCGTCGTCGGCCGACCGCGGCAGATAGTGCTCGCGGATCGCCAGCGCCACGGCCGGCGGCTCTCCGGCCCGGAGCGCATACTCCTCGCCGATCACACCCTGGAGCTCCGGGAACTCGCGGACCATCCCCGAGGGGAGATCCGACTTCGCCAGGCGGGCTGCCCGCCGAAGCGCTTCCCGTTCCACGGGGTCGAAACCCGATGCCAAGTGCTCGGCGAGCGCGGTAACCCGCTCGGTCTTCTCCAGCAAGCTGCCGAGCCGCTCGTGGAACACCATTCCCGCGAGCCGGGGCAGGCGGTCGGCGGGAGCGACCTTCAGATCTTCCCGGAAGTAGAAGTCAGCGTCGGCGAGCCGGGCCCGGATCACCCGCTCGTTGCCGCGACGGATCTCCGCCGGATCCGCGCCGGGCATGTTGGATACCGTCACGAACAGCGGCGCCAGCTCGCCGCCGGGCGTCTCCACCGGAAAACACTTCTGGTGGCGCCGGATCGGTGTCTCGACGACCTCCCGCGGCAGCTTGAGGTGGGTCTCCGCGAACGTCCCGACGACGGCCACCGGGTACTCGACCAGGTGGACAACCGTCTCGAGGGTCGCGGCGTCGACGCGCGCGCGGTGGCCGGACGCCGCGGCGGCGGACTCCACCTGGTCCCGGACCATGTCGCGGCGCGCCGTCACGTCGGGGATCACGAACGCGCGCTCGAGCCGCGCCGGATACTCGCCCGGCTCGCTCAACACGATCGGCTCAGGGCGGAGGAAGCGATGCCCGTAGGTCACGCGATCGGCGGTTACCCCGCACACCGCGAGGGGAAGGACGCCCGCGTCGAGGAGCGCAACCACCCAGCGGATCGGGCGAACGAAGCGGACGTCGCCCGCGCCCCAGCGCATCTGCTTCGAGAACGGGAGCGAGGATACCAGACGTGGGAGCAGCTCGCCGAGGATCTCGGCCGCCGGGCGGCCCGCCTCGGTCCGCTCCACCGCAGCGTACTCCCCCCGCTCGGTCGGGATCACGGTCAGGCGGTCGACGCCGACGCCCTGCGAGCGCGCGAAGCCTTCGGCCGCCTTCGTGGGCCGTCCCTCCGCGTCGAACGCCGCCTTCATCGGCGGTCCCGTGACGGTCAGGCGCTGCGTGGTCTGGTGCGCCGCGAGCCCGGAGACGGCGAGCGCCAGCCGCCGTGGCGTGGCGAGGACGCGGAGCGATTCGAAGGCGAGCCGGGATTCGGTGAGCGCCCGGCCGGCGCCCTCCTCGAGCGCCTGGAGCACCGTCGGCAGCTCCGACGGGGGCAGCTCCTCGGTGCCGACCTCGAAGAGCAGCGCGTGCGTCATGCAGGTGGCGCGGCCGACGTCAGCAACGGATAGCCGAGCGCCTCGCGCTGCCGGAGGTAGGCCTCGGCGACCTGCCGCGCCAGCCCGCGGAGCCGCCCGAGGTACGATGTACGCTCCGTGACGCTCACGGCGCCGCGCGCGTCGAGGATGTTGAAGAGGTGCGAGCACTTGAGGCAGTAGTCGTAGGCGGGCAGGAGAAGGTCCGCCCGGAGGAGTCGCCGCGCCTCGTCCTCGAAGATCTCGAAGAGCCGAGCGTGAACCGCCGTGTCCGCGACGTCGAAGTTGAACCGCGAGAACTCGACCTCCGCCTGATGGTGGATCTGCCCATACGTGATCCCCGGCGCCCACTCGAGGTCGTACACCGACTCGACGTTCTGGAGGTACGTGGCGATGCGCTCGAGCCCATAGGTGATCTCCGCCGAGATCGGCTTGAGGTCGACGCCGCCCGCCTGCTGGAAGTAGGTGAACTGGGTGATCTCCATCCCGTCGAGCCATACCTCCCAGCCGAGACCCCAGGCCCCGAGCGTGGGCGACTCCCAGTCGTCCTCGACGAACCGGATGTCGTGGCGCAACGGATCGATGCCGAGCGATCTCAGGCTCGCGAGGTACTGCTCCTGCACGTCGGCCGGCGACGGCTTGAGGATGACCTGGAACTGGTGGTGGCGCTGGAGCCGATTGGGATTCTCGCCGTACCGTCCGTCGGTCGGCCTCCGCGAGGGCGCGACGTAGGCCACACGCCATGGCTCGGGTCCGAGGACGCGGAGGAAGGTGTCCGGGTACATCGTGCCGGCGCCAACCTCGAGGTCGTACGGTTGCTGGATCACGCAGCCCCGGTCGGCCCAGTAGCGCTGGAGCGCCATGAGGAGGTCCTGGAAGGTCATCGCGACCCCGTCGGGACAGACGCGGCGCGGCTCACCTCGCGCACGAATCGCGAGGCGCGGCTCGCCTGGCCGATGAGGCGGGCGATCTGCGCCTCGAGAACCTCGCGGAGCTCGTATTCCGCCCGGCCGAGCCTCCCGCCGGTCGCCTCGGTCCAGTCGAGCAGGCGCAACCGTCGCAGCGCGCTCACGGTCCCCGGCGCCACCCTGACGGCGTCCGGGTTGCCCGTCGCACACGCTCCACACACCACGCCGCCGCCCGCGACGTCGATCCATGCGGTGGGGCCCGCCGCGAGGGCCGCGCGGCCGCAGCCGACGCAGGCATCGGTGCGCAGCCGGTGGCCCAGCGCGTCGACGCAGCGGACGCCGAAGACGACGGCCACCCGGCCCGGCGGGGTCAAGGCCTCGACGCTCCGGAGCGCACGCACCAGCAACCCGTACACGGCGGCGTTGGCGTCGTGGTCGGCGGTGAGGCGGGCAACGCACTCCGCCATCCACGCGGCCTGGCCCAGCCTGTCGAGATCGTCGCGGACGCGGTCGAACGGGCGCACGATGTCGAAGTGATCGACCCGCACGAGATCGCTCCGACCGGTGTCGAAGAACACCAGCTCGCCGAGCGTGAACAGCTCGAGGGCGCCGGCGAATCTCGACCGCATCCGGCGCGCGGCCTTCGCGACGCCGCGCACCTTGCCGAACTGCCGCGTGAAGAACGTCACGACGCGATCGCTCTCCCCCAGCGGGAAGCTTCCGATGACCACCGCGGCCGAGCGCTCGAGCCCCATGCTCAGGAGGTCAGGAGGAACCCGAACTCGCGCAGCGCGCGCGCGTCCTTTCGCCAGTTGCGCCGCACCTGGACCGCTAGCGACAGGAACACCTTGATCCCGAAGAAGGCCTCGAGCTCGAGGCGGGCGGCGGTGCCGATGCGCCTGAGCATCCCGCCCCCGCGCCCGATCAGGATGCCCCGCTGCGAGTCGTGCTCGACGAAGATGGTCGCGCCGATGTACAGGCACTCGGGGCCGGTCCGCTCGACGAGCTCGTCCACCCGGACCGCGGTCGCGTACGGCACCTCCTGGTGGGTCAGGTGGAAGATCTTCTCCCGGATCACCTCGGCTACCCAGAAGGTTTCCGGCTGGTCGCTCGTCGCGTCCTCGGGGAAGAACGGGGGGTGCTCGGGCAGGAGCGAGACGACGAGGTCGAGGAGGCGATCGCAGTTAGTCCCGTCCGTGGCCGAGGTGGGGACCACCTCGCGAAACGGGTGGGCGCGGCTCCACGTCTCGATCAGGCGGAGCACGCGGCTCTTCGGCGTGACGCGGTCGACCTTGTTCAGCACGCAGAACACGGGCCCGTGGTGCCGGCGCAGGGGACCGAGCACGAGCTGGTCCGCGTCCCCGGGCTCCGCTCCGTCCACCACGAGGCAGACGAGGTCGACGTCCTCGACGGCCCGCTCGGCCGTCTTCGCCATGAACTCCGAGAGCTTCCCCCTCGCCGGATGGAGGCCCGGCGTGTCGACGAAGACGATCTGCGCCCCCGGAAGGTTCCGAATCCCCGTGATGCGGTTCCGGGTCGTCTGCGGACGCGCGGAGACGATCGCGAGCTTCTGACCGACGAGCCGGTTCAGCAGCGTTGACTTTCCCGCGTTGGGACGGCCGATGAGGGAGACGAAGCCCGCACGCATCACGCGGAGGTGAGCCCCTCCATGAGCCGCGCCGGTGGTCGGCGGCGCGCGCCGAGGATCTGGGACTCGCGACGGTGCATCAGCTCGGCCTCGAGGGGATCCCGATCGTCGTAGCCGACGAGGTGCAGTACCCCGTGGGTGACGAGGAGGTCCAGCTCCAGCGCGACCGGCACTCTCGCGCGCCGCGCCTGGCGGAGCGCGGTCTCGGCCGAGATCACGACCTGTCCGACGAGGCCGCCCGCCGCCTCGGGGACCTCGAGCGGAAACGCCAGCACGTCGGTCGGTCGGTCGACCCGCCGGAACGCGTGGTTCAGCCGCCTGATCTCCCGGTCGTCGACCACCGCGACCTCGACCGCCGCGCCCGTCCGTCCCACCGCGGCGAGCGCGCGCCGGGCCGCGGCGGCGAGCCGGGCGCCGGCGACGGGGACCCGGTCCTGGCGGTTCACGACCACCGCGCCCATCACGCCTCCGCGGCGCCCGCGCCGCCCTCGCGCGCCCGCGTCTCGTGGGCGTCGTACGCGCGGATGATCGCGGAGACGAGCTGGTGCCGGACCACGTCCTGGTCGGTGAAGTAGACGAACTCGATCCCCGGGATGCCCTTGAGCACCGACTGGACCTCGATGAGCCCCGAGCCGCGCGAGGCCGGTAGGTCGACCTGCGTGATGTCGCCCGTAATGACCATCTTCGAGTTGAAGCCGAGCCGCGTGAGGAACATCTTCATCTGCTCGGTCGTGCTGTTCTGCGCCTCGTCGAGGATGATGAAGGAGTCGTTCAGCGTCCGCCCGCGCATGTAGGCGAGCGGCGCGATCTCGATCGCGCCTTTCTCCAGGAGGCCCGCGACCTTCTCCGACTCGAGCATGTCGTAGAGGGCGTCGTAGAGGGGGCGGAGGTAGGGGTGGACCTTCTCGTAGAGGTCACCGGGCAGGAAGCCGAGCCGCTCGCCCGCCTCCACCGCGGGACGTGTGAGCACGATCCGCGCGACCTCCCGCTTCATCAGCGCCGACACCGCCATCGCCACCGCGAGGAACGACTTGCCGGTCCCGGCCGGCCCGATCGCGAAGACCATGTCGTGGGCGCGGATCGCGTCGACGTAGCGCTTCTGGCCGAGCGTCTTCGGGGCGATCCACTTCTTCCGGGAAGGCACGGCGATCGCGTCGGCGAAGACCGACTTGAGGTCGGCGCCCTCGTCGTCGGACAGCATCCGGAGGGCGGCGCGGACCTCGCCGGAGCGCACGGGCGCGCCGGACCGCACCAGCTCCGCGAGCTGGGTCAGGGCGCGCTCCGCCTTCTTCACCTGTCGCTCCTCGCCCTTCAGCATGATCTCGTGTCCCCGGGCGACGATGCGGACATCGAGCTCGGACTCCAGCGTGCGGAGGTGGTCGTCATTTCGCCCGAGCAGCGGGAGGAGGTCGACATCCGGTGCCAGGGAGAGACGGCGCGTGATGGTGGTCGCTTCGCTCAACTCCTACGAGTCCTTCTCCGAATCGATGACGACGATCCCGAGCTCCCGGAGCTGCGCGGCGCTCACCGGCGCCGGGGCCTCCATCATCGGGTCGGTCCCCTTCTGCGTCTTCGGGAAGGCGATGACCTCTCGAATCGACTCCTCCCCGGCGAGGATGGCGACCAGCCGGTCAAGGCCAAAGGCGACGCCGCACATCGGCGGCGCGCCAAACTCGAGGGCGTCGAGAAGGAAGCCGAACTTCGCCCGCGCCTCGTCTTTCGTGATGCCCAGGAGGTCGAAGACCTTCTGCTGGATCGACTGCTGGTGGATGCGGACGCTGCCACCGCCCACCTCCTGGCCGCTCAGGACCAGGTCGTAGGCCTTCGCCTTCACCGCGCCAGGATCGGTCTCCAGCAGGGCCACGTCCTCGTCGCGGGGCGCGGTGAACGGGTGGTGCATCGCCTGCCACCGGCGCTCCTCTGGGCTCCACTCGACCAAGGGGAAGTCCACCACCCAGAGGACTGCGTGCTGGTCCGCCGGGATCAGCCCGTGGCGCTGCGCCAGGTCGACGCGGAACCGCCCGAGCACCGTCGCGGCGGTCGGCATCGCGTCGCCGACCAGGAGCAGGAGATCGCCCGCCACGGCGCCCAGCCGGTCCAGCAACGCGGGCCGTATCGACTCGAGGAACCTCGCGACGGGCGACTGGAGCCCCTCGCCCGCGACCTTCACCCAGACGAGTCCCCGCCCGCCGAGGGCCTTCGCGGTTGCCACGAGGTCGTCCGCCTCCTTCCGGCTGATCCCTCCCGCGCCCGGCACGCGGAGCGCCTTGACCGCGCCGCCCGTGGCCGCCACTTGAGCGAACGCCTGGAACTCCCCCCCGCGGAAGAGATCGGTCAGATCGATCAGCGGGAGCCCGAAGCGAAGATCGGGCTTGTCCGACCCGTAGCGGTCGAGGGCCTCCGCGTAGGTGAGCCGCGGGAACGGTTGCGGGAGCTCGATCCCACGCACGCGACCCACCACCTCGCGGACCATTCCCTCCATCAACGGCAGGAAGTCGTCGCGGTCCAGGAACGAGGTCTCGACGTCGATCTGGGTGAACTCGGGCTGGCGGTCCTTGCGGAGATCCTCGTCGCGGAAGCAGCGCACGATCTGGAAGTACCGCTCGAACCCGGCGACCATCAGGAGCTGCTTGAAGAGCTGGGGCGACTGGGGGAGCGCGTAGAAGCTCCCTCGGCTGAGGCGGCTCGGGACGAGGAAGTCGCGCGCCCCCTCGGGGGTCGAGCGGGTGAGAAACGGCGTCTCCACCTCCAGGAAGCCGTGCCCGTGGAGGTAGTCGCGGACGGCCTGGTACACGGCGTCCCGGATCGCGAAGTTCCGGTACATCGACGGGCGGCGGAGGTCGAGATAGCGGTGCTGGAGGCGGGTCAACTCGTCCACGTCGACCGTGTCCTCGATGGGGAACGGGAGCGGCCGCGACTCGTTCAGGACCTTCATCGCCCGGACGTGGACCTCGACCTCGCCGGTCGGGAGCTTCGCGTTCTCGGTCCCGGCCGGACGCCGCGCCACGACGCCGCGCACGGCGACGACGAACTCGCCGCGAACGGCCTGCGCCCGCTCGTACGCGCTCCGTCCCGTCGCCTCGTCGAACACGCACTGGGCGAGGCCCGACCGGTCGCGGAGGTCGACGAAGATCAGCCCGCCGTGGTCCCGCCGGCGATGGACCCATCCCATCAGGGTGACCGGGGCTCCGGCGTCCCCGGCCCGGAGCGCCCCGCAAGGGTGGGACCGCTGCCAGCCTCCAAGCCCCTCGGTCACGCGCGCCCCCCCAGCACGCCGAGCTCCGACGCCAACTCGCTCAGCGGAACCGCGCGCTGCTCGCCCGACTTCATCTCGCGCACCGTCGCCTCGCCACGGGCGAGCTCCGTTTCGCCGACGATGACGGCGTAGGCGGCGCCGAGCTTGTTCGCCCGCTCCAGCTCGCTCCGGAGCTTGCGCTCGCCGTACGCGAGGTCGACTGCCACGCCGCGGGCGCGGACGGCCTGGGCCACGGGCAGGAGCCGGGCGAACGCCTCCGCGCCGAGCGGGATCAGGAGCGCCAGAGGCCGGGCGTCCGTCGACGCATCGGCGGCCAGGAGGAGGACGACGCGCTCCATGCCGATCGCGAAACCGATCCCCGCGTCGGGGGGCCCGCCCAACAGCTCGACGAGGCCGTCGTAGCGGCCTCCCCCGGCGACCGCGTTCTGCGCCCCGAGCTCGCGCGTCGTGAGCTCGAAGGTCGTGCGCACGTAGTAGTCGAACCCCCGGACCAGTCGCGGATTCACGACGAACGCGAGCGTCATCGCCTCGAGGTGGGCCCGCACGCGGGCGAAGTGCTCGTCGCATTCGCGGCAGAGGGAGGCGAGGAGCGAGGGTGCGCCCTCGAGCACGGAGGCGCACTGGGACTTCTTGCAGTCGAGCACTCGCAACGGGTTGCGCTCCGTCCGGTCGCGGCACTCCTCGCAGAGCGATGCCGCGTGCCGGCGGAGGTACTCGACGAGGCGCTCGCGGTAGCGGGGACGGCACGCTGCATCGCCGAGCGTGTTGAGCTGGAGCTCCAGCCGGTCGGCGAGACCGAGCGCGCGGAACAGCTCGACGAGCATCGCCAGCACCTCGGCGTCCACGCCCGCGTGGTCCTCGCCGAGGGCCTCGACGTTGAGCTGGTGGAACTGCCGGTAGCGGCCAGCCTGCGGGCGCTCGTAGCGGAACATCGGCCCCATCGTGTAGAGCCTGACCGGCTTGGGCTGGACGTACAGACCGTGTTCGATGTAGGCGCGGAGGAGCGACGCCGTGGCCTCGGGCCGGAGCGTGAGCGACTCCCCGGTCCGGTCGTCGAACGTGTACATCTCCTTTTGGACGATGTCCGTCACCTCGCCGATGCCGCGGGCGAACAGCTCGGTCCGCTCGAAGATCGGCAGGCGGATCTCGCGGTACCCGTACGCCTCGAACACGCGACGGGCCGTCGCCTCCAGCCGCTGCCAGGTGGACGAGGCGTCGGGCAGGATGTCGTGCACGCCGCGGACGGCCTTGATCGTCATGGGCCCTGGCCTGCCCGGTACTCGTCCTTCAGCGCGATGTAGTTCCGCGCCGAGCGGTGGATCAGGTCCAGATCCTGCTCGTTCACCTCGCGGCGCACGCGGGCGGGCGACCCCATCACGACGCTCCGGGGCGGCACCTTCGTTCCCGGCGCCACCAGGGAGCCGGCCGCGATCAGGCATTCCTCGCCCAGCTCCGCGCCGTCCAGCACGATCGCGCCGATCCCGACCAGGCAGTTCGACGCGATCCGGCACCCGTGAAGTCGTACCCCGTGCCCGACGGTGACGAAGTCCTCGAGGAGGGTCGGGTGGCCGTGCCGGTTCACGTGCATGACCGTCCCGTCCTGGATGTTGGTCCCGCGCCCGATGCGGACCATGTTCACGTCGCCGCGGACCACGGCCGCGAACCAGACGCTCGCGTCCTCCCCCAGCTCGACGTTACCGATGATGTGGGCCGACGGCGCCACGAAGGCCGTCGCGTGGACCTTCGGGACATACCCCTGGTACGCGTGGATCACGGAGGGTCGGAGGGGCGCGCCCTCACTGATCCTGCTTCAGCCTGGGCGCCTCGTCGGTGAGGCTGCGGCGGCGCTCCCAGCCCAGCACCGCCTTGAACGTCTGCGGCTCTCGGGGCTGCTCGATGATGAAGTACACCCAGTCGGCGAATCGCATGTTGTCGTTCACGCCGATGACGACGGCGATCCCTTCGTCGGGGCTCACCGCCCGGCCGAGGTACTTGTCCCAGAGGGTGCCCCGCTCCCCCTGCCACTGCACGAAGTTGAGCGGAAACGCCACCACCCGCTGAGGCGTGGGCCGGAGCGGCACGCTGTAGGGGATGTAGTAGCGGAGCGGCGAGGCGGCCTTGAGCCCGACGTGCCGCACCTCTGGGAAGTGCGGGGTGGTGGCGCCGATCAGCCACACGCTCCGTTCGCCGGGCGTTCCGTCCCACACCACCTCGTCCCAGAGCCGGCTGCCCTCGCCCCCGCGGACGACCTCCGCGCGGATCTTGACCGCGCGGAACCCCTCCGCGACGGTCCCCGGCACCCCCTGGAGCGGGCGGTCGTAGAGCAGGCCGCCCTTCGCCACCTGCCCCGCGTCCATCGCGGCCGCGAGGCGCGCCAGGACCAGCTCGCCCACGCCCGAGCCGATCTTGCCCTCGAGGTAGTGGGTGAACGTGTCCTGGTGGAGGCTCGCCACCTGCAGGCGATACTCGACGGCCGCGACGGGCGTCACGGAGGCGGCGCCGACCAGCAGGAGCAGGAGGAGAGGAAGGGCCCGGCGCGTCGTCATCAGTCCGGCGTCGTCATGATGATCTGTGTCTCCCCGCTCACCTTGAGGAAATCCTTGTAGCGGACGATCGCGGCGACCAGCGTGGGGGAGCCGCCGTCGTCGCTCGGGATCGCGCCCATCCCGGCGATCACCCCCTCGAAGCCGGAGTTGACCTGCTGGAAGCGGATGCCCGCGGGGCCCCGGTAGGCCACGCCGAGGATGCCGCCCTCGAGGTGGTTCTGGGGAACGATGACCTCCTGGACCCCGTCGCCGTCCAGGTCGATCGAGAGCGGCGCCGGCTCCATCTGGTAGAAGTAGCTCCGGCCCCCGCGCTCGAGCATCCGCACGACCTCGATCTTCTGCCCCCCGCCGCCCACGGCGCTCGACGAGCGCCAGATCTCGTCGGCGCCGGCGGTGATCCGGAGCCGGTTCTGCTCGTCGACGAAGGCCAGGGCCTGCCGGTCGTTCCCGGCGATGTTGCTGAACGTGGCGCCCGTCGCCCGGAAGGTGTCGGGGACCAGCGCCGCGCGCTCCTTCACCAGGGCACCGTTCTTGACGACCACCTGGTCGGCCTGTCCCTTGGTGAAGAATGACTCCTCGCTGTACCGCTGCGCCCAGAGCGTCTGCTTGACGCCGGTGCCGCGCTCGTCAACGGCGATGAGGAACGCGCTGACGTTCTCGACGATCGCGGCGGGCTTGCCGCCCCGGAGCCCGATGATTGCGGAGTTCATCCCGATCTTGGAGTCGAACCGGTTCGCGACCACGCTCAGCACACCATCGCCCTGGAGGTCGGCGAGCTGGACGGAGATGTAGCGACCGATCGCACGGGCGGAGTAGGTCCACTCGGCTTCCAACGCGCGGTCGACGATCCTGTAGACCCAGACGCGGTCGCCGTCGGTGATGGCGAGCCTCGGAATCCGGTCCGCCGGCGCCACCGAGACGTCCATCGAGACCACGGTGAACCCGAGGCGCGCGACCTCCTTCAACGGGATGGACGACTCGCCGCTCGAGTAGGTGCCGGGCTCGAGGTCGCCGCCGAGCAGCCGGGCCAGCAGTGACTTCGGCTTCTTCTCGGGGGTCGGCGACTGGGTCCGGTCCGACGCCGAGAACCGGCCGGGCTGCGCCGGCTTGATCGACGGCGGGACGACGAAGGCGGTCGTGAGCATCGGATCGGCTCGACCCGTGGAGAACAGCCGCGCCTCGAGGAACGGCTTCTTCTGGACCTGCTTGAAGTGGAGGGCCAGGATGTTCTCCGCCTTGAAGCGCTCGAAGGCCTCGCGGACGCCGCGGCCCCCGAGGAACTCCTCGGGCTTGATCCTCTCCTGCGCGAGCCAGAGGCCGACCGGATCGCCGAGCACCACCTGGAATCGCCCTGAGCGGTTCAGCCCCTCGTAGATCTCGTTCGTCATCGCCTCGATCAGGCCGTCCTTCACGCCCCCACCGGCGAGCGGGAGGAGCATGAGCTTCACCTTGCCCGAGGGCGCGCGCACCCGGTCGCCGGGCCTGGCGCCCTCCCCGTCGAGCCTCGCGAACGAGTACCCCTCGAAGACCTCGGTGACGACCGCCCGACCGAGCGGCTGCTCGGCCTTGCCGAGGAGCTGGCCGGTGCGCGGGTGGCGGATCTCCCGACCCTCGCGGAAGACCTCGAGCGTGAGCCCCGGCTGGACCCCGCTCCGGCGACCGGGTGACAGGGTCAGGACCGGGCCCCGTGCCTCAACGACGTCTCCCTCGACCTCGGGAAAGACGGCCAGCGTCTGGTCGATCAGCGCGCCAAGCGAAAGGGGCGGCGGTGACGCCGGCGTCACCGTCTGGGCGACCGCCATCCGGCCGCCCAGCAGCCCAGTGCCGAAGACAAAGGCGAGGGAAATCAGCGGGATGAGTCTCGGCATGGCGCCACTATAGCATGGAAACACCACGGGGCCCGGAGGACTCCCGGGCCCCGTGGGCCTGACTCAGGACTGCGATGTGACTAGAACGAGAAGCGGACTCGAGTTGCGATCGCCTGGACGTCCTGCGGGTCGCGGCCGTTCACGGTGCCGGAGGCGCCACCCAGATGGTAGCTGAGCGCGTTCCCGGCCCACATGTAGGCGCCGACCAGGTCGAGGGCGACGCCCGGCGCGAAGCGCCAGGTGAAGCCCAGGTCGAACTCGGTCCCGAGGTAGCTCGAGTTGCCGTTCCCGTCACCCGGCGTGAGGCCCGCCGCCGTGCTGTAGGTCGACGAGCTGTCGACCGCCTCAGCCGTCCAGTTCCCCGTGAGGTTCGCCCGGAGGCTGAAGTTCGGCGTGAGCGCGTACGTCGCGCGGGTGCCGAGGCGGATGAGACCGTACTTGTCGTAGCCGATCGCCACGCCCGGGTTCAGGCCGGAGGCGGCGTACATGATGTTGAAGTAGTCGATACCGAGGGCCCAGATCTCGGCCCAGGTCGCGTAGTACGACGTGTCGGTGTTGATGGGCTCGTAGTAGTTGATCTCCTGGTTCGGATCGCGCACATCCTCACCGGCGGTGTTACCCGAGGTGTAGATGAACGCGGCCTCGAGGAGCAGCGGGCCCGACCGCCACCCGCCGCGGATGTCGAGCAGCCAGGCGCTGCGGTCCTGGTCCTCCCGGCCGACGGCGGTGAACGGCGCGCCCGGCGTCAGCGTGCGGTCGCCGAACTGGTAGAACACCGTCGGGTCGAGCGACCAGGGGCCGGAGCTCCACTTCATGTCCAGACCGAGGGTGTGACGCGACTCGGTGTTACCACCCGGGAAGAACGCCGTGGTGTTCGAGACACCGCCGCGCCCCTGTCGCGAGGAGCCGCTGGTGATGCCGTCGTACGAGGCGAACGCGTAGATGGGCCGGAGATCGAGACCCTTGATGGGCGTGATCTCGAGGCTCGCGATGATCGCGTAGTCCTCACCGCGGACGAAGCCGTCACGCGGCCCGGTCGACTCTTCCTCGATCGCTGCGTACGTGAGGTTACCCTTGACCGCCGGGTTGAACGTGGTGGTCCAGTGGAGGCCGGCGAAGTCACCGGTCGCCAGGATCGCGGCCTTGTACGTGGTCGAGAACGGCTGGGCGCCCATGCGGAGCCGCGACGCCCACGGGATCAACGGCACGTCGAACTCCGTGTACGCCCACTTCAGCTCGATGTTGCCGAGCGTGTCCGTGTTCAGGTCCCAGCTCGAGGACGTGCCGAACCGGTTGGGCGCCGTGATGTCGGTGGCGCCCGTCTGGCCCCACGTCGAGTCGATCTCGAGGCCGAGCACGAACTTGGTCTTCCCGACTTCGGCCGTGATGTCCGGCCGCACACGGGTACGCGCGTACCACTCGGTTTCACCGTTCCGCGCGTAGTTCTGGTCCACGGTGCTGAGGTTGTGGGACCACGAACTGATGTTGTCCACGAAGCCGCTGATCGTCACCTTCGGGGCGGGCGCCTGCGCGAAAACCGGCGGGGCCAGCATCCCGAGGATGGCGACGAGAGCGGCTGCTACCGCAACCGTCTTCCTCATTACCCCCTCCTCATGTGGTGATTGAACGACGTCGACATCCCGTCACGCGCCACACAGACCATCACCAACAGCTGCGGTGCAAACTCCAACGGCGGGCATAGTTTTACCCCGCGGTCCGAGCTAAGGTCAAGCGAAATTTGCGTTCGTTCGTCGCTGTCGAACGCCGGATTCCAGGGCCCTACCCGCCCTCTCCGAGGGCCCGGAGCTTCTGGAGCGCCGCCTGCCCGAAGGGCGACTCGGGGGCCAGGTCGCGGGCCCGGCGGAGGGCCAGCTTGGCCTCGTCCATCCTGCCCCGCGCGATCAACACCAAACCGAGGTTATAGTACGCGGCCTCCAGCTCAGGCTCGAGGCTGATCGCGAACCGGAGCGCCGTCTCGGCCTCGTCGTAGCTCTTGAGGTGATAGAGGGCCAGGCCCAGGTTCTGGTGGGCGACGTGGGGGGTCGGCAGGGTCGGCGCGGTGAGGGCCTTACGGTAGGCGCCCACCGCCTCGGCCCACCGCGCCATCTCGGCCAGCGCGATGCCCATGTTGAGGTGGGACTCGCCGGAGAGCGGGTTCAGCTCCGTCGCCTTCCGGAACTGCTCGAGCGCGAGGTCGGGACGGCGGATCTCGAGGAACAGGAGGCCGAGCGTGTTCCGGTACTCGACGACGGTGCCGTCGATGGAGATCGCCTCCTGGAGCGCCGCCAGGGCGAGCGAAGCCTGCTTGTCGCGGATGTAGCTCAGGCCCCGCTCGTACGCGGCGCGCGCCCGGAGGCGCTGCATCTCCGTCGCCTGCTTGCTCGATCCCGCGCAGCCGGAGAGCAGGACCGCCACGCTCATGATGAGGATGAGCCAGGAGCCGACTCGGCTTGACACCTTCAGCCTGCCCATGTAGCGTTTCGAGTCGTGCCGACGTACGAGTACGAGTGCGAGCGCTGCCGGCGGGTGTTCGAGGTGCGGCAGCGGATCTCCGCGGAGCCGCTCGCGACGTGCGAGGCCTGCGGCGGCACGGTCCGCCGGCTCCTCTCCCCCGCTCCGTTCATCTTGAAGGGCGGAGGCTGGCACGTCACCGACTACCCTTCCGAGGCGCGCAAGAAGGCCGTGGAGTCCGAGAAGGGCGCCGAGAAGGGCGCCGAGAAGGCCGAGAAGAAGGACACGCCATCTGGCGAGAAGTCTAGCACCTCGCCGGCGGCGGCTACGACTTCTTCCGCGCCCGCCCCTTCGTCGACGAAGTCGTCCGACTGACCACGACGGGCGTGCCCCGGCGCGCCCGGAGCTGGGCCGCCGCGCTGCCCTCCCGCACCGCCACCTCGAGCCGGTTCCGCGAGCCCAGGAGCGCGCCGGCGCGGCCGGGGGGCAGGTCCGCGTAGGTCCCGACCAGCGGAAGGGACCTCCCGGCGATGCGGATCGTTACGCGAGGCCCGAGCGACTCCACCGCGTCGGCGTCGATCGACGTTACGAGGTTGCCGAACCGGTCGACGTGGAGGACAGCCCCTGCCAGGCCCCCGCGGACGTGGTGGGTGCCGGGCCACGCGAGGCGCACCGGATCCCGCACCGCCGGGCCCAGCCGGTGCAGCTCGACCCCGCGCGCGACGTGGGCCGCGGCTGGCGCGAAGATGTCGCGCCCGTGGAAGGTGCGACTGACCTCGGGCAGACGGTACTCGGCGGCACGCAGCTCCCAGGCCCGCCAGCCGTCCCGCGCCAAAAAGGGCGTCAGCAGGCCATTGTCGGGCGCGATGAACACGTGCCCGCCCGAGGCGAGCGCGATCCCGCGCCGCGCCGTGCCCACCTCCGGATCGACGACCGCCACGTGAATCGTCCCCTGCGGAAAGAAGGGGGCCGCGGCCTCGAGCGCCAGCGCGCCCTCCGTGATGTCGTGCGGCAATACCTCGTGGGTCAGGTCGACCAGGCAGACGCCGGGGGTGATGGACAGGATCGCGGCCTTCATCTCGGCCACGTAGGTGTCGCGGAGGCCGAAGTCCGTGGTCAGCGTGATGACCGCGACCACGTCAGCGGTCGCGGTCGACGACGAAGTCCGCGATGAGGGCGAGCGTCTCCCGCTCCTCGGACGGAGGAAACGCCTCGAGGTCGACCTTGGCCGCCTGCGCGTACTCGTGGGCGCGGGCCCGCGCGTACTCGACGCCGTCGTGCTCGAGCACGTATCGCCGGATCTCCTCGAGCTCCTCGGGGTGGAGCGCGCGGCGCTTGAGGAGGCCCCGCACCCGCTCGGCGTCGCGGGCGTCCGCGCGCTCGAGCATTGCGATCAAGGGCAGCGTCCGCTTGCCCTCGCGGAGGTCGGCCCCGATGGCCTTGCCGAGCCGGTCCTGGTCCGCGACGAAGTCCAGCGAGTCGTCGGAGATCTGGAAGGCCACGCCGACGTCGAGCCCGTAGCGGGTCAGCGCCTCGACCCGCTCCGCCCCGAGACCGCCGAGGAGCGCCCCGATGCGGCAGCACGCGGAGATGAACGACGCGGTCTTCTGCGTGATGATCCGGACGTAGTCGGCCTCGGCCGTCACGCCGCTGCGCTTGCGCTCGAGCTGGAACACCTCCGCCTCGGTCATCGACACGGTCGCGCGGGCCAGGGTCTCCATGACCGCGCGATCGTTGTCGCGGACGAGCATCGCGAACGACTTGGAGTAGAGGTGATCACCGACGAGCACCGACGCGTCGTCGCCCCACTGGGCGTTCACCGACGGGCGCCCGCGGCGGAGCGGCGCCTGGTCGACGACGTCGTCGTGGATGAGGGTCGCCGTGTGCAGCAGCTCGACGACGCAGGCGAGCCGCACGCAGCGCGCTCCACGGCATCCCGCCAGCCGCGCGGCCAGGAGCAGGAGCATGGGCCGCAGACGCTTTCCACCGGCGCTCGCGATATAGCCGCCCATCTCCTGAATGAGCGCGACCGGCGAGTCCAGCTCGCGCCGGATCTCCACCTCCACGGACTCGAGGTCCTCGCCCACGAGGGCGGTGACGCGTTCCTTGAGGACCTGCTCGAGCGTGAGGGGAGGCACGCGACCGGCGCTACTTGGGGATGACGCGGTCCTTGACCTGGACCTGCGATCCGGGGGCCACCGCCTGGATCTCCGCGACCGAGAACTTGTCGCGGACCTCGGTGACGCGGGCGGTGGCGACCTCCTCGTCGAGGCTGCCGAGCACCTCGCCGGTCACCGGATGGACGATCGGGATCCGGTCCCGGCGGAGGCTCACGACGGCGCCGAGGCGCACGCCGTCCGAGGCCACCAGATCGATCACGATCCGGTTCGTGTCGACGTAGACGACATAGCCGCGCTTCGCAGCCTCGGGAACGGCCGGCGCGCCCGCGCGCTGGACGACCGGGCCCGCCGCGGGCTTCGCCTCCGCCTTCGCCGGCTCGGCGGCCGACACCTGGTACGGCGCGCCCTGGCGGGGGCTGATCTTTCCGCCGCCCGGCGGCGCGCCGTACCTGGCGACCACCTCGGGGGGCGCGATGATCGCGCTCTTGCCGCGGAAGAACGTCTTGAACGTCAAGGGGACCTTGTCCTCCTCGACCCAGACGTACTCCGGCTCGCTCGGCACGTCGCCGAAGCGCGGGTTCTTGATGAGCAGCCAGCGGGTCTCCGCGGGCTTGATCGCGACGGACGGGTCACCCTGCGCCGGGAATCCCGCGAGCTCGCGCAGCGTCGTGCACGCCGAGACGGCGAGCAGCAGGGCCACGAGCCACGCGAAGCGCCAGGTCAGCATGCGCGGTAACGATAGCACAAGACGCAGATCAATCCTCCACCCGGGGCTCCCACGGGAAGCGCTGCTCCTCCGTCGCCTCGGCCGCCAGGATCGGCTGCCGGCGGGAGAACAGCGCGGTCCCGGTCACCGCCGAGATCCAGGTGGCGTCGAGATACGTGACGCCCCGCCGCTCGATGAGGACCGGCACGAGCCACCCCGCCACCTCGAGGTTCCTGGCTGCGCGCGTCGCCCGCTCGGGACGGGCGAGCATCTCCTCGACGCGCACGGAGCCGTTGGCGAACATGTCCGTCACCGCCAGGGGATCGATCACCTGGAAGCGCTTGGAACGCTCGAGCACGGTCGCAAAGAGGTAGGGCACGCGCCGCACGTCGGCCTTCGACCGGGTCAGGTCGAGCACCGGGGTGATCGCGACCTTGATCCGCCCCCGCGTGATCCGCACTCCGTCCTCTGCGCGCGGCGCCGGCTTTCCCGGCGCGGGGACGAACGCCGCCTCCGAGAACCGCGCGAGGACCCGTCGCACCTGCGCCCAGCCCAGCACCTCTTCGTAGCGCCCCAGGGGCTTCCCCGTGAGCGGATGCGTGAACACGTTGCCCTTGCGGAACACCGTGAACTCTTGGCCGACCTGCGCGCCGACCGCCTCGCCGAGGTCGAGGTAGATCAGGTCGGCGGCGACGTCGACGACGATCCCCTCGAGCGGCTGGAACGCCTTGATGAAGTCGGCCGCCATCAGCGCGAAGGTGGCCCCGACGCGATCGGCGAGGCCGGCCGCCGCCGAGGAGGCGGGCAACAGGGTGGCGACGCCCAGGAGGAGTCCGATCGCCCGCGCCCGACCCCTCAAAACGTCACCGACGGCGCGTGGGCGCCGAAGACGGCGCGCAGCCGGTCGCAGATCTCGCCCAGCGTCACCGCCGCGTCGATCGCATCAACGATGAGGGGCATGAGGTTCGCCCGCCCCCGGGCGCCCCGCTCGAGCGCGTCCAGCGCGCGCTCCGCGCGGTCACGGTCGCGCGCGGCCCGGAGGCGCTGGAGTCGGTCGGCGAGCGCGCCGCCGATGGAGGGGTCGACTTGGAAGAGGTCGACCGGCGGAGGATCGTCGGTCACGAACTCGTTCACGCCCACCACGATGCGCGCCTTGTCCTCGACCTCCCGCTGGTAGCGGTACGCGGCGTCCTGGATTTCCCGCTGCATGAAGGGGATCGCCGCCACGGAGCCGCCCAGGTCGTCGATCGTCCGGATATAGGCCTCCGCCCCTTCCTCGATCTCGCGCGTCAGCCGCTCGACCGCGAAGGCCCCCCCGAGCGGATCGATCGTGTCGGCCACGCCGGACTCGTACGCGAGGATCTGCTGCGTCCGGAGCGCGATGCGGACGGCGGCCTCGGTCGGCAGCGCGAGCGCCTCGTCCATCGAGTTCGTGTGGAGCGACTGGCAGCCGCCCAGCACCGCGGCCAGGGCCTGGATGGCGACCCGCACGATGTTGTTCTCCGGCTGCTGCGCGGTGAGCATGCTGCCCGCGGTCTGTGCGTGGAAGCGCAGCATCATCGCTCGCGGATCGCGGGCGCCGAAGCGGTCACGCATGATGCGCGCCCACAGGCGGCGGGCGGCGCGGAACTTCGCGACCTCCTCCACGAGGTTGTTGTGGGCGTTGAAGAAGAAGGAGAGCTGCGGCGCGAACTCGTCGATCGTGAGTCCGGCCTCCTGGGCCGCGCGCACGTAGGCGATCGCGTTGGCGAGCGTGAAGGCGACCTCCTGCACGGCCGTGGACCCGGCCTCGCGCATGTGGTAGCCCGAGATGGAGATCGTGTTCCACCGCGGCACGTGTTGCTTGCAGTAGGCGAACACGTCGGTAATCAGCCGCATGGAGGGGCCCGGGGGGAAGATGTAGGTGCCGCGGGCGATGTACTCCTTCAGGATGTCGTTCTGCACCGTCCCCGAGAGGCGGTCGGTCGCGACGCCGCCCCGCCGCGCGACGACGATGTAGAGCGCCAGGAGCACGGAGGCGGTCGCGTTGATCGTCATCGAGGTCGAGACGCGATCGAGCGGAATCCCCTCGAAGAGGTCCTGCATGTCCTCGAGGGATGCGATCGACACGCCGACCCTGCCCACCTCGCCGCGCGCGAGTCGAGCGTCGGGATCGTAGCCCATCTGGGTCGGGAGGTCGAAGGCGACCGACAGTCCGGTTTGCCCCTGCTCGAGCAGGACTCGGTAGCGCTTGTTCGTCTCGGCGGCCGAGCCGAACCCCGCGTACTGTCGCATGGTCCAGAACCGCCCGCGATACATGGTGGGGTGGACGCCCCGCGTGTAGGGGAACTCCCCCGGCCCGCCGAGCGGGTCCTCTCCGACCGGGCGGGAGACGCCACCCGGCCCGTAGACGCGCTCGAGCGGCGTCCCCCAAGAGGTCAGGAACCGGGGCTTCCGCTCGTCGCCGGTCGCGCTCATAGCGGGATGTTCCCGTGCTTCTTCGGCGGATTCGAGTCGCGCTTGGTGTGGAGCAGCTCCAGCGCCGCGCAGAGCCGGGCGCGCGTGTCCTTCGGCTCGATCACCTCGTCGATGTACCCGCGCTCCGCGGCGATGTAGGGATTCGCGAACTTCTCGCGATACTCGGCCGTCCTTTCGTCCTTGAACGCCGCCGGGTCCTTCGCGCGCTCGAGCCCACGGCGGTAGAGGATGTTCACCGCGCCGTCAGGCCCCATGACGGCGATCTCCGCCGTGGGATACGCGAAGTTCGCGTCGCCGCGGATATGCTTGGACGACATCACGCAGTAGGCGCCGCCGTACGCCTTGCGCGTGATGACGGTGAGCTTCGGGACCGTGGCCTCGCAGAAGGCGTAGAGCAGCTTGGCGCCGTGCTTGATGATGCCGCCGAACTCCTGGCCGGTCCCCGGCAGGAACCCCGGCACATCCTCGAAGGTCACGAGCGGGATGTTGAAGCAGTCGCAGAACCGCACGAACCGTGCCGCTTTCGTGGACGCGTTGATGTCGAGGCAGCCGGCGAGGTGTGCCGGCTGGTTGGCGACGATGCCGACGGGCCGCCCGCCGAGCCGCCCGAAGCCGATGACGATGTTCGGCGCGAACGGCGCCTGGACCTCGAAGAAGTACCGAGCGACCAGGACCGTGCGGATGATCTCCTTCATGTCGTAGGGCTTGTTCGGCTGGTCCGGCACGATCGATTGGAGCGGTTCGTCCCGCCGGTCCGCCGGGTCGGTCGTCGGGCGGGTGGGCGGATCCTCGAGGTTGTTCTGCGGGAGGAACGTGAGCAGCTCGCGGATGAGCGCGAGACACTCCTCCTCGCTGTCGCCGGCGAAGTGGGCGACGCCGGACGTGGCGCCGTGTGTCCCCGCCCCGCCCAGCTCCTCCGCCGAGACGCTTTCGTGGGTGACGGCCCGGATCACATCGGGCCCGGTCACAAACATGTACGAGGTGTTCTTCACCATGAAGACGAAGTCGGTGATCGCGGGCGAGTACACGGCGCCCCCCGCGCACGGTCCCATGATGGCGGAGATCTGCGGGACGACCCCCGAGGCGAGCGTGTTGCGCAGGAAGATGTCGGCGTAGCCCGCCAGCGAGACGACGCCCTCCTGGATGCGGGCGCCCCCCGAGTCGTTGAGGCCGATGATCGGCGCGCCCGTCTTCATCGCGAGGTCCATGACCTTGCAGATCTTGCGCGCGTACGCCTCCGAGAGGGAGCCCCCGAACACGGTGAAGTCCTGCGCGAACACGAACACGGGCCGGCCGTGGATCCGCCCCGACCCGGTGACGACGCCGTCGCCGGGGATCTTCTCGTCGTCCATGCCGAAGTCGTGGGTCTGATGCACGACGAACTTGTCGAGCTCGAGGAACGAGCCGGGATCGAGGAGCAGGTCGAGCCGCTCGCGCGCGGTCTTCTTCCCGACCTTGTGCTGGCGGCGAATGCGTTCCTCGCCGCCGGCGAGTTCGGCCTGGGCGTGGCGCCGGCGAAGCTCGTCAAAGCGATCCTGGAGGGACATGGCGCTCCCCGTTGGCGGACAGTCGGAGGACCAGCGTGATTCGCTGCGCGATTATAGGGAGCGGAATCTCGCAAAGTCAATGGATTTATTGACTTTCTGCATTCTTTGCGGGGATAATTCGAACCCCATGCTCCTCTGGGTTCAGTTCGTCCTCGTCCTCTGCGTCGTGGCCGTCACAGTCGTGGCGGTCCCCGCGCTGCTGGCGATCCGCCGAGCGGCGCTCAAGGCCGACACCATCCTCGCTGTGCTCGAGCAGGATCTCCGGCCGCTTCTCGGCCAGGCGGCGGCCCTCACCGAAGACCTCCAAGCGCTCAGCCGTCAGGCCGATCGGGAGCTGGGCCGGTTCGGCGTCATGGTCGAGCGGATCGACGCGCTGTCGCAGGGGCTCGGCCGTCTTGCGACGGGACTCATGGGGCTGACGCGGGCCGGGCAGCTCATCGGCGTGGCCGCGGGCATCCGGAAGGGCATCGACGTGTTCGTGCATCGGCTGCGAAGGGAACAAGGAGACGGGTCATGAGCGACAACAGAAACGATGCGGCCGGGTACCTCGGCTGGTTCTTCTTCGGCGCCCTGGCTGGCGCCGCCGCCGCGCTGCTCCTCGCACCGCGCACGGGGCGCGAGGCCCGCGAGCTCCTGGCCGAGCGCAGCAGCGAGCTCGCCCGGAAGGCGGGGGAGATGGCCACCGAGGCCCAGGGCCGCGCAGGCGAGTGGCTGGACAAGAGCCGCGAGGTCTTCGAGGAGCAAACGCAGCGCCTCGTCACCGCCTTCGAGGCGGGACGCGAAGCGATGCGGGAGGAGATCCGGAAGGAGGCCGCCGCCGAGCGTGGCTGAGGTCGAGCTCCCCGACCCGCAAGAGCTGAGCGAGCGGGGCGAAAGGGCGTTCAGCCGTCGCGTTGCCCTCACCACCGCCGTCTACGCCGTGGTTCTCGCCATCGCGTCGCTGGGCGGGAACAACGCGATGAAGGAGATGCTCCTCGCCCAGCAGCAGTCCTCCGACCAGTGGGCTTTCTACCAGGCGAAGGTGATCCGCGAGCACCAGTACCGCATGCAGAAACTCCTCCTCGAGGCCCAGCTCGCCGTGCCGTCCTCCGGGCGGGGCCCGGAGCGGCCCCACCTGGAGGCCTTGGCGAGGAAGTTCGCCGAGGAGGAGAAGCGCTACAGCGCGGAGAAGAAGGATATCGAGAAGGATGCGAAGAAGCTCGAGCGCGAGCGCGACGTGAACCGGGATCGCGACCCGTACTTCGACTACGCCGAGGTGTTCCTCCAGATCGCGATCGTCTGCGCGTCGGTCTCGATCCTCTCGACGTCTCGCCCGATGTTCTGGTTCTCCGCCTCGCTGGCCGTCCTCGGCGCCGTGTCCACGATCAACGGGTTCGCGCTGCTCGTCCGCCTCCCCGTCCTCCACGGCCACTGAGGCGCGCAGGATGCGCGTGCCCCGCTCCCGGTCCGCCAGGTCGAGCGCCACCGCCGTCCTCCTCCTGCTCCTCGTCGCCCCGCTCGCCTCCTGCAGCATCGCGGGAGAGGGCGCCGCCGCGGAGCGCGCGCGCTGCTCGAAACCGATCCCCGACATCTTCGCCGAGGTCGCTCCCACCGTGGTCTTCATCGCGGCCAAGTCCATCAATCCCTACCAGTTGACCGACCGGGTGACGCGGATCGTGGGATCGGGAGTGATCGTCGACCCCGCGGGGCTCGTCCTGACCAACTCTCACGTGGCGTTCGGCCGTCAGTCGATCACCGTGACGCTCAACGACGGCACGATCCAGCAGGCGGAGCTGGTCGGCGCCGACCCGATCTTCGACCTGGCCCTCCTGCGTATTCCCCCGCCCGCCAAGGGGGGGCTGCCCGCGGCCGCGCTCGGCGACTCCGACAGCCTCCGCGTGGGCGAGGACGTCATCGCGATCGGAAACCCGCTCGGCCTCAGCCAGAGCCTGACCCGCGGCGTGGTCTCCGCGATCAACCGGATCCTCCCCGAGACCCCGCTCTCGCTCTACGAGCCGCTCATCCAGACCGACGCGCCCATCAACCCGGGCAACTCCGGGGGTCCGCTCCTGAACGCGTGCGGCGAGGTCATCGGCATCAACACGTCGATCATCCCCGACGCCCAGAACATCGGTTTCGCGATCCCGATCAACCTGGTCAAGGCGGTGATCCCCGCGCTCCTCGCCCGGGGCCGGGTCGTTCGCCCGTGGATCGGGTTTCACGGGCAGCACGTCGACCCCGCGCTCCGCGAGCTCCTCCGGATCCCCCTCGTGGAGGGTCTCCTGGTCGAGGTGATCGAGCCGGGGAGCCCGGCCGAGCAGGCGGGGATCCGGGGCGGACAGCTCGAGATCGCGATCGGGGGACGGGAGATCCTCATCGGCGGCGACATCGTCACGAGCCTGAACACGACGCGGCTCAACTCCCCCGACACGATTATCGAGGCGATGCGGTCGCTCAAGGTGGGCGAGACCGTGCGGCTGACGGTCTACAGGGACGGGGAGTACCGCGACGTGGAGTACCGCCTGCCCGAGCGGCCCCTGCTGCCTGGCGACGTCCCGCCGGGCACCGTGACACCAGGCGCCGAGCGGCGTATTCCGCCCCCATCGCCGGGAAACCAGCTACGCCAGTGAGGTGAGGAGGAAGGCGACGGCCCCCAGCGTCATCACCGCGGTCGTCGCCCAGCCGAGGAGGTTCAGCCAGAACCCGTTCGTGTGCTCGCCCATGATCTTGCCGTTCGCGCCGACGAGCATGACGAGCACGAGGAGCGGCGGGGCGAGGATCCCGTTGAGCACGGCGGAGAGGAAGAGCATCCGGATCGGGTTGGTCTCGAAGAGATCGAGGACCATCCCGCCGACGATCGCCCCCGCCAGGACCAGGTAGAACCGGTGTGCCCGGCGCGGGGCGAGGTCGAGCCCCGAGCGCCAGCCGAACAGCTCGGCGACCGCGAACGAGGCGGACCCGGCGAGGATGGGGATCGCCAGGAGCCCGGTCCCGATCAGCCCCAGGCCGAAGAGGACGTACGCGCCGTCGCCCGCCAGGGGTCTCAGCGCCTCGGCGGCCTCCCTCGCGGTCGCGATGTCATGGACGCCGCCGCGATAGAGCGTCGACGCCGTCGCCAGGATGATGAAGTACATCACGAGGTTCGAGAAGAACATCCCGGTCATCACGTCCAGGCGCGCGTCCCCAAGCTCGTGGGCGGTCGCCCCCCGCCGCTGCGCGAGTGTCCGCCGGCCGTGCGCCCGCTCCCCCTCGACCTCCTGCGACGCCTGCCAGAAGAAGAGATACGGCGAGATCGTCGTCCCCAGGATGCCGACCAGCGTGGCGACGGTGGTCGGGTCCCACCCCATCCGCGGCAGCACGCTCGCGCGGACGGCCGCGTTCCAGTCGGGGCGCGCGAGGAGCGCCGCGGCGACGTAGGCGAACAGGACGGCAGTCAGCCACTTGAGCGAGCGGGCGAACGTCGCGTAGCTCGAGTACACGGTGACCGCCGTGATCGCCAGGCCGAACAGGGGGACGAAGACGATAGACGGGACACCGGTCAGGAGCGCCGCGGCCTCGGCCATACCGCCGAGGTCCGCGCTGATGTTGAAGACGTTGGCCGCGAGGAGCAGGAGGCACGCCGCGTAGAGGAACGGTCGCGGGTAGTGGTGACGCAGGGCGGCGGCCACGCCCTGACCGGTGACGAGGCCGATCCGCGCGCAGATGAGCTGGATGGCGATCATCATGGGAGCGGTCGCGATGGCGGTCCAGAGCATCCCGTAGCCCAGGGAGGCGCCGGCGACCGAGTAGGTGGTGATGCCGCTCGGGTCGTCGTCGGAGGCCCCGGTCGCGAGGCCCGGGCCGAGAAGCTTGAAGTAGCGGACGATCGGGTTGTGGGTGTGCGCGTCGGGGCGGAAGACTCCGTCCATGCGTCAAGGGGACCCGTCAGCGTGGGCGTCGCCCGCGGCCGGGCGCGGGACCACGCTGATCGCCCCGCTCTCCTCCAGGACCGCGAACCGCACCTGTCCCGGCTCGACGATCCCGCTGCGGCGGAGCGCCGCGTGGAGCTCCTCCAGCGTCACGCGCTCGCGCCGCATGTTCTCGGCGAGGATCCGCCCGTTGTGGATCAAGAGCGTCGGCTCCGCCTCGAGCACCCGGCGCAGCCACTTCGATCGGTACGCGGCCTCGACGAGTGCCCCGTTCAGGGCCAGGATGACGGCGGCCCCGATGAGCCCCCCGCCGAGGGAATTGTCCGGACCGATCACGGCGTTCTGGACCACGTTCGAGATGATGAGCAGCACGACCAGATCGAAGGGCGTGAGCTGCCCCACCTGGCGCTTCCCGGTGAACCGGAACGCCGCGAGCATGAACAGATAGACGACGACCGACCGGAGCACCTTCTCGAGGACGGAGATCTCGGGCACCCAGATGTCGAACATGTCAGGCCTCCTCTCTCCGGGAGGGCGCCAGCGCCTCCATCTGCTCGAGCACCCGCTCGGGGGAGGGCGGACCGGGCTGGAAGTTCGGATCGAGGAAGAGCTCCGTCACGCCGCACTCGGCGTAGCGGCGGATGTCCTCGCGGAGTTCCTCGATCGAGCCCGTGAGCGCCCGGCGCCCCGGTCCCCCGGGGTGCGGCGTCAGGGTGAAGGCGCCGCGGCAGACGACGGCGAGCGTCGCCGGATCGCGACCGGCGCGCTCGGCCGCCCCGCGGAGGCGGGCGACGACCGCCGCGATCTCGTGGAGCGGGATGTTGCCGCCGGTGTAGCCATCCGCGAGCGTGGCCGCCCGGCGGAACACGCCGTCGCTGTAGCCGCCGATCAGGAGCGGCGGATGCGGCTTCTGGACGGGCCTGGGCTCGATCCGCGCGCGGGGCACGGAATAGAACTCGCCGTGGAACTCCGGCTCCTCCTCGGTCCAGACGGTCTTGAGGCACTGGAGGAACTCGTCCGCCCTGGCGCCGCGGCGAGCCCACGAGGCACCCGCCGCCTCGTACTCGTCGAGCGACCACCCGAGGCCGAGCCCCACGTCGAGCCGACCGCGCGAGAGGACGTCGAGGGTCGCGAGCTGCTTGCCCAGCACGACGGGCGAGTAGAACGGGATCACCAGGACGCTCGCGCCGAGCCGGATGGTGCGGGTCACCGCCGTCACGAACGCGAGCGCCACCAGCGGATCGAGGACCGACCTGAACGCCTCGGGCCAGGCGCGCCCAGGCGCGCCGTAGTACTCGTTCCTCGGCCGGAGCGGGTAGAGCAGCCGCTGGAAGACCCAGAGGGAGTGATACCCGAGGGCCTCCGCGCGCCGTGCTAGCCGCTCGAGGGCGTCCGGCGTCGCCCAGGCGCCGGCGACAGGCAGGCCGAAGCCGAGCTTCAGGACCGGCGCCAGTCGGCGCGCGAGGGCAGGATCCGGTCGGCGATGAGGTTGCGCATCATCTCGACCGTGCCGCCGCCGATGGCGAACATCCGCGCATCCCGCGCCATCCGCTCGAGGGGCAGCGTGCGACTGTAGCCGGCCGCGCCATGGATCTGGAGCGCCTGGCTCGTGACCTCCTGCGCCATCTCGGCCGCGAAGGTCTTTGCCTTCGCCGCCTCGAGCGCGTCGGGAAAGGCGCGGCCGGCACGGGCCGCCGCGCGGTGGACGAGGAGCCGGGCCGCGTCGATCTCGAGCGCCATGTCGGCGAGCTTCCAGCGAATGCCCTGGAAGTCGGCGATCGGTCGCCCGAACTGGCGGCGCTCCGTCGCGTACGCGAGGGCGCGCTCGTACGCGCCCTGTGCCAGCCCGAGGGCCACGGTCGCGGCGCCGAGCCGCTGGCCGTTGTACGCGCGCATCAGCTTCTTGAACCCGTCGGGGGGCGCCAGGAGCAGGTTCGCGCTGGGCACGAGACACCGCTCGAAGTGGAGCTGGCCCTCGGGGATGCCGCGGAGCCCCATCATCGGCTCGCGAGGACCGATCGTGAAGCCGGGCGTGTCGCGCTCCACCAGGAGGCCGCCGATGCCCTCGGCGCCCGGTCGCTCCCCGAGGCGGGCGTACACGAGGTAGAGGCGGGACGTGCCCGCCCCCGTGATCCAGCGCTTGTGCCCCGTGAGCAGGAACCCCTGGCCGGTCTCCTCCGCGCACGTCTCGAGGTCGGTGGCCGCCGAGCCGGCGTTCCGCTCGGAGATGGCGATGGCCGGCTTCTCGCCCTCGAGGACCCACGGGAGGTAGATCCGCTTCTGCGTCTCGCTGCCGTACGCTCGCAGCGCCCCCACGGTGCCGAGGTTTCCCTCCACGACGATGCGCGCGGTGACGCCGCATGCGCGGGCGATCTCCTCGATCACGAGAACCACGTCCAGCAGCGGCCGATCGGCGCCGCCGAACTCCCGCGGGACGGTCATCCCCATGAAGCCCGCGGCGACGAGGTCCTTCACGTTGTCCCACGGGTACTCCTCGCGCTCGTCCCACCGGGACGCGCGCCCGGCGAACACGGAGTCCGCGAGCTCTCGCGCCCGGGACCGCAGGGCCTCCTGCTCGGGCGTCAGCTCGAAGTCGATGGCGGGCCTCCCGACTCTAGATGTGGATGGCCTGGCCGAGGGCGCTCAGGGTCGCCTCGAGCGCGGCCTCCGACAGGGTCGGGTGGGCGTGGATCGTGTGGACGATCTCCTCGAGCGTCGCCTCGAGCGTCCGGCCCACGGCGAACTCGTGGATGATCTCGGTCGCCTCGGGCCCGAGCACGTGGACGCCGAGGATCTCGCCCGTCCCCTTGTCGGCCACGACCTTGACGAACCCCTCCGTCTCGCCGAGCGCGACCGCCTTGCCGCTTGCCGTGAAGGGGAACTTCCCCACCGCCACCTCCCGCCCGTTCTCGCGCGCCCGGGCCTCGCTCAGACCGAGCGAGGCGATCTGGGGCCGGCAGTAGGTGCAGGAGGGGACGTTGCCGTAGTCGACGGGGCGCGGGTCCCGTCCCGCGATCGCCTCCGCCGCCACCACGCCCTCGGCCATCGCCTTGTGGGCGAGGAGCGGCGGCCCGGTCATGTCGCCGATGGCGTAGAGCCCCTTCACGGAGGTTTCCATCCGCGGGGAGACCTTGACGGACCCGCGATCGATGGCCACGGCGAGCGCCTCGAGCCCGAGCCCGTCGACCCGGGCCGCGCGCCCGACCGCCATCAGCGCCTGCTCCGCCTGGATCCGGTCCGAGTCCGTCTCGACCTCGACCCCCTCGGCGCCCGCGCGGACGGACATCACCCGGGCGCCCGTCCTGAGCGCGATGCCCCGTCGGGAGAAGCTCCGCGCGAGCTGGGTCGAGACCTCCTCGTCCTCCACGGGGACGATGCGCGGGAGCGCCTCGAGCAGCGTCACCTGGACGCCGTACGCCGCATAGACGTCCGCGAACTCGACGCCGACGGCTCCGGCGCCGATGACGACGATCGACTTCGGGGCCCGCTCGGTCCGCACGGCGCCGTTCGAGGAGACGACGCGCTGCTCGTCGATCGCGACCCCGGGGAGCGACTTCGGCCGGGAGCCGGTCGCGAGGATGACGGCGCGCGCCTCGATCGCTTCCCTCGCGGTCGCGGTCGCCGCCTCGACCACCGTGGCACTCCGCAGGGTGCCCCGGCCGGAGATCAGGGTGATCTTGTTCTTGCGGAAGAGGAACTCGACCCCCTTGGCCATACGGTCCGCGACCGACCGGCTCCGGCGGATCGCCTCCGCGTAGTCCGCCTCGAAGCCCTTGAGCCGGATGCCGAACTCCGCCGCGCGGTGGAAGAGGTTGACGACCTCGGCGTTGCGGAGGAGCGCCTTGGTGGGGATGCATCCCCAGTTGAGGCAGACGCCACCGGGACGGTCGTCCTCCACCGCCGCCACCGAGAGGCCGAGCTGGGCGCAGCGGATCGCTGCCACGTAGCCGCCGGGGCCCGTGCCGACGACCGCGACATCCACCTTATGCGTCGCCATGACGCCGATGCGCGGGGTACGGAGGCCGGGGGGACTCTCCGAGACCCGTGGCCGTTGCGGTCGTGGCCGAGGAGGGTCCCCCCGACCTCCGCCTGCGACGAATCGTGGCCATCACGACTACACGAGAAGACGGAGCGGCTCTTCGAGGAGCCGCTTCACGTCCTGGAGGAAGCGTGCGCCCATCGCGCCGTCCATCACGCGGTGGTCGCAGGACAGGGTCATCGACATCCGCCGCCCGATGCGAAGGGTCTCGCCGTCGACCACGGGGACGCGGCGGACGGATCCCACGGCCAGGATCGCGCCCTCGGGCGGGTTGATGATCGCCGAGAACTCGGCGACGTCGAACATGCCGAGGTTCGAGATCGAGAACGTGGCGCCCGACAGCTCGGTCGAACGCAGGTGGCGGGCCCGGGCGCGCTCGATGAGATCGCGCGACTCCGCCGCGATCTGGGCGAGCGACTTCACGTGGCAGTCGCGCAGGACGGGGGTGATGAGCCCGTCGTCGAGGGCGACCGCGAGCCCGATGTGCGCCCGCCGGTAAACGCGGATCGCCTCCCCCTGGAAGGACGCGTTGACGCCCGGATGCTCGCCGAGCGCGAGCGCGCACGCCCGGACGACGAGGTCGTTGACGCTGATCTTCGGCTGCCCTTCGAGCCCGTTCAGCTCCTCGCGGAGCGCCCAGGCGCGGTCCATCGCGACCTCGCTCGTCACGTAGAAGTGGGGGACCGGGGCCTTCGCGAGAGGCATCCGCTTGGCGATCGTCGCGCGGATCGGGGAGAGCGGCCGGTCCTCGAACTCCGCGGCGCCGGCCGCGGCGGGCACGGCCGCCGGCGCCGCGGCCGCCGCCTCGACGTCGCGCCGCACGATCCGCCCGCCGGGACCGCTGCCCTGGATCAGACGGAGGTCGACGCCCGACTGGGCGGCGATCTTGCGCGCGAGCGGGGAGGCCTTCACACGCGCCGGCGCACCTGCGACCCGCATGGGGACGGAGGCGGGCTCCCCCCCTCGGAACGACACTCGCTCGGAGCCCGCCTCCGTCCCCCCGCCCGCGGCGGGCACCGGGGTCGGGACGGGGGCGACGGGGGCGGGAGTAGAGGAAGGAGTGGGGGCAGCCGTCGGGCGAGTGTCGTTCCGAGCCGAGGCGCCTGTCCCCACCCCCGCCGGCGACGTCGCGAGCAGCGCCGAGATGTCGTCGGTCGGCTCGGCGATCACGGCGATGAGCCCGCCGACCGGCGCCCGGTCGCCCGCAGGGACGAGGATCTTCCGCAGCACGCCCCCGCCGAAGGCCTCCATCTCGACGTCCGCCTTGTCCGTCTCGACCTCCGCCAGGATGTCGCCTCCCTGGACGCGGTCGCCCTCGCGCTTCAGCCACTTGATGATCTTCCCCGTCTCCATCGCTTCCGAGAGCTTCGGCATCACCACTTTGGTCACGGCCATGGCTCAGCCCCCGTTGGTGTAGCAGACGCGGCGGACCGCGGCGATGATCTTCTCCGTCGACGGCGTCTTTGCACGCTCGAGGTCGCGCGCGTACGGCATCGGCGCGTTGGCGCCGGTGACGCGCTCGACCGGCGCGTCGAGGTCGTCGAACGCCTGCTCCGTGATGAACGAGGCGATCTCCGACCCCATGCCGGCGAACCCCGCGCCCGCCTCGACCACGACGACGCGGTGGGTCTTCCGCACGGAGCCGATGATGGTCCCGGTGTCCATCGGCCGGAGGGTCCGCGGGTCGACGATCTCGGCCGAGATTCCCTCCTTCTCGAGCGCCTCGGCCGCCTCCAGCGCTCGGTACATCATGCCCATGTAGGCGACGACGGTGACGTCGCGTCCTTCCCGGCGGACGATCGCCTGCCCGAGCGGGATGACGAAGTCGGGGTCGTCGGGCACTTCCCCCTTGAGCGCGTAGAGGGTCTCGGCTTCGATGAAGATGACCGGGTTGTCGTCCCGGATGGCCGCCTTCAGGAGCCCCTTCGCGTCCGCCGGCGTCGAGGGGCGCACGACCTTCAGCCCCGGCACGTGGTAGAAGTAGCTCTCCATCGACTGGGAGTGCTGCGCCGCGAGCTGGTGCGCGGGACCGCCAGGGCCGCGGATGACGATCGGCACGTTGTACTGCCCGCCCGACATGTAATACATCTTCGCGGCCGAGTTCACGATCTGGTCGAGGGCCAGCAGGGCGAAGTTGAACGTCATCATCTCGACGACGGGACGGAGGCCCACCATGGCCGCCCCGATGCCGACCCCGGTGAACCCGGACTCCGCGATCGGGGTGTCGACGACGCGCTGGGGGCCGAACTCCTTGAGGAGGCCCTGCGTGACCTTGTACGCCCCCTCGTAGAGGCCGATCTCCTCCCCGATGACGAAGACGCGCGGGTCGCGCCGCATCTCCTCGCGCAGGGCCAGGTTGAGGGCTTCTCGATAGGTCATCACCGCCATCTCAGCCCTCCTTGTAGATGTCGGTGAGCAGCCACTCGACCGGCGGTTCCGGAGAGGCGTCCGCGAACGCCACCGCCTCGTCGATCCGGTCGTTCACATCCTTCTCGATCGCCCTGATGTCCGCCTCGCCCAGGAGACCGGCGGCCAGCGCGCGATCGCGGAAGACGATGAGCGGGTCGCGCTGCTTCTCCCGCTCGACCTCCTCCCGCGTGCGGTACACGGCGCCAGCCGGGTCGCGCATCGAGTGGCCGCGGAAGCGGTAGGTGCGCGCCTCGATGAGCGATGGCGTCTTGTCCACCCGCGCCCGCGCGACCGCGCGGGCGACCGCCTCGCGAACCGCGAGCACGTCCATGCCGTCGACGGCCTCGCAGGGCACCCCGTACACCTGGCCGAACTTCCAGATCTCTGTCTGCGCCAGCGCTCGCTCGAGCGAGGTCCCCATCGCGTACCGGTTGTTCTCGCACAGGTAGATCACCGGGAGCTTCCAGAGCGCCGCCAGGTTCATGGCCTCGTGGAACTCCCCTTCCGGCACTGCCCCGTCGCCGAAGTAGCACACGACGACCTGGTCGCCGCCCTGATACTTGATGGCGAAGGCGACCCCGGCGGCGATGGGCAGGTGGGCGCCCACGATCGCGTGCCCGCCGAGGAAGTTGACGCCTCGGTCGAACAGGTGCATCGAGCCGCCCTTCCCCTTGCTCAACCCGTCGCGCCGACCGAACAGCTCCGCCATGATCCGCGCCGGATCGGACCCCTTGGCCAGACAGTGGCCATGCTCGCGGTAGGCGGAGATCGCGTAGTCGTCGGGCCGGAGCGTGGACGTGGCGCCGACCGCCACCGCCTCCTCGCCGATGTACAGGTGGAGGAACCCGCCGATCTTTCCCAGCGCGTACGCCTCGGCCGCCTTCTC
This sequence comes from Candidatus Rokuibacteriota bacterium, assembly GCA_016209635.1. Lineage (GTDB taxonomy): Bacteria > Methylomirabilota > Methylomirabilia > Rokubacteriales > CSP1-6 > JACQWC01. The sequence goes on along the minus strand of JACQWC010000258.1, from coordinate 10,489 downwards.
CTCGAAGCGCCGGATGCGCATCATGTCCCGGAGGAGCCGTCGCGCCAGGTCGGTGTCGATGCCAAGCGACGGGGCGGCCGCCTCCCGGGTCGTCGTCTTCTGAGCCATGCGTCCTCCCGCTACCAGCGCATCAGGCTGAGATCGTCCACCGACAGCCGGCGGCGGACTCGAAAGATCGCGACGATGATCGCCAGGCCGACGGCGACCTCGGCCGCGGCGACGGCCATGACGAAGAAGACGAGGGCCTGTCCGTCCGGGCTCCCGAAGCGATGGCCGAACGCCACCAGCGCCAGGTTCGCCGCATTGAGCATGAGCTCGATCGACATGAAGATCACCAGCGGGTTCCGTCGCGTCACGACCCCGACGACGCCGATCACGAACAGCACCGCCGAGAGCGCCGTGTAGTACGACTCCGGAACCATCCTACACCCGCCGCCGCGCGAGGATGAGCACGCCGACCATCGCGGCGAGGAGGAGCACCGAGGTCAGCTCGAACGGAAAGAGGTAGTCCGTGAAGAGCAAGCGTCCGATCGCCTCCACGCTCCCCGACGCCGGGTCCGCCGGCCCGCGCCCGCCGCGGGGCGAGCCCAGGATCAGCGCGAGCTGCGCCAGCAGGAACGCGCCGACGGGCACGGCCAGGAGCCGGTACGGCCGCCGCGGATCGGGGCCGGTCTCCTCCTTGCCCGGGATGAGGACCATGATGGCGAAGACGAACAGGACCATGATCGCTCCGGCGTACACGATCACCTGCGCGGCCGCCAGGAACTCTGCGCCGAGCATGAGGTAGAGGGCGGCGATGGAGCCGAGGTTCACGACGAGGAAGAGCGCGCCGTGGATCGCGTTCTTCTTGAGAATCAGCCCGAGCGCCGAGCCCACGGCGACGGCCGCGATCAGGAAGAAGGCGGCGAAGGACATCAGGGCGTCCGCCCCGCCGGGATCGGCACGGGCGAGGCCGGCCGACCGTCCGGCCCCGCGGGCTCGAGCGACAGCAGCATCTCCTTCGTGTAGATCATCCCCCGCCGGCTGTAGGACGAGAACTCGAGGATCCCCGTGTCCATGCGGATCGCGTCCTCGGGACACGCCTCGACGCAGTAACCGCAGAACACGCACTTGCCCAGATCGATGTCGAATCGGGCGGGCACTTTCTCGATCTCGGGATTCGGATGCTCGTCCGCGACGATGTAGATGCATCGCGCGGGGCACACGGTCTCGCACATCATGCACGCGACGCATCGCGGCGAGCCGTCCTCCCGACGCACCAGTCGGTGGAGCGTGCGGAGTCGCGGCGAGTAGGGGCGGTGCTCGTCGGGATACTGCACCGTGACGGCGCCCCGCGCGTCCTTCCGCCCGAGGGCGTGCGCCGTGTGACGGCCCATGTTCCGGAAGAAGTGGGCCGTCGTGAGCGCCAGGCCCGACACGACCTCGACGACGTAGAAGCGCTGGAGGAACCTCATCGGGCGTTCCAGAGCAGCAGCACCGCGCCCGTGAGCGCGATGTTGAGGATCGAGAGCGGAAAGAGGCCGAGCCAGCCGAGGCGCATCGCCTGATCATAGCGGAAGCGCGGGAGCGTCCAGCGGACCACCATGAGGACGAAGATCATGGCCACGACCTTCGCCACGAAGCTTCCCACCTGGAGCAGCACCACCAGCAGGTGCGGCAGCGCGAGCGCCGAGCCCCACGGGAACCCGAACCCGTCGGCGCCGAGGTACGGGACCTGCCAGCCGCCCAGGAAGAGCGCGGTCGTCATCCCGGCGATGACCACGGTCTCGAGGAAGTCCGCCATGGCAAACATCCCGAACTTCATGCCGCTGTACTCGATGAAGTAGCCGATGATCTCCGATTCGCCCTCGGGCATGTCGAACGGGATCCGCTTCGTCGCGGCGATCCCGGCCGTCACGAAGAGCAGGAAGGCGAGCGGCTGCGTGACGATCCCCCACATCGGCACCCAGCCCCAGAGGAGGCGCCCCTGCCCCCGGACGATCTCCATCATATTCAGCGACCCGTAGACCATGATGACGCCCATGATGGACGCGCCGATCGCGATCTCGGCCGAGATCATGAGCGCCGCCGCCCGCTGGCCCCCCATCAGGGCGTAGTTGTTGGCCGACGACCAGCCTGCCATCATGACCCCGTAGACGCCCAGCGACAGCATCGCGAACAGGTAGAGGATGCCCACGTTGAGCGTGATCGCCTGCAGGGGGATCTCCCGATCCCCGACGCGCAGCACGTCGCCGAACGGGATCGACGCGAACGCCGCGAGCGCGAAGAAGACCGACACGAAGGGCGCGAGCGTGAACAGGAACCGATCGGCGCGGGCCGGGCAAAAGTCCTCCTTCGTGAGCATCTTGATGGCGTCCGCGACCGGGTGGAAGAGGCCGAGCAGCCGGAAGCCGAGGATCGACGCGCGATTCGCCCCGATCCGGTCCTGCATGATCGCCGACTGCTTGCGCTCCACCCAGGTCAGGAGGCCGCCGAGGTTCAGGACGAACAGCATCACGAACGCCACGCGCCCGAAGACGATGCCGAGATCCGCGATCACGAGTCACCCGGTGCGATCGTCTGTCCTGCGTCGGCGATCGTCTGATACCGCATTCCCGCGAAGGCGGGCACGGCCTCCGCGAGCGCGCGGAACCAGCGCTCGGCGCGCGGGGGCAGGGGCACGTCGCCGAGGACGCCGAGGACGCGCCCCAGCGCCTCCCAGTCGGGCAACGCCTGGCCGAGCGGCTCCATCGCCGCTCTGAAGCGCTGCACCCGCCCCTGGAAGTTCGTGAAGGTCCCGTCGCGCTCCACCCAGGCCGCGCTCGGCAGCACCCAGTGGGCGAGCGCGCTCGTCCGGTTGGCGTTCGTGCCGGAGAAGATCAGCGTCTCGACGGCGCCCAGCGCGGCGAGCGTCTCGGCGTCGGGCCAGGCGCTCGCCAGGAGATCGTGGTGGAACACCCACAGGCAGCGGAGCCGGCCCGCGCGCGCGCCGGCGAGGATCGCCGCCGCGTCGCCGTCGAGGCCGATCAGCTCGGCGCCACGCGTGTTCGGGTTCTTGTCGGCCCGGATGAGGAAGTCGTCCTCGTCGCGCGGCGTCCGCGCCGGCACCCGGAAGGCCACCTCCCCGATACCCAGCCGCTCGGTCAGCCGCCGGAGCGCCCACAGGTCCTCGTTCGACATCTTTGGCGACACCAGGACGCCGACCTCGGCCGGCCTGACACGCGCGAGGGTCCCGGCCACCCCGGCGACGGCGTCGTCCCAGCCCATCTCGACCGTGGCGTCCCCCTCGCGGCGCGTCGGCACGGTCAGGCGGGTCTCGTCGTCGACCCACTTGAACCCGTAGCGGCCGTCGTCGCAGATCCACCACGCGTTGACCGCCTCGTTGAAGCGGGGCTTCAGGCGCGCCACCCGTCGGCCCTGCGCGTGGTGGGGGCGCTTCCGGTTGACGTGCACCTCGATGTTGCAGCCGCGGGCGCATCCGGCGCAGACGGACTTCGCGGTGTCCAGGTACCAGACGCGCACCTGGAAGCGGAAGTCGCGGTCGGTCAACGCTCCCACGGGGCAGATGTCGATGACGTTCGCCGAGTACCGGTTCGCCAGATCGCGGCCCGGGAAGAGGCCGATCTCGGAATGGTCGCCGCGATTGAAGATGCCGAGCTCGCCCGTGCGCGTGACCTCGTCGCAGAACCGCACGCACCGCGAGCACAGGATGCACCGCTCGGCGTCGAGGATGACGTGCGGGCCGAGCGGCACCGCCTTGGGCTTGTGCACCTTCTCGTCGACCATGCGCGGGTTGTAGAGCCCGTGCTTCATGTAGTAGATCTGCAGCCAGCACTCGCCCGCCTGATCGCACACGGGGCAGTCGAGCGGGTGGTTGATCAGGTGGAACTCCATGACCGACTGACGCGTCTCGCGCACCCGCTCCGTCTCCGTGTGCACGACCATCCCGTCGACCGCCTGCGTGTTGCACGCGATCTGGGGCCGCGGGTTCCGCTCGATATCCACCATGCAGAGCCGGCATTGGCCAGCGATCGACAGGGCCGGGTGGTAGCAGTAGTGGGGGACCTCGAAGCCCGCCGCGTGGGCGGCCTCGATCAGGTTCGTCCCGGGAGCGACCTCGACCTCCTGGCCGTTGACCGTGAGCCTAGGCATGTGCGCTCGCTTCGCGGCGGGTGGCGACGGCCCGGGTGCCCGCGCCCTCGACCAGCGCCTCGAACTCGCTCCGGAACTTCTCGATGTACGAGATGTAGGGCCCGACCGCGCCGTCGTAGAAGGCGCAGATCGTCGTGCCCGCCCCGCGGCGGGCCACGTCCAGGATCGTGTCGAGGTCCTCCTTGCGGCCCTTCCCCGCCACGATCCGGCGCGTCATCTTGTAGATCCAGCCGGTCGATTCGCGGCAGGGCGTGCACTGGCCGCAGCTCTCATGGGCGTAGAACCGGGCGACGACCATCAGCGCCTCGGGGATCGAGACCGTCTCGTCCATCACGATCACGCCCGCCGAGCCGGCCATCGTGCCCGCGTTCCGGAGCCCATCGACGTCCATCGGCACGTCGATCTCGTCCGCCCTGAGGACCGCCGCGGACGACCCGCCGGGCACGACCGCCTTGAGGCGCCCGCTGCCGCTGACGCCGCCGGCGTAGTCGTCGATGAGCTGGCGCAGCGTCACCGCGACGGAGGCCTCGTAGACGCCCGGGCGCTTCACCCGACCCGATATCGAGAACATCCGGGTCCCGCCCTGCGTCTTCGTCCCCAGGCCCGCGAACCACTCGGCGCCACGCTCGATGATGTGCGGGACGTGGCAGAGCGTCTCGACGTTGTTCACGATCGTCGGCGCGCCGAACGCGCCCTTGATCGCCGGGAACGGCGGCTTGAGCTTGGGCCACCCTTTCATCCCCTCGAGGGACGAGATGAGGCCCGTCTCCTCGCCGCAGATGTAGGCGCCGGCGCCCCGGTGGACGACGACGTCGAAGCCCCGCCCGAGATAGCCCGCCTCGTAGGCCTCCCGCACGGCCGTGCTGAACCGCCGCCAGGGCTCCACGTACTCGCCGCGGACGTACACGAACCCGAGTGCCGAGCGGATCGCCCTCGCCGTGATGAGCATCCCCTCGATCAGCGCGTGGGGGTCGCGCTCGAGCAGGTACCGGTCCTTGAAGGTGCCGGGCTCGCCCTCGTCCGCGTTGACTACGAGGTAGACCGGCCCGGGGTGCCCCTTCGGGATGAAGGACCACTTCGTCCCGGTCGGAAAGCCGGCGCCGCCGAGTCCCCGGAGGTTCGACCGCTTGACCTCCTCGACGATCGCCGCGGGCTCCATCGCCATCGCCTTCGCGAGGGCCGTGTAGCCGCCCGTCTCGCGATAGACCCGGAGCGTGTGCGATTCGGCGCGATCGAAGTTGCGCATGAGGATCTTCTCGGTCGTCACGGCAGCGCCCCGAGAAGACGGTCGACCTTCGCGGGCGTGAGGTTGCCCTCGTAGCGGTCGTCGACCTGCATCATCGGCGCCAGCTCGCACGCGCAGAGGCACTCGACGGCCTGCAGCGTGACGCGCCCGTCCTCGGTGGTCTCTCCGACCTCGATGCCGAGCCGGTCCCGCAGGTGTCCCAGGATCTCCTGCGCGCCGGCCAGGTGGCACGAGAGATTGTGGCAGACGGCGATCACGTGCCGCCCCTTCGGCCGCTGGAAGAAGAGGGTGTAGAAGGTCACCACCTCGTGCACGTGCGCCGGCGAGAGGTCGAAGAGCCGCGCGACATACTCCTCGGTCTCGAGCGAGATGTGGCCGAAGGTCTCCTGCGCCAGGTGCAGCACCGGGAGCAACGCCCCGCGCGGGTTCGGATAGAGCGCCTGGAGGCGCCGCACCTCCGCAAGCTGCTCGGGGAAGAACTCGGGGCGCGTGGTCATGCTAGCTGGCTTAATTGACCGGCGACGGCCCGCAGGCGGGCCTTGCCATAGGGAAGCTTCGCATCATCTGTCGAGCTCGCCGCCGATCATGTTCACGGAGCCGAAGGTGGGGATCAGGTCGGCGACCATCTGCCCCTCGATCATCCGGTGCAGGGCGGCCATCGGCGGGAGGCACGGCGGCCGGCACCGCACCCGGTACGGCCGGTCGGTCCCGTCCGACACCACGTAGAAGCCGAGCTCGCCGTTGGCGCCCTCGACGGCGAAGTACGCCTCGCCCGGGGGCGGGCGGATCCCGTAGCCCTCCATGACCAGCATGAAGTGGTTCATCAGCCCCTCGATGGATCCGTAGGTCGTCGCCTTGGGCGGCAGGACCACACGCTTGTCCGCGACGTTCACGCGCTCCCAGGCACCGCGGTCCTGACCCTGGAGGTTCGGCGAGAGAGTAACGGGCAAGAGGAGCAGCCCCTCGGTCTTGCCCCGCTTGCCCTGATCGACGTACGCCGCCGGATCGATGGGCCGTCCTTCGAAATCGACGTTGATGGGGCCGCCCGGGATCGCCTCCAGGGCCTGCTCCGCGATGCGCATGGCCTGCTCCATCTCCGCCATTCGCACGAGGTAGCGAGCGTAGTTGTCGCCGGCCCTCTGGGTCGGCACCTCGAACTCCACACGGTCGTACACGTAGTAGGGCTGGGCCCGACGCACGTCGTAGGGGACGCCGACCGCGCGCAGGAGCGGGCCCGTGATGGCGTACCCGATCGTCTCCTCGCGCGAGAGCGCGCCGACGCCGACCATGCGGTCCATGAAGATGCGGTTGCCGGTGAGGAGCCGGTGCACCTCGTCGAGGACCTCCCGCGTCTCCTTGAAGGCCTTCCGCGTCCGCACCGCGAACCCGTCGGGCAGATCGGCCTTGACGCCCCCGACGCGGCCGTACGAGATCGTCAGGCGGGCGCCCGTGACGTCCTCGACCAGCTCCCACAGGAACTCCCGGGCCTTGATCATGTAGAGGAACACGGTGAAGGCGCCCAGCTCCATCGCGGAGGCGCCGACGCACGTCAGGTGATCGCAGATCCGCGAGATCTCGCTCATGATGACGCGGATGTACTGGCACCGCTCGGTGATGTCGATGCCGAGGAGCTTCTCGACCGCAGAGCAGTAGCCGAAGTTGTTGATCAGCGGCGACACGTAGTTGAGGCGGTCGGTGTACGGGATGGCGTTATTGTAGCCGCCGACCTCGCAGTCCTTCTCGAACGCCCGGTGCAGGTACCCGATCTCGACGTCCGCCCTCACGATGACCTCGCCGTCGAGCTCGGTCATGATCCGGATGATCCCGTGCATCGCGGGGTGGGCGGGGCCGACGCCGACGTGCAGGTTCTGGCTCCCGCTGCCGGTCCCGCTCCCCTCGCCCAGCATGAACTCGCGTCTCGTCGTTTCCGCCATGTCAGGTCTTCGGTCCGATCAGCGGCTGGCGCCGGGTGATCGGGTAGTCCTTCCGCAGCGGGTGCCCCGCGAACTCCTCGTACATCAGGAGCCGCCGGAGGTCGGGATGCCCGTCGAACCGCACGCCGAACATGTCCCACACCTCGCGCTCGAACCAGTTGGCGATGGGCCAGAGGCCGACGGCGGTCGGCACGTGGGGGTCATCCTCGTCCACCCGCACCTTCACCCGCAGCCGGTGATGCTTCGGGATCGAGTAGAGGTGGTAGACGACCTCGAAGCGCGGCCCGTCTTCCCGCCCCGGATACCGGAGGTAGTCGACTGCGGTCAGGTCCATGAGGAGGTCGAAGGCCAGCGCCGGATCGTCGCGGCAGTAGCGGAGCACGGCGATGATCGCGTCCGGGGCCACGACCGCCGTCTGGTCACCGCGGTGGTCGTGGGTCTCGACGATCGAGGCGCCGAAGGTCTGCCCAAGCCGCTCGAGGATCATGGTCCTCGTCAGAACCTCTGGGCCCCCGCGGCGATCCGGTCCTGGAGCTTCATCAGGCCGTCGATGACGGACTCCGGTCGCGGCGGGCACCCGGGGATATAGATGTCGACCGGGATGATCGTGTCGATGCCCTGCACCGTCGCGTAGTTGTCGTAGAAACCGCCCGTGCAGGTGCACACGCCGAACGCGACCACCCACTTGGGCTCCGTCATCTGGTCGTAGACCCGCTTCAGGACAGGCGCCATCTTGTGGCTGATGGTTCCGACGACGAACAGGACGTCGGCCTGACGCGGGGAGAAGCGCACAAGGCCCGCGCCAAACCGGTCGATGTCGTAGTGCGAGCACGCCGTCGCCATGTACTCCATGCCGCAGCACGCCGTGACGAACGGGTACTGGAAGATCGAATACTTTCGCGCCCAGCCGATGGCCTCGTCGAGCTTCGATGTGAAGAAGCTCCCTATTCCCATTCGAGACCCCCTTTGCGCCACACGTAGAGGAACCCGAGCATGAGGATGCCCACGAACACCATCATCTCGGCAAACCCGAACCATCCGAGCTTCCGGTAGAGCATGGCCCAGGGCCAGATGAAGAGAAGCTCGATGTCGATGATGATGAAGAACATCGCGATCGTCGAGAACATGATGGCGAACCGTCCCTCCGCGATCGCGACGGGATCCTTCCCGCACTCGAAGGGCTCGGCCTTGACGGGCGTGAGCCGCCGCGGCGCCAGGAGCGACGGGAGGAAGAGCATCGCGCCCCCGACGATCGCCGCGAACGCGAACACCATGAGGATCGGCGCCACTTCCATCAGCGCGCTCCCGCGGCCTCCGCCTGCCGCTTCGCGTGGTACGAGCTCCGCACGAGCGGCCCCGCCTCCACGTGCGCGAAGCCGAGGGCGCGCCCGACCCCCGCCAGCTCCTCGAATTCTCCGGGGTGGTAGTACCTCGCGACGGGCAGATGGACCGCCGAGGGCCGGAGGTACTGGCCGAGCGTCAGGATGCGCACCCCGACGCCGAGGAGGTCGCGCATGGTCCCGACCAGCTCCTCCCGCGTCTCGCCAAGGCCGAGGATGATCCCGGACTTCGTCACGAGCGCGGGCGCGACCGTCCGCGCGTGCCGGAACAGCGCGAGCGCCCGCTCGTATCGCCCGCCGTGGCGCGCGACCTTGTAGAGGCGCGGCACCGTTTCGGTGTTGTGGTTCAGGATGTCGGGGCGCGCAGTGATCACCGTCTCGAGGTCTCGCACGCGGCCCTGGAAGTCGGGAATCAGCGCCTCGACGCGGCAGCCCGGTGCCAGACGGCGGACGGCCCCGATCGTCGCGGCCCAGTGCGTCGCGCCGCCGTCCGCGAGGTCGTCACGGTTGACGGACGTCAGCACGATGTGCTCGAGGCCCAGGCGGGCGACGGCGCGGCCGATATGCTCGGGCTCCTCGCGGTCCTCCCACGTCGGCGTCCCGTGCGTCACCGCGCAGTAGCCGCAGTTGCGCGTGCACACATCCCCCAGGAGCATGAACGTCGCGGTGGCATCCTCCCAGCACTCGCCGATGTTCGGACAGTGCGCCTCCTCGCAGACGGTGTGGAGATTGAGCGAGCGCACGAGGTGCTTGAGCCGCATGTAGCTCGGCCCGCCCGGAGCGCGCACCTTGAGCCACGGCGGTTTCCGGCCCTCGAGCGGGGTCGGCGGCTGGAGCACGGGAAGCGGTTGCGTCATCGACATTGATTCCCGCTGGTCAAACCGAGTTATTATGCCACAGCCCTCGGGCGACCCGCAGCGGGACAAGACGGACCGCAGTGGGTCACCGCATCGACCCACTACCGCAACGACCGCTATTTCGCCTGGCGCTTCCCGAACTGGACGAGGGCGAGGAGGTCCTGCCAGACGAGGCGGCCGATCGGCCCCGAACTGTACTGGGCGACGGCGATCGTGCGGTCGGGCTTCACGAGGAAGCCCGTCGCGTGGAGGATTCCGCGCCGCGTCTCGTAGAAGGCGCCGAGGGCGCGCGCCGTCTCCTCGAGGAAGAGGCCGTAGCCGACCGGAAACCCGAGACCGAACTCGACGACGGTCTCCCTCGCCTTCTCACGGGGGTCCGTCGACGCCGCGACGACGCGATCCCCTCGTCCCTGAGCCGATCCCGCGCCCTCTCGAAGGCAGCCAACTGCTGCTTGCAGTACGTTCACCAGTGGGCGCGATAGGCGAGGAACACGCCCCAGCCGTCGCCGAAGCCATCGGGCAGCGCGACCCGACCGTGGGCGACCGTCTCGAAGCCGAGCGCCGGGAACGTGTCGCCACTGTCGAGGATGAACGCGCTGGCTCGCGCCATCGCCGTCTCCTTTTGGCAGGGCGAAGCGAGGAATGGTGCCGAAGGGGGGACTCGAACCCCCACGGGTTGCCCCACACGCCCCTCAAACGTGCGCGTCTGCCAGTTCCGCCACTTCGGCGTCGAGGGCGCAGTATACCGCCAACGCTAGCGCGTGACAAACCTCCCCAGCGCCTGCCGGAGTCGCGGGTCGAGGGCGTCGCGGATCCCCTCTCCGAGGAGGTTGTAGGACAGCACCGTGATCAGGATCGCCAGACCCGGGTAGAGGGACAGCCACCACGCGATCTCGATGGAGTCCTTGCCGTCGTTGAGGACGTTCCCCCACGTGGCGTAGGGCGGCTGGACGCCCAGTCCCAGGAACGACAGCCCGGACT
>JACQWC010000248.1 GCA_016209635.1 Candidatus Rokuibacteriota bacterium | reverse complement strand
CCTGGTTGGCTGGGAGAGCCCCTGAACGTGGGCTGGGCGATCGACGTCCTGCATCCCCTGGCGGGGTAGAGGTCGGGGCGGCGGGGGGTCCGGCTCTCGGCCCGGCTCGCGCGCCCCGCTGCTTGCCCCTCTGGCTGCACCTCCGGCCGGGCGTCGCTGGCGCGGCCGCGCACGCGCTTCTCGCGCCTGCCACCGAGGTTCTCGACGCTCGGGGGCGCGTCCCGGCACTCCTGAGGGGCTCCGCCCATGAGCTCTCGGAAGCTCGGAAGTTGATTGCGACACACGAGCGACGGACTACGCGGACCGATTCCGGCCTCGCCAGGTCCACGTGCTCGATGACGCGTTGCGCTCGGGCTCGCCAACGGCCGATCGCGAGCGCAGCGCTTTCAGATATGGGCTAGGAACTCCGACGCCGGAAGACGGCGGCGAGCCCGGGCGGAAGCGCCGCGGCGACGAGGCTCCCCGCGACGGCCGCCGCCCAGTCGTCCAGGTGGAGCGGCTCGAGGTGGAGGAGCGCCGCCAGGGCCGGCGTCTGCACGAGCAGGATCGCCAGTCCCAGGCTCCCGCCGACGACGAGCCGCGCGGACCAGCCGCGGAGGCGGCTCAGCACGGCCGTCACGGCCGCGCTCCCGACCGTGAGCGTGACGAGCGCCATGGCCCGGCCGTGCTCCACGTTGCCCCGCTCCTCCACGCTCCGCACGTAGCCGGCGACGACCAGGAGGGTGAGGAGGCCCCCGACCGCCCCGATCACGGCCCACTCGCCGCGGGAGAAGAAGCGCGCGCGCGTGGGCTCGCGCCGCCGCCCGAGGGGCCCCGCGGCCGGCAGCTCCTGGAAGACGAGGAGGGCCGTCGGATGGATGATCATCTCGAGCCACACGATGTGGACGGGGAGGTAGAGGAGGGGATAGCCGGCGAGCGGGACCAGGGCCGCGGTGATGACCAGCGGGATGTGGACGATCAGGAGGTACTGGAAGGCGGATCTCAGGTTCCGGAGGAGCTGCCGGCCCTCGCGGATCGCCCCGACGATGGTCCGGAAGTTGTCGTCGAGGAGGACCATCGCCGCGACCTCGCGCGCGCTCCGCGTCCCCCGCTCGCCCATGGCGATGCCGACGTCCGCGGCCTGGAGCGCCGGCACGTCGTTGACGCCGTCGCCCGTCACCACCACGATCTCGCCCGCCTCCTGGAGCGCCCGCACGAGCGTGAGCTTCTGCGACGGCGCGGCGCGCGCGATCACGTCCACGCGGCTCAGGGGGGCGCCCCGCGCGGCGCGCTCCTCCAGCTCGTCTCCCGAGATCACGACGGGGGCGCCGCCGCCGAGGCCGATCTCGCGGGCGACCGCGCCGGCCGTCAGCGGATGATCGCCGGTGACCATGATCGTATGGATTCCCGCGTCGCGACACGTCCGGACGGCCTGCGCCACCCCTTCCCGCACCGGGTCCTCGAAGGCGAGGAGCCCGGCCAGGCGGTACTCGTGATCGGCCTCCTCCGCGATCGACGTCCCACGGTCGAGCGGGCGCCACGCGCAGGCGATCACCTTGTGGCCGCCCGACGCCAGCTCGACCACGCGGCGCTGCCACGCCTCTCGCTCGGCGGGGGCGAGCGCCGCCATCCCGAGGACGACCTCGGCCGCGCCCTTGGTCGCGGCGAGGAGCGCGCCTGCCGGACCCCGCACGATCGCGGTCTCGCGCCTCCGGCCCTCCGTGAACGGAAACGTCCCGAGCAGCACGTACTCGTCCCCGAGTGCCGCCGCGGCCTCGGCGGCGCGCACGATCGCGGCGTCGAGCGGATCGCCGGCCTCCGGCCGGGAGGCGATCGCCGCGAGGCGCAGGAGGTGCCCGTCCGTCTCATCGGGGGCCGGCAGGAGGTGGGTGAGCCGGAGGCGACCCTCCGTGATCGTCCCGGTCTTGTCGGAGCAGATGCACGTGACGCGACCGATGTTCTCGACCGACACCGCCCGCCGGACGAGCGCCTGGCGCTTGGCGAGCCGGTAGACGCCCACGCCGAGGAAGAAGGTGAACACGACGGGGAACTCCTCCGGGAGGGCGGCGGAGGCGAGCGTCACCGCGCTCACGAGGGCGTCTAGCCATCCGTAGCCCTGCCGGAGGCGCGCCACGGCCATGATGAGGCACATGACGGCGGCGGCGGCGATCAGCATGGAGACGAGGTCCTGGATCGCCGTCTGGAGCGGCGTTCGAGCGTGGCTGCCGCGCCCGGCGGAGCGGACGATCTCCCCGTAGACGGTCTCGCCGCCCGTCAGGACGACGCGAAGCGCGGCGCGGCCCGTCAGGAGGCGCGTGCCCGCGAAGCCCCAGTACTCGCTCTCGAGGGCCGGCTGCGTCCCGTCCTCGGGAGGCGCCGCGAGCGGTCGCTTGTGGACGGGGTACGCCTCCCCCGTGAGCGTCGACTCGTCCGCCTGCAGCGCGGCACCCGCCACGAGGACGCCGTCCGCGGGAAACGGATCCCCCTGAGCGACGAGGGCCAGCTCTCCGGGCACGACCTCGGCGGCCGGGACCTCGCGCGCCGTCCCGTCGCGGACGACGGTCGCCGTCGCCGCGAGCCGTCCGTGGAGACCTTCCGTCGACGCCTGCGTGCGGCGGTGGAGGAAGGCGTCCATGGCGATCAGCGGGACGATGGCGACGAGGAGCGTGAGCGCCTCGGTCCGCTGGCCCACGAGGGCGTAGAGCGCGCTCGCGGCGGCCAGGAACCAGATCATCGGATCCTTCGCCGTGTCGCGCGCGAGGTCCCGGAAGGAATGGCCGGGGACCTCGACGATGTCGTTCCGGCCCCACGTTCGCCGGCGCTCGTCGACCTCGGCCGAGGTCAACCCGCGCTCCGAGAGCCAGTGGTCGGGCAAGCGTGTGGTCGGCAGAGGGCGGCGCATCATGTCCGGTGGGCCTCTCGCGCCATTGTGCCACGGGCCCCGCGCGGTCTATGATGGCCGCGCCCTCCTCCGCTCGCCGCGCGCCGCCGCGTGGCCCGTTCGCCTCAGAAAAATGATGCACTCGTCGCATTGATCGCGCCGCGGCTGTGCCGTCTCATTCGGGACAAGAATGATCCTCTTCATCCTGGATGACGCATGCGGCTCACACGCCAAGGCGATTACGCCGTCCGCGTGATGGTGGACCTCGCGGCGCAGCCGCAGGGCGCGGTCGTTCCGCGCGCCCGCATCCAGGCGCGCCAGGACGTTCCGGCGGCCTACCTGGCCAAGATCGTCCAGGCGCTGGCGCGCGCCGGTCTCGTGCGCACGCACCCCGGGGCGCGCGGCGGCGTCTCGCTCGATGTCGAGCCGGAGCGCCTCACCCTGCGGCGGGTGATCGAAGCCGTGGAGGGGCCCATCCACCTGAACCGTTGTGTCGTCCGGCCCGGCGCGTGCCCGCGGGACCGGTTCTGTGCCGTCCACCCCGTCTGGCTCCGCATCCAGGCCCTCCTCACGCGCGAGCTGGACGCTGTGACGATCGCCTCGCTGGCCCGCCCCGTCTCGCCGGCCGTCAGAGAGGAGCCCGTGACGCTGTGTTCCTGAGCCTCGTGCGTCAGGGCGCGGACAAGGGGGCCTGACCATGTACTTCGGCATGCTCCACCTCTTCGAGAACCCCGTCGGCCGGACCGAGCACGAGATCGTCCACGAGCAGCTCAGGCTCATGCGGGCGGCCGAGGACTACGGGTTCGACTCCGTCTGGCCGGCCGAGCACCACTTCAGCGAGTACGGCTACTGCGCCTCGCCGGCCATCAGCCTCGCCGCGCTGGCCCTGGACACCAAGCGGCTACGCCTGGGAACGGGCGTGGTCGTCCTGCCCTTGAACCATCCGCTGCGCGTGGCCGAGGACTACGCGATGCTCGACCTCATCTCGAACGGCCGCGTCGATCTCGGCGTGGGGCGCGGCTACCAGCCGAGCGAGTTCGCCGGCTACGGGGTCGACCAGACGCAGACGCGCGAGATGTTCGACGAGGCGATCAAGATCATCCGCCTGGCGTGGACGGTCGAGCGCGTCACGTTCCACGGCAAGCACTACCGGTTCGACGACGTCCCGGTGCGGCCGAAACCGCTCCAGCGGCCCCATCCGCCCATCTGGATGGCGGCGCTCTCGCCGGAGACCTTCGAGCTCGCCGGCCGCTACGGCTACCACCTGCTCTACGGCACGGCCTTCGGCCTGCCGCCCGAGAAGGCGAAGGAGCTGCAGGTGTCCTATCGGCGGGGGCTCGTCGCCGGCGGGCACGACCCGGCGAGGAGCCGCCGCGCCGCGCTCGTCATGGTGTACGTGGCGGACACCATGGAGCAGGCGATCGCGGACTTCAGGGATCCGGTCATGTGGTACTACCGAACGATCTCGAAGTACGTCGCGCCGCCCCAGGGCCAGGCCGCCGTGAAGAGCTACGAGATGTATTCGAAGACGCGCGACCTCACGGCCACGGCGAGCTGGGAGGACTTCCTCGCCCGGAAGGCGGTGATCTGCGGCCCGCCGGACTACGTGGTGGAAGAGCTGGCGAAGGCGCAGCAGAAGTACGGCTTCACCGATCTGCTGTGCTGGACCCGACTCGGCGGCCTCGACCACACGAAGGTGCTCCGGTCGATGGACATGATGAGCACGAAGGTCTTCCCGCACCTCCGGCCCCTCACGCCGCCCGCGCTTCCCGAGTCGGCCTGAGCCGATGGGGCCGGCGCGACGGTCGGTGCTCCGGGAGGGCGTGGTCGCCGGGCTCATCGGCGCCGCGACCGTCGCGCTCTGGTTTCTGATCTACGACGCCTGGCGCGGTCAGCCGCTCTTCACGCCGGCGCTCCTCGGAACCGCCATCTTCTACGGCGTGAGCAGTCCGGCCAGCGTCCAGATCGCGGCGGGGCCCGTGATCGGCTACACGATCGTTCACGTCTTCGCGTTCATAGGATTCGGCATCGTCGCCGCGTGCATGATGGTGGCGAGCGAGCTCGAGCCCGCGATCTTCGTGGCCTTCGTGACGCTCTTCGGGGTCTTCGAGGTGTTCTTCTTCGTGGCCCTGCGAACGCTGAGCCACGAGATGCTCGGCGCGCTCGGGTGGTGGGCGATCCTGGCCGGGAATTTCCTTGCCGCGCTCGGGATGCTCTGGTTCCTCGTGCGCGGTCATCCGGAGCTGCCGTCGGCCCTCGTCGGGTCGTCGGGACCCGTGCTCCGTGAGGGCATCGTGGCCGGTGTGATCGGAGCGGCTGCGGTGGCGTTCTGGTTTCTCATCCTCGACGCGATCGGCGGCGACGCGCTGCGCACACCGCGGTTCCTCGGCACCGCGATGCTCGGACAGGACGACCCCGTGGGCGCGATCCTCTCGTACACCATCGTCCACGGGATCGTCTTCATCCTCTTCGGGATCGCCGGTGCCTTCCTCCTGTCGGGCGCCGAAGCGCGGCCGGTGTTCCTCTTTCCGTTCGTCATGCTCTACGTCGCGTTCGAGTTCTTCTTCTTCGCCGTCGTCCTGATTCTGGCGAGATGGGTCCTCGACGAGCTTGCCGGCTGGGCGGTCGTGGTGGGCAATCTCCTGGCAGGCTCGGCGATGCTCACGTACTACTTCCGGAGGCATCGGACGCTCGCCGGTCGTGTCGCGCAGGCCCTCGCCGAGGAGCCGTAGATGAACTGGCTCGGCTGGTTACCAGAGAACGTCTCCACGTACGGCGCCGACGTCGACGGGATCATCGCGTTGATCTGGTACACCACGGTCGTCTGGTTCTTCCTGACGTTCGGGGCGATCGCGCTCTTCCTCGTCCTCTACCGCCGCCGCTCCGGCCGGCCAGCCGCCTACGTCAGGGGCGAGCGCTTGCGCGAAGCGCTGTGGATTCTGGTGCCCGTCGCGGTGGTCCTGATCATCGACCTCTGGCTCGACTTCAGCGGGGCGCCGGTGTGGGCCAAGGTGAAGCTCGAGCGCCCTCCTGCGGCGCTGAGCATCCAGGTGACGGGCAAGCAGTTCGACTGGGAGGTGGTCTACCCGGGGCCGGACGGCAAGTTCGGCACCGCGGACGACAAACTCTTCCTCGACGAGCTTCACGTTCCGGTGAACCGCCCGGTCCGCGTCGTCCTCAAGTCCAAGGACGTCATCCACAGCTTCTTCCTGCCGAACCTCCGGCTCAAGCAGGACATGGTGCCGGGCCGCGAGATCGAGGGCTGGTTCCAGGCGACGAAGCCTGGCAAGTACGAGCTGCCCTGCGCCGAGCTCTGCGGCTTCGGCCACTCGGGCATGAAGGGCTATCTCTACGT
>JACQWC010000247.1 GCA_016209635.1 Candidatus Rokuibacteriota bacterium | reverse complement strand
GGACCTCCAGCTCGCCGATACTCCGCACGGCGTTCCTCCAGCTCGACCAGGCGGCGCGGAGCGGGCCGAACCCCTTCACCGACAGGCGGGTGCGGCAGGCGGCCAACCTCGCCGTCGACATGGACGCGATCATCAAGCACGTGCTGAACGGCCTCGGCGACCGCACGGCCACCCCCGTCAACCCGATGGCCTTCGGCTACGACCCGGGCATCAAGCCGTACCGGCAGGACCTGGCGGCGGCGAAGAAGCTCCTCGCCGAGGCCGGCTACCCGAACGGTTTCGACGTCCGCTTCCGGACGGGCCTCGCGATCGTCGAGCCCGGCATCCAGCAGACCAACGACGCGATCGTGGCCGACCTCGCGAAGGCCGGCATCCGGGCGCAGCAGAACCTGGTCGGTGAGGTCGGCCCCTACGTGAACCAGGTCAAGGACGGCAAGGCCGGGCCGATGTTCAACTGGTCCTGGGGCTACTACTCCGTCTTCGACGCCGACGCGATCCTCTACGACGTCCTGCGCTGCGGCGAGGCGTACAGCTACTACTGCAACAAGGAGCTGGACGACCTCATCCACGCCGGGCGCTCGACCCTGGATCCGAAGAAGCGCGCCGAGATCTACGTCAAGGCCCAGAAGCTCCTCTTCGAGGACGCCGCGTACCTCTACAAGTGGGGCCTCCGGGGCGTCTGGGGAATCAGTAACCGCCTCGAGTACGAGGCCCCGCGCGACGAGATCGACCGCATGTTCATCGTCACCCCACGCAAACGGTAGACGACGCGAGGGCGGGAGATCCGCGGGGCGGGGGTGGGGCTGCCGGCTTCGGAACGACACTCGCCGGCCAGCCCCATCCCCGCCCCACGCTTCCCCTTCCTGTGTAGCCCCGCATGCGGCGCTACGTCGTCCGGCAGCTCGTCCAGCTCGTCGTCGTCGTCATCGGGATCTCCATCCTCTCTTTCGCCATCCTCCACATCCTCGGCGACCCCGTCCTGCTCCTCCTGCCCCAGAACGCCGGCAAGGAGGAGTTCGAGCGCTACCGGAAGCTGCTCGGGCTCGACCAGCCCCTCCCCGTCCAGTACTGGACGTTCGCGAGCGGCGCGCTCAGGGGCGACTTCGGCAAGTCCTGGTACGCGGACACCCCGGCGTTCCGGCTGGTCCTCGAGCGGATGCCGCCCACGATCTACCTGACCTTCGCGGGGCTCCTGGTCGCGCTCCTGATCGCCCTCCCGCTCGGGATCCTGGCCGCCCTCAGGCGCCACTCGTTCGTCGACAACCTCTGCACGATGCTCGCGGTGGGCGGACAGGCGATGCCCATCTTCTGGCTCGGCATCATGCTCATCATCGTCTTCGCGGTCCAGCTGAGGGCACTCCCCGCCTCCGGGTACGGCACCTGGCAGCACTTCGTCATGCCGTCCTTCACCCTCGGCGCCTTCCTGGCGCCGATCACGATGCGGCTCGTGCGCTCGGGCGTGATCGAGGTGCTGAACCAGGAGTACATCAAGACGGCGCGGGCGAAGGGGCTCGGCGAGCGGATGGTCGTCGTCAAGCACGCCTTCCGGAACGCCTGCATCCCGGTCATCACCGTGCTCGGGCTCCAGTTCGGCCAGCTCCTCGGGGGCGCCATCATCACCGAGACGGTCTTCGCGTGGCCGGGCGTGGCCACCCTCACCGTGGAGTCCATCCGGAACCAGGACTTCCCGGTCGTCCAGTGCGCGGTCGTCCTGCTCGCGCTGATCATCGTGGCGGTGAACCTGGTCGTCGACCTCATCGTCGGGCTCATCGACCCACGCATCCGGGTGGGGGCATGAAGGCGGCGACCACCGGGAGTGACCTCGCCCTCCGGCACGACGCCGTCGTCCCCTTCGCCGAGCCCGCTGGCCTCCGCGTCACGCTCCGCCGGCTCTGGCGCCTCAAGTGGGGGCTCGTGGCGGCGGCGGTCCTCCTGCTCATCGTCGCCAGCGCCGCGCTGGCGCCGTGGGTCGCGCCACACGATCCGCTGGCCGTCGACATCCGCCACCGGCTGGTGCCCCCGGCGTGGATGGAGGGGGGCTCGACCCGGAACCTGCTCGGCACCGATCAGGTCGGGCGCGACCTCCTGGCGCGGGTCATCTACGGCGGCCGGGTCTCCCTCGTCGTCGGGATCGTGGCGGTCCTGATCTCGGCGTCGATCGGGGTATTGCTGGGGCTCGGCGCCGGCTACTTCGGCTCCCGTACGGACGCGGTCATCATGACGCTGGTCAACGTGATGCTGACCTTTCCGTTCGTCCTCCTGGCCCTCGCCGTCATCGCGGTGCTCGGCCCGAGCCTCCCGAACATGATCGCGGTGCTGGGGATCGCCGACTGGCCCCTCTACGCCCGCGTGATCCGGGCCGAGACCCTGGCCATCCGCGAGCGCGAGTTCATCCTCGCGGGGCGGGCGCTCGGCATGAGCCACGCCCGCATCGTCTTCCGCCAGATCCTCCCGAACCTCGTGTCCGCCATCGTCGTGATCGCGACCCTCCAGGTAGCGCGCGTGATCATCCTCGAGTCGTTCCTCTCGTTCCTCGGCCTGGGCGTCCAGCCCCCGACACCCGCCTGGGGCAACATGCTCGGCGAGGGCCGCGTGTACATGCTGAACTCCTGGTGGATCGCCGCGTTCCCGGGATTCGCCATCTTCGTGACGACGCTCGCGATCAACCTGATGGGGAACGCGCTCCGCGACTGGCTCGATCCCCACATGAAGCTCTGATGAGGGCGGCGCGTCTGGCCGACTACGCGGGCGGGGAGCTCCTGGCGATGGCCGGCGCGGAGAATTATTACCGCTGGATCCTCAGGACCTGCCGGCGCCACCTCGGAAGGGTCGTGCTCGAGCACGGCGCCGGGCTCGGAACGGTCTCGCGCCATCTCCTCCGGGAACCGATCGAGCGGCTCGTGGCGCTCGAGCCGGCAGCGAACCTGGTGCCGCTTCTCACGGAGCGGCTCGCGCCGTGGCGGGAGCGCGTGGAGGTGGTCCCATCGACCCTGGAGGAGACCACCGATCGGCTCCGCGGCCGCGGGATCGACACGATCGTCAGCGTCAACGTCCTCGAGCACATCCCGAACGACTGCCGGACCCTCCGCGCGATGTGGGAGATCCTCCCCGACGGGGGTCGGATCATCCTCTTCGTGCCCGCCCTGCCCTGGCTCTACAGCTCGCTCGACCGGAGCCTCGAGCACGCGCGCCGGTACGGGCGGCGGGAGCTACGGAAGAAGGCGGTGGGAGCGGGCTTCACGATCGTCGCCGACAGGTACATGAACCTCCCGGGGGTGGCCGCGTGGTGGCTCGCCGGGCGGCTCCTCGGATCGCGGAGTCTCTCGCCGCGCGCCGTGCGGCTCTACGACCGCTTCGCGATCCCGCTCGTCTCGGCGCTCGAGCGCCTCCGCCCGCCGCCGGTCGGCCAGAGCCTCCTGCTCGTCGGGCAGAGGTCGACGGCCGGATAGCGCCGGAGAGCCGGGGAGGTCAGGCGGGGACGACGTGCTTCCCGGTGAGGCCCCGCTGCCGGAAGGCGTTCCGGCTGTCGACGATGAGGCTCGACGCCTCGTGGATCAGCGCGTACGGAAACGCCGAGTGGTCCGTGACGAGCAGAACGGCGTCGTAGCGCCCGAGTGACTCGGCGGAAAGCTCGGCCGAGTCCATCGCCAGCGTAGAGTGACGGCCCCTGGGGAGGCGGGGGAAGTACGGGTCGCTGTACTCGGCCTGCGCCCCCTTGGCGAGCAGCAGGTCGAGGATCTTGATGCCCGGCGACTCCCGGGCATCGCCCGTATCCCGCTTGTACGCGACCCCCAGCACCAAGACCCTCGCCCCGTGGAGCGGCTTGCCGCGTGCGTTGAGCGCATCGACGAGGCGCTGGACGACATACGCCGGCATCGCGCTGTTGATCTCGCCGGCCAGCTCGATGAACCGGGTCGCGACGCCATACTCCCGGGCCTTCCACGTGAGATAGAAGGGATCGATGGGGATGCAGTGGCCCCCGAGTCCCGGACCCGGGTAGAAGGCCTGGAACCCGAAGGGCTTCGTCTTGGCGGCGTCGATCACCTCCCAGATGTCGACCCCCATGCGGTCGAACGCCACCTTCAGCTCGTTGACGAGCGCGATGTTGACCGCGCGGTAGACGTTCTCGAGGATCTTCGCCGCCTCGGCGACCCGGGTACTCGAGACGGGAACGACCTTGTCCACCACCTGTGCGTAGAGGGCGCCGGCGAGCTCCAGGCAGGCCGGGGTCACGCCGCCGAGGACCTTCGGGATGGTCGCGGTCGTGAAGTGCGCGTTGGCCGGGTCCTCGCGCTCGGGCGAGAACGCGAGGAAGAAGTGCTCTCCGACCCCGAGCCCGCGCGCGGTGAAGCGAGGCAACAGCACCTCTTCCGTCGTGCCCGGATAGGTCGTGCTCTCCAGACAGACGAGCTGCCCGGGCCGCAGGGTGCGGGCGATCGCGTCGGCGGTTCTCTCGACGTACTGGAGGTCCGGCTCTCGCTGACGGGTGAGCGGCGTCGGGACGCAGATGATCAGAGCGTCCGGTTCGTTCAATCGACCCAGATCGGCCGTCGCCTGGAACAGCCCCGACCTCGCCAGCGCCGACACGCGCTCGGTGGGGATGTGCTGGATGTAGCTCGATCCCTCCCCGAGCTGCTTGACCTTCGCCGGGTCCACATCGAAGCCGACGACCCGAAAGCCGACCTCACCGAACCGCAAGACGAGCGGCAGCCCGACGTAGCCCAGGCCGATCACGCCGACGGTGTACTCACGGCGCTCGATCCGCTCCTTCAGGGCACGTACGTCGGGCATGTCGGCTCGTTTCCTCCGGACGCGCTCGCGATCCTGTCAGCCCGCTGGGGGCACTCGCAAGTCCGGCCGAGGCGATGACATTATAGCGAACGGGCCCGCAGCGCGCGTTTACAGCCGCGACCGAACCCATTACACTATCCCGCGCCCCGAGTCGATCGGAGCGTTTCTTTCTCGGGCCACCCGCGGTCGGTGCCGGCCTGACGGCACCCGATGGAAGACGGAGGCGACGTGCGGTTCTTCATCGCAATGTTCTCGCACGAGACGAACACGTTCAGCACGATCCCGACCGACCGACGGCAGTTCGAGGCCCGGGACCTCCGGTACGGGGGCGAGCTCCTCGAGGTCTACCGCGGAACGGGCACGTGCCTGGGCGGGATGATCGACGCGGCCGGCGCCCGAGGCGTCACCCTGGTGCCGTCACTCGCGGCGGCGGCCTCGCCCGCGGGGCGCGTGACGAAGGACCTTTACGAGGAGGTCAAGGCGCGCCTCGTCGCGGACCTCCGCGGCGCAGGCCCGCTCGACGGCGTGCTGCTCGACCTCCACGGCGCGATGGTGCCCGAGGGGCTCGAGGACGGCGAGGGTGACCTCCTCCGAGCCGTCCGGTCCGTTGTCGGCGACGCGCTGCCCCTGGCGGTGACCCTCGACTTCCACGCGAACCTGACCGCGGACATCGTGCGCGGCGCGACGCTCGTCCACGGCTACAAGACCTATCCCCACGTCGACATGGCCGAGCGCGGGCGGGAGGCGACCGAGCGGGTGGTCGACGTGGTGGTCGGGCGCATTCGACCCGTCACCGCCTTCCGCCAGCCCCCGCTCCTGCCGCCGCTCGGCAACCAGGGGACGGCGCGCGGCCCGATGCGCCGCCTCGGGGACATGGCCGCCGAGATGGAGCGAGCGCCGCGCGTCGTGTCGATCTCGATCTTCGCCGGGTTCCCGCTGGCCGACATCCACGACGCCGGCCTCAGCGTCTACGTGTGCACCGACGGCGACCCGGGGCTCGCCGAACGCCTGGCCGACCAGCTCGCGTCGGCCGCGTGGGCCGCCCGGCGGGAGTTCGTCCACACGGCCCTCCCGGTGCCGGACGCGGTCCGCCAGGCGCTCGAGATCGACGGGCGTCCCGTCGTCCTCGCGGACATGGCCGACAACACCGGCGGGGGCGCGGCCGGCGACGGGACCGAGCTCCTCCGGGAGCTGCTCCGCGTGGGCGCGCGGGCGGCCACGGTCGCGTGCCTCTGGGACCCGGAGGCCGCCCGCGCGTGCTGCCGCGCCGGCGTCGGTGCGACCGTGACGCTCCCCGTCGGCGGCAAGGTCGACGACCGCCACGGCGCCCCCGTCGAGGTCACGGGTCGGGTGCGGACCCTCTCCGACGGGCGCTTCGTCCACAAGGGCCCCATGTTCCGCGGGCTCGAGGGGCGCCTGGGGCCGACGGCCGTGCTCGACGCGAGCGACGTGAAGATCATTCTGATCTCCAACCGCTGGCAGACCCTCGACCCCGAGATGATCCGCTTCGTGGGGATCGATCCCCTGGCGGAGAAGATCCTCGTGGTCAAGTCGACGATCCACTATCGCGCCGCGTTCGAGCCGCTCGCGCACACGATCCTGGAGGTCGACGCGGCCGGCCTCTCGTCGTCGAACCTCGGGCGCTTCACCTTCAAGAACGTGCGCCGGCCCATCTTCCCCCTCGACGACCTATGAGGGTCGCGCGCGGAGTCCGCGGCGCGATCGTCTTCGCGGCCGGCGTGCTCACGGGCGCCGCGGCGCTCGCCTGGGGGGCGGGGCCGCCGAGGATGAGCGCCGAGGTGCTGCTCAACATCGTGACCGACGAGCTCCGCTGGGCCCGCACGAACGTGCGGGTGAACCTCGACACGTGGGAGCCCGGCAGCGAGACGGGCTCGCACCGCCACCCGGGCCCGGCGATCCTCTACGTGCTCGAGGGCGAGCTGGAGGAGACCTCCGCGAGCGGCGCGCGGACGCTCACCGCCGGGCAGGTGGTCTGGAACGGCGGCGGGCTCCTGCACAACGTGCGGAACCGGACCGAGCGGTCCGCGCGGGTGCTGGCGCTGCACCTGGACCCCGGCCGCTGACCCGCGGGGGAGAGAGGACGATGGCGACGAAGCCGAGCTTCGACGTGATGGTCTTGAAGAATGTCATGGTGCCGATGCGCGACGGAGTCCACCTCGCGTGCGACGTCTACCGGCCCGCCCGGGCCGGCGCCTTCGTGCCGGAGCGGCTCCCGGCGCTCCTCGAGCGCACGCCCTACTCGAAGGACGCGACGGAGCGCGTCGAGCTGAACGGGCTCTGGTACGCCGAGCGCGGGTACGCCGTGGTCGTCCAGGACGTGCGCGGTCGGTACCGGTCGGAGGGCACGTTCAGCTTCCTCGCCCAGGAGGCGGAGGACGGCTACGACACGATCGAGTGGGTCGCGCGCCAGCCCTGGTGCGACGGCCAGGTGGGCACCATCGGGCTCTCCTACGCGGGCTGGACCCAGGTGACCGCCGCCGCGCTCGCGCCGCCACACCTCGCCGCGATGTGGGTGGACGAGGCGGGCGCCAACGCCTACACGTCGACGGTGCGGCACAACGGCGCGTTCGAGATGCGCTTCCTCTGCTGGGCGTTCTGGCAGGGGGCCAAGTCCCGCGAGGCGAAGGCCGACCCGCTCCTCGAGCGGGCCCTCGGCGCCGTGAACGTGCGCGAGTGGCTCACGCGCATGCCCCTCAAGCGCGGGGCCTCCCCGCTGGCGCTCCTGCCCGGCTACGAGGAGTGGGCGCTCGCGATCGCGACCCACGGCGACTTCGACGCGTTCTGGGAGCGGCCCGGGTTCAACATCGAGCGCCACTGGGACGCGCTCGCGGACTGCCCCACCGTCCTCACGAGCGGCTGGTACGACTCGTACACGCGCGCGACGTTCGAGAACTTCGTCGGGCTCGGCTCCCGCAAGCGCGGGCCCATCCACGGCATCGTCGGCCCGTGGACCCACGGGGTGAAGCAGCTCGGGCTCACCTACGCCGGCGACGTCGAGTTCGGCCGCGAGGCGGCCCTCGACCACAGCGAGGAGCGCCTCGCGTTCTTCGATGCGGCGCTCAAGTCGGTCCCCGACCGGTGGCGGGAGGCGGCGCCGCTCAGGATCTTCGTGATGGGCGGCGGCTCCGGCCGGCGCGCCGGGCCGGGACGCCTCGATCACGGTGGCCGGTGGCGCGCGGAGCGGGAATGGCCGCTCGCCCGGACCCGGTTCGCCGACTTCTTCCTCCACCCGGGCGGCAGGCTCACGACGACGCCGCCGGCCGCGCGCGACGCCGCGAGCCGCTTCGTGTTCGACCCGCGCCGCCCGGTTCCCACGATCGGCGGCAACATGTCGTCGCTTGTGGGCTTGATGCCCCGGCCGGCCGGGGCGCCGGAGCTCCCCGTCGAGGAGCGGGAGCGGGACATCATCGGCATCCCGGGCGCGTTCGACCAGCGCGAGGACCCGCGCTTCTTCGGCGCCAGGCCCCCCTACCTGCCGCTCGCCTCCCGTCCGGACGTGCTCGTGTGGCAGACCGACCCGCTCCCGCGCGACGTCGAGGTGACGGGGCCGATCACGGTAACCCTCTGGGTCTCGTCGACGGCGCCCGACACGGATCTCACCGCGAAGCTGATCGACGTGTACCCGCCGAGCGTCGACTATCCGGAGGGCTTCGCGATGAACCTGACCGACTCGATCCTGCGCCTGCGCTACCGGAGCGGCGCGCGCGCGGACCTCCTCGAGCCGGGCCGCGTGTACGAGTGCGCGTTCCCGCTCTATCCGACCGCCAACCTCTTCCGCGCCGGTCACCGCATCCGCCTGGACGTCTCGTCGTCGAACTATCCGCGCTTCGACGTGAATCCCAACACCGGGGATCCCCTGTGGGCGAGCGGCGAGAGCCGGCCCGCGGTCAACACGATCCACCACGACGCGCGCCACCCCTCCCGGCTCGCCCTGCCCCTGATCGACGCCGAGCGGGTTCATTAGGAGAAACACCTATGCCGTCCTCCGCCTTCAATGCCGCGGATTTCAAGGTCTTCGAGGTGAAGGGATTCCAGCCGCGCATGAGCCAGATTCGGAGCCGCGTCCGCCCCAAGCTCGAGGCCGTCGGCCACAGCCTGGGGCCCGCCATCAGCCGCACGACCGGCAGCGAGATCTACGCGCACGTCGCGAAGCACGCGCGCCGGACGGTGAACGCGCCCGACGACACGTGGGTAGCGCTCGGCCCCGACCCGCGCGGCTACAAGAAGCACCCCCACTTCAAGGTGGCGATCTCTCGCAACTGCGTCCGCTTCCTCTTCGAGGTCGGTCCGGAGCACGCGGACAAGCGACGCTGGGCCGCGGCGTGGCGGAAGAACGCCGCGAGGCTCGGTCCCGTCCTCCGGCGGGTCAAGGATCTCGCGTGGTTCAAGAGCGAGCACGACGAGGAGCCGGCGGCCCCGCTCGCCGACCTCACGCCCGACCGGTTCGCCGAGCTGGCGGACGAGCTGACGCGGACGCGCGACGGCCAGCTGGCCCTCGGCCGGGCGGTGGCCTCGGCGGAGGCCGCGCGGTGGACGGAAGCCCAATACCGCGCCGCCGCGCTCGAGACCTTCCGCGCCCTGGCGCCGCTCTACCGTCTCCGGTGACCGCGGAGCGGGGATCGA
Source organism: Candidatus Rokuibacteriota bacterium (assembly GCA_016209635.1). Classification (GTDB taxonomy): domain Bacteria; phylum Methylomirabilota; class Methylomirabilia; order Rokubacteriales; family CSP1-6; genus JACQWC01. The sequence continues at coordinate 4,297 of JACQWC010000247.1, read as the reverse complement.
CGCGCGGGATCATCTTCGACATGGACGGGGTGCTCGTCGACTCCGGCGCGCACCACCGGGCGGCCTGGCGCGCGCTGCTCGAGGAGGTGGGAGCCACCCCGCCGCAGGCGGACTACTGGCGGCTCACGATCGGGCGCCCCGCCGAGGAGGCCGTCGGGCTCCTGCTGGGGCGAAGCCTCTCCGAGGCGGAAGCGCGGCGCCTCGCCCGACGGAAGCGCGACCACTACGTGAAGCTCGCGGGGCGTGACACCCCGGCCGTCCCGGGTGCCAGGGAGTTCGTCGGCGAGGTCGCGCGCCGCGGGATCCCGTGCGCCGTGGCGACCTCCGCCTCGCGCCATGATGTGAGCCGGCTCCTCCGCGGGCTCGGGCTCATCCAGCACTTCAGCGTCATCGTCACGGCCGAGGACGTCTCCTGGGGCAAGCCCGACCCGGAGGTCTACCTCCTCGCCGCCAGGGGGATCCGGCAGACACCGGAACGCTGCCTCGTCTTCGAGGACTCCCTGGTGGGCGTCCAGGCGGCGCGCCGGGCCGGCATGCGGGTGATCGGCCTCGCCTCCGCCCACACGGACGAGGAGCTGCGCGCCGCGGGCGCCGAGCGCGTCATCCCCAACTTCGAGGCCGTCACGTGGCCTCTGTGAGCTCGGCCCACTTCTGGGAGGATCTGTACGCCCGGCGCGGCGACGGCTGGGAGCTCGGCCGTCCCGCGCCCCCGCTCGTCGACTGGGTCGAGACGACGCCGCCGCCGCGCGGCCGCGTCGCCGTGGTCGGCTGCGGGCGCGGCCACGACGCGCGCTACCTGGCCCGGCACGGCTACGCCGTCGTCGGCTTCGACTTCGCGCCGGCCGCGATCGGCGAGGCGCGCGCGCTCGCGCGGCGAGAGAGCGTCGACGTCGCCTTCGAGGAGCGCGACGTCTTCTCCCTCGGCGGCGAGTGGGCGAACGCGTTCGACGGCGTCTGGGAGTACACGTGCTTCTGCGCCATCGACCCCCGGCGGCGGCGCGAGTACGTCGACGCCATCGCCGCGATCCTCCGTCCCGGCGGCTGGCTCCTCGCGTGCTTTTACCCGATCCGTCGGGGCGGTGGGGGCCCGCCCTTCCCCGTCGCGAAGACCGAGGTGCGGCGGCTCTTCGTCCCCCCGTTCCGGATCGAGCGCGAGGGGGGCCCGATCCGCTCGGTGCCGCGACGCCAGGGGCAGGAGTGGATGATCCTCGCCAGGAAGACCGGCTGAGGCCCCAGAGTGGACTGGCCCGGGACCGCGTGCTACCTTTAACGACCACTTTTCGCGGGAGGAGGCAGGCCCCATGACATCGCTACGGCTCCCACTGGCGCTCGCTCTCATCGGCGCTCTGGCTTTCATCGGGACGGGGGATCCGGCCCACGCCCAGGGCCAGACCATCAAGATCGGCATCCTCTTCGACCACACCGGCCCGTTCGCCGCCGCCGGCTCGCTGAACGTCTGGCGCGGGGCCAAGATGATGATCGACTACGTGAACGAGCGCGGCGGCGTGGCCGGCAAGTACAGGATCGTCCAGGTCGACGGCGACGCCCAGTCGAAGGCCGAGGTGGCGATCAACGAGGCGGAGCGCCTCCTGAACGCCGAGAAGGTCGACATCCTCGCGGGCATCTACTCGAGCGCCCACGCCGTGCCGCTCGCCGAGAAGGTCGACAAGCAGAAGCGGTTCCTGTGGATCACGACGGCCATCTCCTCCAAGGTCTTCGACGGCCGCAACCTCCAGTACACCTTCCGCCCGCAGCCCATGGGCACCCAGTTCGGCGAGCTGTCGGTGCAGTACGTGAACGACTACGCGCAGGAGCGGCTCAAGAAGGCGCCGAAGGAGCTGCGGCTCGCCATCATCTACGAGGACGGGGCCTACGGCACCGACGTGGCGCTCGGCAACGAGCTGCGGGCGAAGGAGCTGGGGCTCAACGTGGTGCTCAAGGAGGGCTACTCGGTCAACGCGCCCGACCTCTCGGCGCTCGTGACCAAGCTCCGCGCCGCGCGGCCGGACGTCCTCTTCCACACGGGCTACAACCCCGACATCGCGCTGTTCCTCCGCCAGGCCAAGGAGCAGGGGCTCCGCGTCAAGGCGTACATCGGCCACGGGGCCGGCCACAGCCAGCTCGACAAGCTGAAGGAAGCGTTCGGCAAGGACGTGGAGTGGTTCCACACGGTCGACCCGATCGCCTCCCAGCTCATCGACCCGAGGAAGCTCAAGCCCGGCGTCGGCGACCTCACGGCCGAGATGGTGAAGCGCTACAAGGCCCTCTACGACGCGAGCGCCCCGACCGAGGCCATCGCCCCGCACGTCTCCATGGGCTTCAACAACATGTGGATCCTCCTCAACGACGTGCTGCCGCGCGCCATCCAGAAGCACGGTGGCTGGAGCCCCGACGCGCTCGCCAAGGCGGCGCGCGAGACCGACATCCCCGAGGGTGGCACCATGCAGGGCTACGGCGTCAAGTTCTACGCGCCGGGCCACCGGTTCGCGGGTCAGAGCGAGCGCGCGTTCGCCGCGGTGTTCCAGATCATCGAGGGCAAGTTCGCGCTCGTCTTCCCCAAGACCGCGGCGACCGCCCAGCCCGTCCTGCCGCTGCCGGCGTCCTCGCCGTTTGCGGCGCGATAGTCCAGTTGGAGGGGGTCAGAGACTGACCCCCCTCCAACCCTCCCCTGCCGCCGGTCAATGCGACTGACCCCCTCCAAACCTCCTGTCCAGGATGGAGGGGGTCAGCGACTGACCCCCTCCAAACCTCCCCTGCCGCGCGAGCCCGCCGCGTCTCCGCCATGCTGACGGTCGGCGGACTGACGAAGCGCTTCGGCGGCTTCACGGCGCTCGCCGGCGTCTCCTTCGAGGTCGCCGAGGGCGAGATCCTCGGCCTGATCGGCCCCAACGGCTCGGGCAAGACCACGCTCTTCAATTGCGTCTCGGGCGCGCTCGGCTCGAGCGCGGGCTCGATCCGCCTCCGCGGCGAGGAGATCTCGTCGCTCACCCCCGACCGGATCTGCCACCGCGGCATCGCCCGGACCTTCCAGATCCCGCGCCCGTTCCGCAAGCTCTCCATCCTCGAGAACGTGGCGGTGGCCGCCCACTACGGCACCAATCGCCACAACACGGAAGCCCAGGCACGCGTGCGGGCGCGCGAGGTGCTCGAGCTGGTGGGCCTGGCCGCGGACCCGGAGGCCTCGCCCGCGCTCCTCGGCGCCGGCGGGCTCAAGAAGCTCGAGCTGGCGCGGGCGCTCGCCACGGAGCCCACCCTGCTCCTGGCCGACGAGAGCCTGGGGGGCCTCGACCTGTCCGAGATGCACGACGCGGCCGAGCTGCTCAAGCGCATCCGCCGGGACCTCGGGATCACCATCGTCTGGGTGGAGCACATCATGGCGACGCTCATGCGCGTCGTGGACCGGATCGTCGTGCTCGACCACGGCGAGAAGATCGCCGAGGGCCGGCCGCACGAGGTCGCCGAGGACCCGAAGGTCGTCGAGGCCTACCTCGGCGAGAAGATCGTCCTGGCCTGAGATGCTCGAGCTCAGGAGCGTGACGGCGGGGTACGGGCACTTCACGGCCCTCTGGGACGTGAGCCTCCGGGTCGCGAGGGGTGAGGCGGTCGCCGTCGTCGGGCCGAACGGCGCGGGCAAGACGACGCTCATGCGTGTCATCTCGGGCCTGATCGCGCCCCGGAGCGGCGATTTCCTCTTCGAGGACGCTTCGCTCGCCGGGCGGCGCGCCCACGAGATCGTCGCGCGCGGCATCGCCCACGTGCCCGAGGGGCGCCGCCTCTTTCCCGCGCTCACCGTCGCGGACAACCTCAAGATGGGCGCGTTCCTGCCCAGCGCCCGGAGCCGCTTCCGCGAGAGCCTGGCGCGCGTCTGGGAGCTGTTCCCGGTGCTCGCCGAGCGGCAGAAGCAACGCGCCGGAAGCCTCTCGGGCGGCGAGCAGCAGATGCTGGCCATCGGCCGGGCGCTCATGTCCCATCCAAAGCTGATCCTCCTCGACGAGCCCTCGATGGGGCTCGCGCCCGTGCTGGTGCTCCGGCTCTTCGACCTCATCCGGCGGGTGCGGGAGGAGGGCTACACGATCCTCGTGGTCGAGCAAAACGTCCGCCAGGTGCTGAAGCTCGTGGACCGCGCGTACCTCCTCGAGGTCGGCCGGATCAGCATGGAGGGGCGGGCCGACGCGCTCTCCGAGCAGGACTTCGTCCGCAAGGCGTACGTCGGCCTGTGATCGATCCGATCTTCCTGCTCGAAGCGGCGCTGAACGGCGTGCTCCTCGGCGGGGTGCTGGCGCTCCTGGCACTCGGG
>JACQWC010000244.1 GCA_016209635.1 Candidatus Rokuibacteriota bacterium | reverse complement strand
GTCCGGCGGCGATCCGCTGCTGGCTCACCAGCGCGTACTCGTCCTGCTTCTCCCGCGTGATGTAGTAGCGCTTGGCGACCACCTCGGCGGTCTCGATCATGGTCATGTAGATCTCGGGCTTGTGCTCCTCGAGCCACGCCTCGCGGAGCCGGAAGAGGTTGTGGTGCTCGTTCTGCACCAGGCTGATCGACTCGAGCCCACCCGCGACGACGACCGGGACCTTGTCGACGAGCACGCGCTGGGCCGCCATGCTGATCGCCTGCATGCCGGACGAGCAGAACCGGTTGACGGTCACGCCGGCCGTCGTCACGGGGAGGCCGGCGCGCAGCGCCGCCTGGCGGGTGATGTTCTGGCCGGTCGCGCCCTCGGGCATGGCGCAGCCCATGATGACGTCCTCGACCTCGCCCGGCGCGATCCCGGCGCGCTCGACGGCGTGGCTGATGACGTGGCCCCCGAGGACGGCGCCGTGGGTGTTGTTGAAGGCGCCGCGGTACGCCTTGCCGATCGGGGTGCGCGCGGTCGAGACGATGACGGCGTCTGCCATGGTCGGTCTCCTCTGGATCTGGATGGGGTCGCGTATGGCACCGTCGATCATCGTACCGGCGCGTCCGATCGTCAACCCGGAGGAAAGAACGCGCCCGGGGCGCGCTAGCGTCCGGCCGGGCGCGCGAGGGTGCATCCAGAGAGATACCGTTGCACCGGCCTGGGGAGACACGTAGAGTGCGGCGATGGACGAGGAAACTCGCGCGTACCTCGACGACATGCGCCGTGACTTCGGGTCACGGTTCGACGGGGTTGATTCCCGCCTCGGGGTGCTCGAGGAGAAGGGGGACAGGCTCGATCACAGGTTCGATGTGCTGGATCAGCGTGTGGACGGCCTCGATTCCCGGCTCGGAGCGCTGGAGCAGAAGGTCGACGGGCTCGATCACCGGCTCGGAGTGGTGGAGCAGAAGGTCGACGGCCTCGATTCCCGGCTCGGGGCGCTGGAGCAGAAGGTGGACGGCCTCGATCACCGGCTCGGGGTGGTGGAGCAGAAGGTCGACGGCCTCGATCACCGACTCGGGGCGCTGGAGCAGAAGGTGGACGGGCTCGATTCCCGAGTCGGAGTACTGGAGCAGAAGGTCGACCGGCTGGATCGCAGGGTCGCCGAGGAAGCCCGAGAGTCGCGCCAGCACTTCGATGTCACCGGCGAGGCGCTACGCCAGGATATCCGGACGCTCGCCGAGGTCGTCTTCGCCCAGACCGAGGCCATCGACCGGTTCAGAACGGACATCGGTCGGGAGATCGACGAGCGATTCAGGGCGTCCGACGCGGTGATGCGCGTCGCCTTCGCCGACGTCAGACGCCACATCGACGACCTGCGCGCCCGGTTGTAACCCGGCGGGCCTCCCCTGCGGCCGGACCGGCGGGCCGGGGCTCGCCGGTCCACGTCGCGCGAGATGCCGACGCTCCCGGATGCTGCTACCCTCGCTACCGCGGTGAAGACGCGTGCCCTCCGGCTGGTCCCGGGCGGCCTTCTGGTACTCGCCGCCACCGCCCTGGTGCACGCCGCGCCCCTCGGCGACGCGGCCTCGGCGCTCGTCCCCGCGTATCCCTATGCCGTGTTCGGCGCCGGCCTCCTGCTCGGCCTACGGTTCAGCCGGAGCCGCGTCATCCTGGCTCTCCTGGTCCTCGCCCTGGCGGATCGGGCGCTCCACTCCTGGTCGGCCGGCGGCGACGCGACGGCGGGATCGGGGCGCGCCGTCTTCGCCGCCGTGGCCTTGCTCCTGCCGGTCGACCTCGCGGCCATCGGATGGATGCGGGAGCGAGGGGTGCTCGGGGCCCCCGGCCGGTGGGGACTGGTCGTGATTCTCCTCCAGATGTTCGCCGTCGCGTCGATCCGCCGTCCGGAGCTGGCGGCCGTCGGCGGGGCGCTGGAGCTGGCGCTCGTGAACGCGGGCCTCACCGAGTGGACCGCGATCCCTCAGGTGGCCCTGCTCGCCTTCGCCGTCGCGCTCGTCGCCGCGACCCTCCGCTTCCTGCTCGGTGGCGGCGCCATCGAGAGTGGCCTTCTGTGGACGCTCGGCGCGGCCTTCCTCGCCCTGACGGCGCGGAGGATCGGGGTGCCCTCCTCCCTCTACCTGGCGACCGGCGGGCTCATCCTCGTGGTCTCCCTCATCGAGGCGTCCCACGCGATGGCCTATGTTGACGAGCTGACCGGGCTGCCGGCGCGGCGCGCCCTCGGCGAGGCGCTCGACGCCGTCTCCGGGCGCTACGCCGTCGGGATGATCGACATCGACCATTTCAAGAAGTTCAACGACCAGTACGGGCACGACGCGGGCGACCAGATGCTCAGGATGGTGGCGTCCAGGCTCGCCCAGGTGACAGGGGGCGGACGCGCGTTCCGGTACGGCGGCGAGGAGTTCGCCGTGGTCTTTCCCGGAAAGTCCGTCGACGAGGTCCGTCCGCACCTCGAGGCGCTGAGGCGGGCCATCCAGGTGTCCGCCTTCATGCTGCGCTCGCCCGACCGTCCCAGGCGGAAGCCGAAGCCGGCCGCCGATGGTCGCCTCGCAGGCAAGCGGGTGTTCGTGACGATCAGCGTCGGCGTCGCGGAAGGGGAGCGGCGGCGCTCGCGGCCCCAGGAGGTGCTCCGGGCGGCGGATGAGGCCCTCTATCGCGCGAAGGAGGCCGGGCGCAACCGGCTCTCGACGTAGCGCCGGCTGCCCGGCTCAGCCGCGCGCCAGGAGGACGAGCCCCGAGAGGCCGAGGAGGGCGAACACGATCTGCCTGAAGCGGACGTGGTCGACGCGGTCGAAGAGGCGCACCCCGGCAGCGACCCCGAGGATCGCGGGAACGGCGAAGCCGGCGGCGAGCCGGCCGACCTCCGCCGTCAGGAGGCCCGCCCACCAGTAGCCCGCGAGGATCACCGCCTGGTTCACGACGAAGAAGGCCTGGAGGTTGGCCTTCATGGTCCGCGGGCCCCACCCCTGCGTCGTCGCGTAGAGGATCACCGGCGGTCCCGGCGTGCCGACCGCACCCCCGAGCACCCCCGCGAGCAGCCCGGCGCCGAGCCCCCAGCGCCGTCCCGAGAGCCGCGCCGGATAGAGGCCGCGCCACTCGAGGACGACGACCCCCACGAGGACCAGGCCGATGAGCCGCCGGAGCGTCCCGGCCGGCAGCGTCGCCAGCGCCCAGACGCCGAGCGGCGTGCCCGCCAGCGTGCCGATCAGGAGGTCGGTCACGCCGGGCAGCGTGACGTCGCGGCGAAGGGGGATGAAGACGGCGAGGGCGAAGACGATCGCGTAGACCGTCATCAGCACGACCGCCGTCGCCGGCTCCATCAGGAAGGGGAGAAACGCGAGGGCGACGAGCGCGATGCCGAAGCCCGCGAGCCCCATGACGAAGCTCGCCGCCGCGATGATCAAGGCGCCGGCCACCCACGCGAGGCTCACGCGTGACGGGGGGCGGCGGCTAGCCCGCCGGCTCCCCCGCCGTGACCGCGACGCACTGGCCCGAGATGTTGCGGGCCTGGTCGCTACAGAGGAAGGCGGCGAGCGCGGCGATGTCCTCCGCGCTCGACATGCGCCCGAGGGGAGCGCGCTCGACCAGGCTCCGGCGCATCTCCGCGACGGAGATCCCGCGGGCCTCGGCCTGGCCGGCGATCACCCGGTCGATCCGGTCGCCCTCGACCGCGCCGGGCGCGATCGCGTTCACGCGGATCCCGTGGGGCGCCAGCTCGAGCGCGAGCCCGTAGGTCATGCCCACCTGACCCGCCTTCGCCGAGCAGTAGCCGACGCGGTAGGCGAGCCCGCGGCGCCCCGCCATCGACGAGACGTTCACGATGGCGCCGCCGCCGGCCCTGAGCATCTCGGGAACGGCGAAGCGCGTGCAGAGATAGGAGCTCGTGAGGCAGGAGTTGAGCGTGTCGAACCAGTCCTCGAGCGTGTAGTCCTGGATCGGCCGGGTGGGCCCGCCGTCGCCCGCGTTGTTGACGAGCGTGTCGAGCTTGCCGAAGGCCTCGACGCCGGCCGCGACGAGGGCGCGGACGCTCTCCTCGCGGGCGGCGTCGCAGACGACCGCGATCGCTCGGCCGCCGCCCGCATGGATCTGCGCCGCCGTCTCGCGCACGAGATCGCCCGAGCGGGCGGCGCACACGACGCTCGCGCCCTCGCGGGCGAAGCGATGGCTCAGCGCGCGGCCGATGCCCTTGCTCGCCCCGGTGATGATCGCGACCCGGCCGTCGAGCAGGCCCATCGCCTCAGGACCTCGTCCGCGCGTATCCCCGCGCCGTCATGCAGTCGGTGTAGATCCGGTCCCGCCGCGTCTCCTCGACCACGATCCGGACCACGTCGGCGACGCCGCCGACGACGGCGTCGGGCGTGTTCGGCGCGTCCGCGGCCTTCCGGGCGCACTCGGTCTCGTCGAGCGTGAGCTGCTGCATCGTGACGCCGGGCCTGGTCCAGGTCGCACGGCTCACGTAGCCCGTCGAGCACGCCGCGAGCAGCGCGAGCAGAGCCACCACGATCACCCTCGCCATGCCTCTCCTCCCCTCTCAATGTTCCCGCAACTCGCCCGGAAAAGCGTCCAACGCCTCGGGGGCTACGCCATCGCACCGCCGTCGACCGTGTAGATCGCGCCGTTGATGTACGACGCGTCCGCGCTGCACAGGAACGCGACGAGGGCAGCGACCTCCTCGGGCTTGGCGTAGCGCCGCATGGGGATCGTTGCCGTGAGCCGCTCGCGGGCGGCCAGGGGGTCCTTCGGGCCGAAGCCGTCCTCGAGGAGCCGCGCCATGGCCGTCTCGACCGGGCTCGGGCAGACCGCGTTGACCCGGATCCCGTGCCGCGAGAATTCCAGGGACGCGGTGCGCGTGAGCCCGATCACCGCGTGCTTGCTCGCGGTGTAGGCGACGAGGTTCGGCGTCCCGCGCAGTCCGGCGATCGAGGCGGTGTTGACGATCGCGCCGCCGCCGCGCGCGATCATCACCGGGGCGACGGCCCGGAGCCCCAGCCAGACGCTCTTCACGTTGATCGCCATGACGCGGTCGAAGGTCTCCTCGGGGTAGTCAACGAGCGGGCTCACGGCGCCGAGAATCCCGGCGTTGTTGAAGAAGCAGTCGATCCCGCCGAACCGCTCCCGCGCGCGCTGGACGTATCCCTCCACCGCCGGGGCCTGCGTGACGTCGGCCTCCACGGCGAGCGCCTGTCCGCCGGCCTGTTCGACCGCTGTGAGGCTCTCGCCGAGCGCGGAGGCCGAGACGTCGACCAGCACGACGCGCGCGCCCTCGGACGCGAAGCGGACCGCCGCGGCGCGGCCGATCCCGCCACCGGCCCCGGTGATGACGACCACCTTGTCCTCGAAGCGCCGCGCCATCGGACCCTGACACCATAGCACCGGCGCCGGATTTCGGGGTACCGTGGCTCCATGAGCCTGCGCCACCTCGCCCTCAAGACCCGCGACCTCCGGGCCACGGAGCGGTTCTACATCGACATCCTCGGGCTCGAGACCGCGTTCCCCCACCGGGGCATGATCTTCCTCCAGACGCCCGGCGGCAGCGACCTCCTGAACTTCGTCGAGACCCGGCGGCCGTTCGATCCCGGGGCGGGAGGTCTGGACCACTTCGGGCTCCATCTCTCGCGCGCCAGGTGGAAGAAGGTCCGCGCGGCCCTCAGGCGGGCGCGGGTGCCGATCCGCGGCCGGCGGGGCCGCTCGGCCGTCTACATCGAGGACCCGAACGGCTACACCGTCGAGCTGTACGTCGACTGACGACCGACGGCGGGGCTTCAGGGGACGAGGACCGCCCGGCCCTCCTCGCCGACCTCGTGGAAGGCGACCGTCAGCCCGGCGGCCCGCGTCTCCGCTTCGAGCCCTTCCCGGGTGAAGCGGTGCGCGTAATGGTCGGCGTACGGGGGCCCCGGGAGAACGACCACCTCGTCACCGGCCTCGGGGAGCCAACCCGAGCGCGCGACCCGCGCGACGAGCGCGGCGAGCCTCATGGGGAGGGACGACCGCGGGGGCGCGAGCGGGATGTAGCTGAGGAGAATGCGCCCGCCGGGTCTGAGGGCTGCCCGGAGCTTCCGGAGCACCGCGATCCGGGTCGCGGACTCGGGGATGTAGCCGTAGCAGAACCAGGAGAGGATGATCGCGTCGTAGAGGGCGCCGATCTCCGTGGTCTCGATCGCCCCCGTCAGGACGGAGGCCCCCAGCCCGCGCTTGGCGAGGAGGCGTCGGGCGATCGCCGTGCACTCGGGCACGAGGTCGATCCCGTCGGCCGGATGGCCGCGCTGGAGGAGGACCAAGAGATCGCGTCCGGTGCCGCACCCGACGACGAAGACGCGATCCCCGGGCTCGAGGAAGCGGGAGTAGAAATCGTCCTCCCACTTCATGAGCCCCGAGGCGATGTACTCGGGGGACTCCTGGGCGCCGACGTCGCGCCACTTGGTACGGATGGCTCGGCGGAGGTCCTCGAGCGTGAGGAGGCCCGTCGCCGCGCAGGAGAAGAGGCGCGCGCCGCCCTCGAAGGCACGGCCCAGACCGGCGAGGCAGAGAAAGAGGCCGCGGCGCAGCACGCCCGGCTCAGCGCGCGTGGTCACCGCCGGTGATGATACATCGCGGGTGCCGCGAAAGGGGGCGACCATGCTAGGCTCGCTCTGATGCCGTACCGCCGAGCTTCCGTAACAGGCGGGATCCCGCTCAGCGCCCGGGTCCGCGTCGGCGAGCAGGTCGTCTTCCGCGAGCTGGGCGACGAGCTCGTCCTCCTCAACCTCGCGAGCGGAGTCTACTTTGGCGTGGATCCGGTGGGGACGAGGATCTGGCAGATCCTCGATGAGCGTGGCTCGCTCAGCGAGGTGCTGGAGGCGCTCGTCGCGGAGTACGAGGTCGAGGCCGATCGCTGTGAGGCTGACCTCCTCGAGTTCGTCACCGCGCTTCGGGACAACGGGCTCGTGGATGTTGTCGATGGGACGGCTGGCTAGACTTCTCCGACTTTCCCGCGAGGAGCGCGTCGTCCTCGTTGAGGCATGGGCGCTGTTCCTCCTCCTCGAGTTCCTGCTCCGCCTCTTGTCGTTCACCGGCGTTCTCGCGCTGGCGCGGCGTCACCCTCGGCTCCCCCCTCGGCCGAGTGCCCCCTCGGTGGCCCGTCTGGTCTGGCTCGTCGAGGTCGCTGGTCGATATGCCACGCCGACGCCGACCTGCCTGAAACACGCGCTGGTCCTTTCCTGGCTCCTCCGACGACGGGGCGTGGTCACGACGCTCCGCATCGGCGTCGCGCGTCGAGGGAGCGAGCTCGGAGCGCACGCCTGGCTCGAGCAGGGCGGCGAGGTCGTCTTCGGGGACGCCCAGCGCGACGGCTACGAGCCGCTCCTCGCGGTGGAGCCGGAGGCGCCATGAGCGGGCTCGCCGGAGTCTTCCACGTCGACGGCCGGCCGGCCGATCCCGCGCTGCTCGCCCGCATGACCGCGAGCCTCGCCCATCGCGGGCCGGACGGCGAGGGCCAGTGGATCGACGGGCCGATTGGCCTCGGGCACCGGCTGCTCGCCACAACGCCGGAGTCCGTGAGCGAAAAGCAGCCGGCGAGTGACGAGGTGGGAGAGTGCCGGCTCGTGTGGGACGGCCGGCTCGACAACCGGCGTGAGCTGATCGCGATGCTCCGGGTCGGCGCGGACGCTCTGACCTGGCCCGACGCTCAGCTCGTCCTCCTCGCCTATCAGCGATGGGGCAGCGCTTGCTTCGCGCGTCTGATCGGCGACTTCGCCCTCGCGCTCTGGGACGCGCGCCCCAGGACGCTCCTCTGCGCGCGCGATCCGTTCGGCGTCCGACCGCTCTACTACCACTGGGACGGCGCGCGGCTGGCGTTCGCCTCCGAGGTCGAAGCGCTGTTCGCCGATCCTACCCTCCTGCGGCGCCCGGACGAAGCGACGATCGCCGACTACCTCCTGATGGGCTTTCGCGACCCCGATCGGACCTTCTTCGACGGCGTCCGTCAGCTCAGACCGGCCCACGTGCTGCGCCTGGACGACCGCGGCCTCCGGCTCGAGCGCTACTGGGACGCCGAGCCGTCTCGCGAGCTTCGATACGCGCGGGAGGACGACTATCTCGACGAGTTCCGCGACCTCTTCCGCGAGGCACTCCGCTGCCGGCTTCGGAGCACCACGCCCGTCGGCCTCCTCCTGAGCGGAGGCGTCGACTCGACCCTCGTCGCCGCCACGGCCGAGGCGCTCCGGCAGGACGAGGGACTCGGGATCGAGCTGCCGGCCTTCACGCTACTCATCGAGGGCTTCCTCCAGGAAGAGTGGGAGGCCGTCCAGGGCCTGATGACGGCGTATGGAACCGAGCTTCGGACGATCGCCGTGGAGCCGGGCCGGAACTTCCTCGAGCTCTACCTCGAGTCGCCCGAGCCGCCCGATCACGAGGGCATTCCGGTGATGCCGGCCGTCCTCCGGTCGGTGGCCGCCCGCGGGTGTCGGGTTCTGATGACCGGCGTCGGAGCCGACGAGTTGAGCCGCCGCGCGGAAATCGGCTTCATCGAGGACCTCCTCGGGGCCTGGCGCCTCCCGGACTTCCTCCGCCATGTCCGCGAGCGGACGCTCTCCTACGCGGATGGCGCGTGGGTGCGCGAGGCCGGCGCCGTGCTGTGGTCCCGGCTGCCGGGGTCGCTGCGTCATGCTGTCAAGCGGCTCACCGGCCGCCAGGTGCCGTCCTGGCTCGAGCCAGGCTTCGCCCGGCGCGCCGGAATCGGGGGATGGCGCCTTCCCGAAGGTCAGCGCCGGTTCGCCACCTGGTGCGCGGAGGCCACATACCGAGCGCTGACCAGGCCCGATCTCGCCTCGGCGCTCGGCCATCTCGATGCGCGAGCGGGTCGCTTCACCGTCGAGTGCCGCCATCCCTATCTCGACCGACGTCTGGTGGAGTTCTTCCTCGCCGTCCCCGCCGACGTGAAGCTGGGCCACGGCTATCGCAAGCAGTTCGTCCAGCGCGCCCTGGCCGGCGCCGTGCCCGGGCCGCTGAGGACGACCGAGCGGCAGGACGAGCACGTCCGGCACGACGAGCCGACGTTCGTGCGACAGGACGCCGCACGCATGGCGCGCGACCTCTTTCATCCGCGCGCGCGGGTCTTCCGCTACGTGGACCGCGCCGGGGCCGAGCGGATGCGCGATGCGTACGTCGGCCGGGGCAGGCCCCACGGCACCCTCCTCTGGAACTTCCTGTCACTGGAGGTCTGGCTGCAGCAGGTCTTCCCGGAGTGGCCGGACGCGGGAGCCGGGGCGGGATGAGCGCGATCCTCGGCCTCGTCCACGCCGACGGGCGGCCCGTGGATCCGCCCGTGCTCGAGCGGATGCTGGCGGCGACCCGGCGCGGCCCCGATCGCGAACGCCGGTGGATCGACGGCCCGGTCGCGCTCGGGCATCGCCTGCTCGCCACCACGCGCGACGCCCTCCACGAGCCCGCGCCGGTCTCCGACGCCAGCGGGCGCCGGCTCGTCTGGGACGGCCGGCTCGACAACCGGGCAGGGCTCGTCGCCGCCCTCGAAGCGGACGGCGATTCTCTGCAGGAGGCGAGCGAAGCCAGGCTGGTCCTCGCCGCCCATCGCCGCTGGGGCGCTGCCTGCGCCGAGCGCCTCCTCGGCGACTTCGCCTTCGCGCTCTGGGACCCGGGAGCACGGCGCCTCGTGTGCGGCCGGGACCGGATGGGGATCCGCCCGTTCCACTACGTCTGGGACGGCCGGACCTTCACCTTCGCGTCCGACGTCACGTCGCTGCTGCCGGCACTCGCGCGGGCGCCCGAGCCCGACGACGAGATGCTCGTCGCCTTCCTCCTGCGCGAGTTCCGCGAGGGCGATGACGGACGCACGTTCTTCCAGGGCATCCACCGGCTCCCGCCCGGCCATGTGCTCACGCTGGAGGGCGGACGACTGACCGTGGAGCGCTACTGGGCGATCGACCCGGCGCGCGAGATCCGCTACGCCACGGAGCAGGACTACGTGGATCACTTCCGCGGGCTCTTCATGGAGGCCGTCGCCTGCCGTCTTCGCAGCGACTGGCCGGTCGGCGTGTCCCTGAGCGGAGGGCTCGACTCCGCCGCCCTCGTGGGCGCGGCGGAGCGCGTCTACTCCGAGCGCGGCGAGGGATCGCCCCCGGTCGACACGTTCACCCTCTACGCGGATCAGCCGGAGTCCGACGAGCGGGAGCATGCGCGGGCGGTGGCGGGGGCGAGCGGCCTCAAGCTCCACGAGATTCACGTGTCCGACGGCGATCCGCTGGATCGTCTCGACGATGATCTCCGGGAGGCCGAGGGGCCGATCGTGGGCGCGATCCCGCCCGCGAACGACGCGCTCTGCGGTGCCGTCCGCTCGGCCGGTTGTCGGGTGCTCCTCTCCGGCGAAGGCGGTGATCAGCTGCTCGACGAGGTCGGGTACTTCGCCGATCTCCTGCGCACCCTGCAACCTCTCCGGTTTCTGCGGGAGGCCCGAGCGTTCGCGCGCTGGTATGGGGGCGGGTTCAGCGAGTTCGGGCGCGATGCGGCGGTGATGCTACTCCCCGCCGTGGCGAAGTACTGGGGCAAGCGACTGCTCCGGCGGGCGCCCCCGCCCTGGGTCAGGAAGGCCGTGGCGAGAGAGATCGGCTTGGCGGCTCGGCTGCGGCAGCCCCGGCACTCGCTGAGATTCCCGTCGCACTGCGAGTCGGACACCTATCTCTCGATCGCGAGCCCCTACTATCTCTTGAAGCTCGAGGTCGAGGAGCGGCTGGCGGCGAGGTTTGGCATCGAGATGCGCTACCCGTTCCTCGACAGCCGGCTCGTCGAGTTCGTGCTCGCCGTGCCGTGGGAGCGGCGGACGCGCGACGGCGAGCGCAAGCGCTTGCTCCGGACGGCGATGCGCGGCCTCGTGCCGGAGGCGGTGCTCGAGCGACGCGGCAAGGGAGACTGGACGCTGCTGATGGACCGGAGTGTCAGGACCGTGTGCCGGCGTGAGCCGCCCGCCCCTGTTGAGAACCGGTCCGGGCTGCTGGACCGTTACGTCGATCTTGCCCGGGCGCGGCGAATGGTCGGCGCCTATCTCGGCGGCGCCGGCGATCTCCGCTGGGAGGTGTGGTTCCTGGTGACCGTCGACCGCTGGCTCGCAACGTTCACGAAACGAGGTTCGCCATGACAAGACCAGTCGAACCGCGGAAGAAGCCCTACACGCCGCCTCGCCTCCGGCGGTACGGCGACTTGAGAACGCTCACCGGCGGGGCCCGAAAGACCAAGGTCGAAGCCGGGGTCAAGACGAAGGCCACCGGAGGGGGTTAGACACGGGGGATGCGCGCGCGCACGGTTCGCCGCGGCGTCTATGAGGTTTACGGGCTCCGGTTTCGGAGCTCGATCCCCCTCGCCTCGCTCAGGGCGACCGAGCGCCGATATGCCGATGCCGCGTTGCTCCACGGATCTCCCGCGCGCTTCGCCCGGGTCTGGAGCCGCCTCGCTCCCGGAGCGGAATCGGGCCAGTGGTTCCACCACGCGCTTCTCCCCGACGGCGCGCGCTATCTCCGCTGGTCGGGCCTCGCCGAGTTCCTCGTCGGCGCCGGCGGTCGAACCGTTCACTGCCATCCTCTGGCCGAGGCGGCCTTCCCGACGGCCTTCGAGACGTACCTGCTCGGGCAGGTCCTCTCGTTCGTCCTGATCGCCCGGGGCATCGAACCGCTCCACGCGACCACGGTGGTCGTCGGCGACGAGGCGATCGCCTTCGTCGGCGATTGTGGGTACGGCAAGTCCACGCTCGGCGCCGCCTTCCTTCAGGCCGGCGACCGGCTGCTGACCGACGACCTGCTCGTCGTGAAGCGGGAGAAGGGTCGCTTCCTGGCGTCCCCCGGGCCCCCGCGGGTCAAGCTCTTCCCCGAGACGGCGGCGGCGCTGCTCGGCAACGGGGTCCGGGGTGAGCCGATGAACGCGCTCACGCCGAAGCTCGTCATCCCGCTCGCCCCTGAAGCGCGGGCGCCGCGCGCGGTGCCGCTCCGGGCGATCTACGTCCTGACACCCCCGAGCCGAAGGCCCCTGCAGCGGATCGTGATCCGTCCGCTCCCGCCGCGCCGGGCCTTCGTGGAGCTGACCCGGAACACCTTCAACGCGATCGTCAGCGATCCGCGGCGGCTCGCGCGGCAGTTCGATGTGGCGGCGCGGCTGTCCGCCGCGATCCCGGTGAGGGCGCTCGGGATGCCGCGCGGGCTCGAGCGCCTGTCCGAAGTTCGCGAGACGATCCTCTCCGACCTCGTCGCATGACCGCCGACCGGACTCACCCACTCCTTCTCCAGGCGCTGCGGGAATCGAGCGTTGAGCCTCTTCTCACCCTCGCGCCCGACGAGTGGGTGGCCGTCGTCGCCGAGGCTGAGCGTCAAGGCCTGGTACCGCTCCTCCACGACTGGATCACTCGCACGGGCCGGCGCGAGCGGGTCCCTGCGCAGGCGCTCGACCGGCTCAAGGGCGAGCGCATCGCCGTCGCCGCCCGCAGCCTGTTTCTCGCCACCGAGCTGGTCGCGATCCTCCGGGCCTTCGAGGCGTCGAACGTCCGATGCGCGCCCCTCCGGGGCCCGGCGCTCGCCGAGCAGCTCCACGGCGATCTCACGCTGCGCCCCATGGGCGACCTCGACCTCCTGGTCCGGAAGGACCAGCTCACGCAGCTCAGCGAGGTCCTCGGGAGCCTCGGCTTCCAGGAGGTCGATCGCCGTCCCGGCTTCGCCCGCGCCTACTCCTACACACTCAAGCTGGTGAAGGACAGCCACCTGCCCGTGGTGGTCGAGCCCCACTGGACGATCGCGTATCCGCCCTTCGTCGACGCCGTGGACATGCCAGGAGTCTGGCAGCGGTGCTCGCGAGGAACGGCGGTCGGCGTCGAGACCTGGCGTCTCGGCCGGGAGGACACCTTCGTAAACCTGTGTCTCCACGCGGTCCATCGCGATGACGCGCCCCTGCTCTGGTTCTGGGAGCTCGACCGGCTCGTCCGACGGGAGCCGCTCGCCTGGCGCCTGATCGTCTCGCGCTGCCACGCCGCGGGGATCGGGGTGCTCCTGGCGGCGGCGCTCGAGCGAACCCGGGCGCTCTTCGCCACGCCGGTTCCCGAGGAGGGACTGGCCCCACTCGCAGGGCCGGCGTCGCGGGGGTCGCGCTCGCGGCTCGTGCGGCTCCTCGCTGACGGCCGCGACGTCGACGGCAGGGAGAGCCTGGCGCTCTTCCTCGCGCTGCCGGGGCTCCGCGCGCGGCTCCGCTACCTCGTGGCCCTGCTCTTCCCCACGCCCGCGTTCATGCGCCTGCACTACGGCGTGCGTCGCCGCGACGAGGTCGCGCGCGCGTACGTGGGCCGGCTCGCGCGCTTCTCGTGGGAGGCCCTGAAGGGCCTCCTGCGTCTGGTGAGGAGACCCGTCCAGGTCTGAGAGGCTGTGAAAATTTCCAGGATTTCTCTCGCGTGAATCGCGGTGCGCACGGTAGAGTCGGCGCATGAACGACACCCTCTTTGAGTTGCCGAGCCCGGAGGCACCGCGTCAGCAGTCGGACGTGAAGCCCGAGCCG
>JACQWC010000249.1 GCA_016209635.1 Candidatus Rokuibacteriota bacterium | reverse complement strand
TCCTGACCCACTGCATCGCCGGAGCGCTCGCGACCGCCGGCTACGGCACGGCTCTGGGCGTCGTCCGCTCGGCCCACGCGCAGGGCAAGGTCGCGCTGGTCTGGGTGGACGAGACGCGGCCGGTGATGCAGGGCTCGCGGCTGACCGCCTGGGAGTGCGTGCGCGACGGGATCCCGCACCGGGTGATCGCCGACGTCGCCGCGGCCTCGGTCATGGCGCGGGGCGAGGTCGACCTCGTCCTGACGGGCGCGGACCGCATCGCGGCGAACGGCGACACGGCCAACAAGATCGGCACGTACTCCCTCGCCGTCCTCGCCCGGCACCACGCCATCCCCTTCTACGTCGCGGCGCCCTTCTCGACGATCGATCCCACCCTGCTGTCGGGCGAGCACATCCCGATCGAGGAGCGCGACCCCGCGGAGGTGCGGGGGATGGGCGCGCGGCAAACCGCGCCGGACGCCTCGCCGGTCTTCAACCCGGCCTTCGACGTCACGCCGGCCGCGCTCATCTCCGCGATCATCACCGAGCGCGGCGTCTTCCGCGCGCCCTACCGCTTCGCCTGAGGGCCGCGATGGCGGCCGACCGGGAGCGCCAGATCGCACGCCGGTTCCACGACCGCACGGCCCACTCTCCCGCCTCGATTCGGATGAGCGGGCACACGCTCGACTGGGACGTGAAGCCCTTCCTCTTCAAGGTCTACACCGACCTCCCGGCGGTGCCGCTGCCCCGCGCGTTCGATCCCGTATCGATGGACACGCTCCTGGCGCTCGCGGGCGATGCCCCGGCGCCGGCGCAGTCCCTGGGTCTCGACGAGCTCGCCGCGCTCCTCTACCACGCGGCGGGCGTGACGCGGAAGAAGGAGTATCCCGGGGGCGGGGAGGTGCTGTTCCGCGCGGCGCCGTCGACCGGCGCGCTCTATCAGACGGAAGTCTACGTGGCGGTGGGCGCGGTGGACGGGCTCGAGCCCGGTCTGTACCACTTCTGTCCGGGCGACTTCGCGCTCCGGCGGCTCCGCGACGGCGACGTGCGGGGGGCGCTGGCCGCGGCGGCCGCCGAGGCGGCCCTCGCCCGCCGCGCGGCGACGGTCGTCCTGACCGCGATCTACTGGCGCAACACCTGGAAGTACGAGGCACGCGCGTATCGCCACCTCTTCTGGGACTCCGGCACGATGCTGGCGAACCTGACCGCGGTGGCCGGCGCCCTCGGCCTCCAGCCCCGCCTCCTGGCGGGCTTCGTCGACCCGGAGGTGAACCACCTCCTGGGCCTCGACGCCGACCGCGAGGCGGCGCTCGAGCTGGTGGCGCTGGGCCCCGAGGGGCCGCCGGGCGCGCCGCCGGCGCCCCTGCCCGCGGTCGCGCATCCGATCCTCCCGCTCTCGTCTGCCGAGGTCGACTACCCGGCGCTGCGCGAGATCCACCGGGCGTCGATGCTCGAGACCGAGGCCGCGGTGCGCGCGTGGCGGGCCGGGGGCGGGGGCCCCCTCTCGACCACGACTGCAACTGCCACGGGTCTCGTGGGGGCCCCCGCCCCCGGCCGCCCCGCCGCCGCGGCTGCCACGGGTCTCGAGGGGGCCCCCGCCCCCGGCCCGCCAGCGTCCTTCATCGCGCTGCCCGAGCCGCGGCGGGAGGCGGGAAGGGGGCTCGGCGAGACGATCCAGCACCGAGGCTCCACCCGCCAGTTCGGCAGGACGCCCCTCGCCGCGGCCGAGCTGGCGACGGTGCTCGCCGCGGCCACCGCCGGCTTCGACGCCGACTTCCCGGCCGGGCTCGTCGACCTCTACCTCATCGTCAACGCCGCCGAGGACATCCCGCCCGGCGCCTACGGCTACCGGCGCGAGTCGGGGAGCCTCGAGCTGGTGCGGGCGGGCCCGTATCGCTCGGAGTCGGCCTACCTCTGTCTCGAGCAGGCGCTCGGCGGGGACGCCGCGGCGGTGATCTACTTCCTCGCGCCCCTCGACACGATCCTCGAGCGCTTCGGCAACCGCGGCTATCGGCTGGCGAACCTCGAGGCCGGGCTCGCGGGCGGGAGGGCCTACCTCGCCGCGTACGCCCAGGGGTTCGGCGCGTCGGGGCTCACCTTCTACGACGCGCAGGTGGTCGAGTTTTTCTCCCCCCACGCCGCCGGGAAGGACGCGATCTTCGTGACGGCGCTCGGGCGGGCCGCCCGCCGCGCGACAACGCGATGATTGCCTTGCGCCCGGCCGACCCCGTACCATCGAACACATCCGCGTGAGCTCAAGGAGGCCCCTTCGATGAAGAAGTACCAGCTCATGGCGCCCGGCCCGACGCCAGTGCCGAGCCAGGTGCTCCTGGCCATGGCGCAACCGATCATCCACCACCGGACGCCCGAGTACGAAGCGCTCTACATCGAGGTGCGCGCCGGCCTGAAGCGGCTCTTCCAGACCTCGCAGGACGTGATCCCGCTCGCCTGCTCCGGCACCGGGGCGATGGAGGCGGCGGTTGTGAACACGCTCTCCGCCGGCGAGCGGGTCGCCGTCGTCCGCGCGGGGAAGTTCGGCGAGCGCTGGGTCGAGATCTGCCGGGCGTTCGGCGTCGACGTGATCGAGCTGCCGGCGCCGTTCGGCGAGACGGTGGCGCCTGAGCGGGTGGCCGAGACGCTCCGGACGCACCGCGGCGTCAAGGCGGTACTCACCCAGCACAGCGAGTCGTCCACCGGGGTGCTCCACGACGTGCGCGGCTTCGCCACCGCGACGCGCGGGACCGACGCGATCCTCATCGTCGACGCGGTGTCGAGCCTCGGCATCGCCGACCTCCCGATGGACGCGTGGGGCGTTGACGTCGTCGTGGCGGGCTCGCAGAAGGGACTCATGCTGCCGCCGGGGCTCGGGTTCTGCGCGCTGAGCGAGAAGGCCTGGGCCAGGGGCGCGGCCTCCAGCCTGCCGAAGTACTACTTCGACCTCGCCGAGGAGCGGAAATTCGTCGCGAAGAACGAGGCGCACTTCACCCCGCCGGTGAGCATCGTCGTCGGCCTGCGGGAAGTCCTCCGCATGCTCGAGGCCGAGGGGCTGGAGAACGTCTTCAGGCGTCACGGGCGGCTCGCGCAGGCCACGCGCGCGGGCGTCGAGGCGCTCGGCCTCGAGGTCTTCCCCCGGGCGACCCCGAGCCCGGCCCTCACGGCGATCGTCTCGCCCAGGGGGATCGACAGCGAGAAGATCGTGGCCGCGTACGCCCAGTCCCACAACATCACGATCGCGGGCGGGCAGGGCGAGATGAAGGGGAGGCTCTTCCGGCTCGGTCACATGGGCTACGCCGCCGAGTTCGACGTGATCGTGGCGCTCTCGGCGCTCGAGCAGGTCCTCGCCGACCTGGGCGTGCCCGTCGACTTCGGCGCCGGCATCCGCGCCGCGCAGAAGGTCTTCGCCGAGTCGTCCTCCCGCGGATAAAATAGGCGGGTTGTGACCACGCTGCGATTGGTCGTCATACGGCACGGGGACACCGACTGGTCCCGGGAGCGGCGGTTCGCCGGATCGCGCGACGTCGCCCTGGCCGCCACGGGCCACGCCCAGGGGGAGGCCGTGGCGCGCGCGCTCGAGCCGCTGCCGGTCGCCGCGGTCTACGCGAGCCCGCTCGAGCGGACGCGCGCCTTCGCGGAGGCCATCGCCAAGCCGCACCGGCTCGAGGTGCGGCTCGAGGCGGCGTTCCGCGAGATGGCCTTCGGCCGGTGGGAGGGGCTGACGCGCGAGGAGGTCTCGGCGCGGTTCCCCGACCTCTACGCGACCTGGCGGACGGCGCCCGAGCGCGTGACGCCGCCCGACGGCGAGTCGCTCGCCGAGGTGGCCGAGCGCGTCGCGCGGGGCCTCGAGGAGCTCCGGGAAGCGCATGAGGGGGAGACGGTGGTCCTCGTGACGCACGCGATCGTGTCGCGCCTGATCGTGCTCGGGGCGCTCGGCCTCGGCCTGGAGCGCCTCTGGTCGGTCGACTCCTCGCCCGCCGGGATCACCGAGATCGAATATCAGGGCGGGTGGGTGACGGTGCAGCGGATGAACACGCAGGCGCACCTGGGGGCCCTCGGCGCATGAAGCCCCTCCACACCCAGCTCCCGAAGGGCGCCCGGACCTACCTCCCGGACGAGGCCGCGCGCAAGCGGCACGTGGAGACGACCCTGTTCGGCGTCTTCGACCGCTGGGGTTACCGGGAGATCGTGACCCCGACGTTCGAGTACTTCGACGTCCTCTCGATCGGCACCGACCTGGGCATGCAGGAGAACATGTTCAAGCTCGTCGACCGCGAGACGGGCCGCATGCTCGCCCTGCGCGCGGACATCACGCCGCAGATCGCCCGCATCGTGGCGACCCGGCTCCGCGACGCCCCGACGCCCATCCGGCTCGCCTACGTGACGAACGTGTTCCGGTACGACGAGCCGCAGGTATCGCGCTACCGCGAGTTCTACCAGGCCGGGGTCGAGCTGATCGGGCTCGAGAAGCCGGAAGCCGAGGTCGAGGTCGTCGCGATGACCGTCGAGGGGCTCCGCGCGCTCGGTCTGGATCGCTTCCAGATCGACGTGGGGCATCCGGATTTCTTTCGCGGTCTTCTCGAGGAGGTGAAGACGGACGCCGCGCACGAGCGCGAGCTGCGGGTCGCCCTCTCGCGCAAGGACGCGTCGACCCTCGAGCGGCTCGTGGGGGAGCTGGCCCCGCCGGCCCACGTCGGTGACGCGCTGCTGGCGCTTCCGACCCTCTTCGGCCACGAGGCGGTGCTCGAGCGCGCCGCGGGCTTCGCCCGGAACCAGCGGTCGGCGCGGGCGGTCGCCAACCTGTCGGAGGTCTACCGGCTGCTGACGATCTACGGGCTCGCGGAGGCGGTGCTGCTCGATCTCGGTGAGGTGCACGGGTTCGACTACTACTCCGGCATGTACTTCGAGGCGTACGTCGCGGGGTTCGGCGCCTCGGTCGCCGCCGGCGGCCGCTACGACCAGATGCTCGGCCGGTTCGGGTTCGACTGCCCGGCGGTCGGCTTCGCCTTCGACATCGCGCGCGTGCTCGGCGTCATGGAGACGCAGGGCGTCGCCGTCGAGCTGGCGGGCCCCGACTTCTTCATCATCGACTTCACCCCGGAGAAGACGGCCGCGCTCTCGCTGGCGCGCCGGCTCCGCGACCTCGGGGCCTCGGTCGCGCGGGACATCGTGACCCGTGGCCTGCCCGAGTCGCTCGCCTACGCCCGCGCCCAGCGTGTCCGGCACGCGCTCGTGGTCGGGAGCCCGCGGACGCGCGCGGGCGAGCTGCTGGCCGTGGACCTCCTGGACGGCGGGGAGCGGACGCTGGCCGTCGGCGACGTCCTCGAGGGGCCGGCGCGGTACTTTCCGGAGCTGCGAGGCCCGGGCAATGCCTAACATCGTGGTCGTCGGCACGCAGTGGGGGGACGAGGGCAAGGGCAAGGTCGTCGACGTCATCACCCCCCACGTGAACGTCGTGGTCCGCTACCAGGGCGGCAACAACGCCGGGCACACGGTCGTCGTGGGGCGGGAGAAGTACGTGCTCCACTCCATTCCCTCCGGCATCCTCCACGCGGGGTGCCGGTGCGTCATCGGCTGCGGGGTCGTGGTCGATCCGGGCTCGCTGATCGAGGAGATGGAGTCGCTGGTGCGCCGCGGCGTCACCCTCGACGGTAACCTGTTCATCTCGAAGAACGCGCACCTCATCATGCCCTACCACCCCGCCCTCGACCTCGCCTCGGAGGCCAAGCTCGGCCAGCGTCGCATCGGCACGACGGGCAAGGGCGTGGGGCCCGCGTACGTCGACAAGGCGGCGCGCGTCGGGATCCGCATGGCGGATCTCCTCGACGAGCGGCTCTTCCGGGAGAAGCTCGAGGCGAACATCGCCCAGAAGAACCGGCTGCTCCGCGAGATCTACGACGCCCAGACGTTCAGTGTCGAGGAGATCCTGAACCCGTACCTCCGCTACGCGGGCTGGCTCGCGCCCTACATCACCGACACGGCGCTGCTGCTCTCGAAATGGATCGAGTCGGGCTACTCGGTCCTCTTCGAGGGCGCCCAGGGGACGATGCTCGACATCGACAAAGGGACCTATCCCTACATCACCTCGTCCTCGACGCTCTCGGGGGGCGCCGCGACGGGGACGGGCGTGCCGCCGACGAAGATCCACGGCGTGCTTGGCGTCGCCAAGGCCTACACGACGCGCGTCGGCGCCGGCCCGTTCCCCACGGAGATGACCGGGCGCCTCGCGGAGGCGATCCGCGCGCGCGGCAACGAGTACGGCGCGACGACCGGGCGGCCCCGGCGGTGCGGCTGGCTCGACGCGGTCGTCCTCCGCTACGCCGAGCGGATCAACGGCGTCGACACCGTGGCGCTCACCAAGCTCGACGTGCTGGACCAGTGCGACACGGTGAAGATCTGCACGGGCTACCGGTACCGCGGCGAGGTCCTCACGGAGTTCCCCGACGAGGTGAGCCTCCTCGCGGAGGCCGTGCCCGTCTACGAGGAGATGTCGGGGTGGCTCGC
>JACQWC010000250.1 GCA_016209635.1 Candidatus Rokuibacteriota bacterium | reverse complement strand
GGAACTGGACGACCAGCGTCATCCAGACGAACACCGGCATGCGCATCAGCGTCATGCCCGGCGCCCGCAGGTTGATGATCGTCACGATGAAGTTGATCCCCGCCATCACGGACGACGCGCCGAGCACCTGCAGGCTCAGAACCCAGAAGTCGGTGTTGAGCCCGGGCGAGTACTGCCGGGAGGTCAGGTTCGCGTAGCCGAACCATCCGGCGTCCGGGGGCGCGCCGACGAGGAAGCTCGCGTTGAGGAAGATGCCGCCGAAGAGGAAGACCCAGTAGGAGAGCGCGTTGAGCCGGGGGACCGCCACATCGCGCGCGCCGATCATCAGCGGCACCATGTAATTGAAGAACGCCGCGCTCGCCGGCATGATCGCGAGGAAGACCATCGTCGTGCCGTGCATCGTGAAGAGGGCGTTGTAGGTCTCGGCGCTCACCAGCGTGCCGTCCGGCCGGGCGAGCTGGAGGCGGATCAGCAGCGCCTCGACGCCGCCGACCAGGAAGAAGACGAAGGCGGTCGTCCCGTAGAGGATGCCGATGCGCTTGTGGTCGACCGTCGTGAGCCAGCTCGCGAGGCCCGTGGCGGACGGTGCGTGGGCGGTGTCGATCGCGTGCGCCGTCGCCACGTTATTGGAGCGGGGGCCGCGAGGCCGGTGCCACCGTGGGTGGCCTGACACGGGCGCGCCCCGGCTTCATTTGAGACTCGTCAGGTAGACGGCGACGGCCCGGGCCTCGGCGTCGCTCAGGCCGAGGGCGGGCATCTTGACGCCGGGCTTGAACGCGGCCGGGTTCCGGACCCACGCCGCCACGTTCTCGACCGTGTTCGGCAGGAGCCCGGCGGCGACCATGGTCCGGCTCCCGAAATGGGTGAGGTCCGGGCCCAGGACCCCCGCGGACAGGCCACGGATCGTGTGGCAGCCGACGCACGCGCTCCGCGCGTAGATGGTCTTGCCGTCCGCGGCGGGCCCCGCCGGCTCCACCGCCGGCGCGCGCTGGGCCGAGACCCAGCGGTCGAACGCGTCCGGGGCGTCGACGATCACCCGCATGCCCATCCGGGCGTGGGAGGCGCCGCAGAACTCGGCGCACTGTCCCCAGTACTCGCCGGGCGTGTCGGCGGTGAGGACGATCTGGTTCGACCGGCCCGGGACCACGTCGCGCTTCCCGCCGAGCTGCGGGACCCAGAAGCTGTGGATCACGTCGGGCCCCTCGAGGCGGAGCACCACGGGACGGCCCGCCGGGAGGTGGAGCTCGTTCGCCGTGACCACGCCGAGCGCCGGGTAGCGGAACTCCCACCACCACTGTTTGCCAAGCACCGTGACCTCGAGCGCCCGGGGCGGGGGCGGTTCCTGGGTGCGGAAGATCACCTGGATCGTCGGGATGCCGATCACCAGGAGGACGAAGGCCGGCGCGATCGTCCAGGTGATCTCGAGGAGCGAGTGGCCGGGCGTCTGGGCGGGCAAGGGCGCGCCGGTGCCCGCGCGGAAGCGGACGAGGATCCACGCGAGCGCCACGAACACGACGAGCGCGATGGCCGCCGCCGTCCAGGTGATGATCTCGTACACGGGGAGGATCGCCCGCGCGAGATCGGAGCGCGGGATCACCGTGGTCATGGGCGCGTCCCACGCGCAGCCGCCGAGCATGACGGCGGGCAGGGGCAGCCACGCGCTGGCTCGGGGCCTCACGAGCCTTGACCCTAGCTCTATTGCTCCGCGAGCGCCAGCAGGGAATGGAGCAGGACGTTGGCGCCCCGCTCGATCGCCTCCCGGTCGCTCGTCTCGTCCACCCGGTGGCTCCGTCCCCCCGCCGACGGGATGAAGATCATCCCCGCGTCCGTGACGGCCGCGAGGTTCTGGGCGTCGTGTCCCGCCGCCGAGTAGAGGCGTTGCCGGGTGAGGCCGAGCCGCGCCGCGGCGTCCTCGATGACCGCCTGCACCCGCGGCGCGCAGCGCGCCGGCGTCGTCGCCGACATCGGGCGGACCTCGACCTCCAGCCCGCGGCGCGTCGCCACGCGGCGGGCGAGGCCCTCGACGCGGCGGGCCAGGCGGACCAAGACGGCGGCGTCGGGCTCGCGTATCTCGTGCACCAGCTCGGCGCGGCCCGGCACGATGTTCGTGACCCCGGGGTGGACGCTCACGACGCCCACGTTCGTGACGCTCCGGCCGCTGCCTCGCCGGACCACGAGCTCACGGGCCTTGAGTGCCCACTCCGCGGCCGCCAGGAACGCGTCGCGCCGCCGCTCCATCGGCGTCGTGCCCGCATGGTCGGCCTGGCCCGTGAACACGACGCGCGCGCGGCGCACGCCGACGATCCCCTCGACGACGCCGATCTGGATCCCGGCCTCCTCGAGGCGTGGCCCCTGCTCGATGTGGAGCTCGACGTACGCCGCCACCGCGCCCGCGGGGACGCGCGCCTCGCCGGCGCGGCGGGCGTCGAAGCCGGCACGCGCCATCGCGTCCACCAGCCGCTCGCCGTCGACGGCCGTCATCTCGGGGATCCGTGCGGCGTCGAGCAGGCCGCAGAAGGCGCGCGAGCCGAAGAGGCTCCCGTAGCGCCCCTCCTCGTCGCTCCACGCGGCCAGGGCGAGCGGCCGGCGGTGGGGCGCGCTCGTCTCCTGGATGGTCTCGAGGCACTCGAGCCCGGCGAGCACGCCGAGGGCGCCGTCCAGGATGCCGCCTTCCGGCACGCTGTCGATGTGCGAGCCGGTGAGGACGACGGCGCGGCCGGGGTCGAAGCGCCCGGTCCCCGCGCCGCCGAAGATGTTGCCGGCCGCGTCCACCCACGCCTCGAGTCCGGCCGCGCGGATCTCGCCGAGGAGCCAGGCGCGGGCCTCCTCGTGCGGCGGGCTCCAGGCGGGCCGGGTCACGCCGCCGCCGGGAAGCCCCCCGAAGCGCGCGAGCGCCTGGAGGCGCGACTCGAGGCGCGGGAGCGAAGCGCGAATCACAGCGCGGGAGTATAACCTTGACTTCGCCGGACGGCCGTTCTTATGATGAATGGCCGTTCACTTCTGTGTGGCACGCCGGCCCTCGGGAGGGACAATGGACTTCTCGCTCACCCCTGAACAGGAAGTCTTTCGGGACCGCGTTCGGACCTGGCTCGCCGAGAACATCCCGGGGGAGTGGGCGCGACGTGTCCTGGCGCGATCGGACATCCCGCGTCCCGAAGCGTACACCATGCTCAAGGAGTGGCAGCGGACGCTGTACGACGCCGGGTTCATCGGCCTCACGTGGCCGAAGGAGTACGGCGGCGGCGGCCTCACCTTCATGGAGGAGCTGATCCTCCACGAGGAGATGGCGCTCGCGAAGGCGCCGCCCATCCTGAACATCCTCGGCGTCGGCATGGCGGGGCCGACGATCATCGCGTACGGGACCGAGGAGCAGAAGAAGCGCTATCCGCCGAAGATCCTCTCCTCGGAGGAGATCTGGTGCCAGGGCTACTCCGAGCCCAACGCGGGCTCGGACCTGGCCTCGCTGCAGACCCGCGGCGTCAAGGACGGGGAATACTGGGTGCTCAACGGGCAGAAGGTCTGGACGTCGCTGGCCCACGTCGCGGACTGGATGATGCTCCTCGCGCGGACCGACCCGAACGCGCCGAAGCACAAGGGCATCACCTACTTCCTCCTCGACATGAAGCTCCCGGGAGTGACGGTGAAGCCGCTCCGCCAGATCACCGGCGACGCGGAGTTCAACGAGGTCTTTTTCGACAACGTCCGGGTCCACGAGTCCCAGGTGCTGGGCGGGATCAACAACGGCTGGGCGGTCGGCATGACGACCCTCATGTACGAGCGGCTGGCCCTGGGGTTCGGACTGCAAGTGCGGCTCCGCATCGCGCTGGACGGGCTCGTCGAGCTGGCGCGCCGGATGGAGAAGGACGGCCGCATGATCACGAAGGACCTCGTCATGCGGCAGAAGCTCGCGCAGCTCTGGATCGACACCCAGTGCCTCAAGCTGACGGGCGCCCGCGCGATCACCAAGCTCCTGCGCGGCGAGATCCCCGGCCCGGAGGCGTCGGCGGGAAAGATGGGGTGGGTCGAGACGCACCAGCGGCTGCAGGAGGTGGCCATGGAGATCCTGGGGCCGTACTCCCAGCTCACGGTGGGCTCCGACTGGGCCATCGAAGGCGGCGTGTGGCAGCACACGTTTCTCAGGTCGCGCGCGAACTCGATCGAGGGCGGCACGACCGAGATCCAGAAGAACATCATCGCCGAGCGCGTTCTCGGTCTGCCCAAGGACTGAGGCTCGAGGGAGAGCGCACGACCATGGACTTCGGGTTCGGCCAGGAACAGGAGATGCTCCGCGCCGCGGCGCGGAAGTTCCTCGAGAACGAGTGCACCTCCACGTTCGTGCGGGCGCGGATGGAGGAGCCGACGGGCGTCACGGACGAGTTCTGGGCGAAGCTCGCCGAGCAGGGCTGGCTGGGTCTCGTCTACCCGGAGGAGTTCGGGGGGGGCGGGCTCGGGTTCGTCGACCTGACCGTCCTCATGGAGGAGATGGGACGCGTGGTGATGCCGGGCCCCTACTTCTCCACCACGCTCCTGGGCGGGCTCGCGATCCTGGAAGCCGGCGGCGCGTCGCAGAAGAAGGAGTGGCTGCCGCGGATCGCGGCGGGCGAGGCCAAGGCGGCGCTCGCCTGGACGGAGCCGAACGGGCGCTGGGACGCCGCGGGCGTGACCGTCACCGCGCGCGCGGCGGGGGGCGAGTTCATCCTGAGCGGCACCAAGCTCTTCGTGCTCGACGCCCACATCGCCGACGTCGTCGCCGTCGTCGCGCGGACGGTGGAGGCGACGCGCCCCGAGGACGGGGTCAGCCTGTTCCTGGTCGGACGGGGGGCCCGGGGTCTCGACGTGAAGCTCCTGCCGACCATGGACCAGACCCGCAAGCTCTGCGAGGTCGAGCTGCGCGACGTGCGCGTCCCGGCCGACGCGCTCCTGGGCGAGCAGAACGGCGGGTGGCCGCCGCTTGCCCGGGTGGTCGAGCGCGCGACGGTGGCGCTCTGCGCCGAGATGTGCGGCGGCGCCCAGCGCGTCCTCGACATGACGACCGAGTACGCGAAGATCCGCGTCGCGTTCGGT
Organism: Candidatus Rokuibacteriota bacterium; assembly: GCA_016209635.1. Classification (GTDB taxonomy): domain Bacteria; phylum Methylomirabilota; class Methylomirabilia; order Rokubacteriales; family CSP1-6; genus JACQWC01. The sequence continues at coordinate 12,232 of JACQWC010000250.1, read as the reverse complement.
CGGCCCATCGGCACCTACCAGGGTGTCAAGCACAAGGCGGCCGACATGCTGGTCGACCTGGAGAACGCGAAGTCGCTGACCTACTACGCCGCCTGGGCGATGGACGAGCACGCGGCGGAGGCCCCGCTCGCGGCCTCGATGGCGAAGGCATACGTGTCCGACGCCTACCGGAAGATCGCCGCCGCGGGGATCCAGCTTCACGGCGGCATCGGCTTCACCTGGGAGCACGACCTCCATCTCTACTTCAAGCGCGCGAAGTCGTCTGAGTTCACGTTCGGCGATGCGACGTACCACCGGGAGCGGGTGGCCCAGCTCGTCAACCTCTGAGGCTGGACCCCCCTGGTCGTGGAGCGCGCGAGCCGGGCGGCTCGCTCGATCCTGCTACACTCGCGCACGATGAGTACGCCCGTCGAGCCGAAGCCCGCCGCCTCCGTCGTCCTCGTGCGCGCCGGTCCGCCGGAGGGCCGCGAGCCGCTCGAGGTCTACCTGATCCGCCGCCAGAAGGGCATGCGCTTCCTCGGGGGGTACTATGCGTTTCCCGGGGGCAAGGTCGACCCGATCGACTCCCTGCCCGAGACCCTCGCGTGCTGCCGGGGGCTCGCCGAGGCCGACGCCGAGCGGATCCTCTCCGGACCATCCCGCGCGTCGACGGGGGTGCCGGCGCTCGCCTACTGGGTGACGGCCGTCCGCGAGCTGCTCGAGGAGACCGGTCTCCTCTGGGCCTGCGACGCCGAGGGCCGCGGGATCGACGCGCGGACCCCGGCGATCGCCGACGGGATCGAGCGGTGCCGGAAGCGGTTGATGGCGGGCGAAGCGTCCTTCGGCCAGCTCCTCGCCCGCGAGGGCTGGTACTGCGACCTCGGCCGGCTCCGGTACCTCTCGCACTTCATCACGCCGACCTCGAGCCCGATCCGGTTCACCGCGCGCTTCTTCATCTGTCCGCCCCCACTCGGCCAAGAGCCGCGGCTGTTCACGGAGGAGACGTCGGAGGGCTTCTGGATCGCGCCCGGCGAAGGCTACCGCCGCTTCCGGGCGGGTGAGATGACGATGGCGGAGCCCGCGGAGTACGGGCTCGGCTACCTCGCCCAGTTCGACTCGCTCGCCGACGTGTGGGCGGCGCACGACGACGGGCGCCACAAGTTCCACGGGATCGTCGACCGCATCGACGACTTCTACACGGGCCGCTTCGACTGGACGACGAACCGCTGGACCGAGTAGGCGGGACGTGCTGACGCTCGCGCGCGCGGCCGACCGCTCGCTGCTCGCCCTCCTCCCGCTGCTCATGCTGGCGCTCATGACGTCGATCACCGCCGTGGGCGTGCTCACCGCGCTCCTGGCGCTCGCGGGCCTGGCGCGGCTCGGCGACCCGGCGCTCCGCGCCCGGCAGCGGGTCCCGCTCGCAGCCCCGCTGGCGGCGTTCGTGGCCGCCACGCTCGCCAGCGTCGCCGCCGCCCCCGACCCGCTGGACGCGCTCTACCAGTCCAAGCACCTCCTCTCGCTCATCCTCTTCCTCGCCGCGGTGAACGGATTCAGGTCCGGGGACGCGATCCGGCGGGCCCTCGCCTGGTTCACCGGGGCGGTCGTCCTCGCGTCCTGCTGGGCGCTCGCCCAGACGTGGGTCTGCACGACCGCCGTCGACGTTCCCGGCTGGCTGACCTGGGCGCTCAAGGTGCGGCTCGAGCGCTGCCGGCAGCCGAGCATCGAGCCCTTCCGGGCCAAGGGGTTCTTCAGCATCTACATGACCCTCGGGGGGAGCCTGGTCGTGGCCCTGGCGCTCCACTTCGCGGCCCTGGCGCTCGGCACCCGCCGTCACGCGTGGAAGCTCGCCCCGCCGGCGGGGCTCGCGTTCGTGGCCCTGGGGCTCACCTACGTCAGGAACGCGTGGCTCGGTCTCGGCGCCGCGCTCGGAACGCTGGTGCTCCTGAGCCGGCGGGTCTCGCTGATCCTGCCGCTCGCTCTCGGGGTGACGCTGGCGCTGGTCTTGCCGACCCCGCTCAGGGGAAAGCTCCTGACGATCGTCGACCTCGCGAGCCCGAGCGCCACCGAGCGGCTCTACTTCTGGGGGTCGGGGCTCCGCATGGTCGAGGACGCGCCGCTCCTCGGCCTCGGCCCTGGCGGCGTGCGCCGGAGCTATCCGGCCTACAAGCACCCCGACGCCCGGCGGCCGGGCACGTCGCACCTCCACAACAACCTCGTGCAGATCGCCGCCGAGCGGGGCCTCCTGGGCCTCGCCGCCTGGCTCTGGATCTGGGTCGCGTTCGTCCTCCGCGCGTCGCGGATCTACGGCGCGCTCCCTCCGGCGCGCGCCGACGACCGGGCGCTCGTCGCGGGGAGTCTGGCGGCGGTCGTCGGATTCCTCACGGCCGGGCTCTTCGAGTACAACTTCGGTGATTCGGAGGTCGTGAGCCTGGTCTGGGTCGTGATGGCCTTCCCGTTCGTCGTCGCGGGCGGGGCCGGGGAGCTCCCCTTCGGCGGCGCCGCGAAGACGCTCGCCCCGTGAACGCAGTCACCGCCTTCCTCGACGACCAGGTCCGCGCAGGACGCGGCGAGCGCGCCGCCATCGAGACGCCGTCCGGGCGGGCCACGTATGCGGACCTCCTCGCCCTCGCGAACCGGACGGGGAACGGGCTCCGCGCGTTCGGCGTCGAGCCCGAGCAGCGGGTGGCGCTCCTTCTGCCCGACGGCCTCGCCTGGGCGGCGACCTTCTTCGGCGCCCTCCGCATCGGCGCCGTCGCCGTTCCCCTCAGCACGCGGCTCCGCCCGGCCGAGTGGGCCGTGATGCTCCGCGACAGCCGGGCGAGGGCGCTGGTGGTCGACGCGTCCCTGGTCGCTGGGCTCAGGGAGCTCGGCGGGGAGCTGCGCCGGCTCCGGGTGCTCGTGGCGGGCGGGAGCGCGGCGGACGGCGAGAGCCTGGAGGCCCTCCAGGCCTGCTCCTCGATCCAGCTCCGCGCGGAGCCGGTGGGCGAGGACGCGATGGCCTTCTGGCTCTACACCTCGGGCACGACCGGCGCGCCCAAGGCGGCGGTGCACGCCCACCGCGACCTCCTCGCGTGCCGGCACTACGGCGTCGACGTCCTCGGCGCCCACGAGGGTGACCGCGTCTTCGCCACCTCCAAGCTCTTCTTCGCCTACGCCCTCGGCACCGCGCTTCTGATCCCGCTCTACGTCGGCGGCGGCGCGTTCCTCCACGGGGCGTGGCCCGATCCGGCGCTCGTCGCGGACGTGATGGCCCGCTGGGCGCCGACGCTCTTCTTCTCCGTTCCCACCGTCTACGCGCGCCTCCTCGGGGCGAACCTGCCGCGGGACACGTTCGCCTCCCTGCGCTGCGCGGTCTCGGCGGGCGAGCGCCTGCCCGTGGACGTGTACTGGGCCTGGCGCGAGCGGTTCGGCGTGGAGGTCCTCGATGGCCTCGGTGCGACGGAAACGATCTTCATGGTCCTGTCGAACCGGCCGGGCCGCTCCCGCGCGGGCTCGTCCGGCACGCCGGTGCCCGCCACCGACGCGAAGCTCCTCGCCGCGGGCGGCCGCGAGGTCGAGACCGGCGAGCAGGGGGTGCTCCACGTGCGGACCCCGTCGGCCAGCCCCTCCTATTGGAACCGGATCGACGAGTCGCGTCGGACCTTCGTCGGGGAGTGGTTCAGGACCGGCGACGTCTGCACGCGCGACGCCGACGGGTTCTTCTTCCACTGCGGCCGCGAGGACGACCTCTTCAAGGTCGCCGGTCTCTGGGTGGTGCCCGCCGACGTCGAGACGCTCCTCCTGGCCCACCCGGGCGTCGCCGACGCCGGCGTCGTGGGCGCGCCGGAAGGGCGGGGCCTCATCAAGCCCTTCGCGTTCGTGGTGCCGAAGGAGCGGGGCGCGGACCCCCGGCGGCTGGCGGAGGACCTCGCAGGGCTCGCCGCGGCGAAGCTCCCATCGCACGCGCGCCCGCGGAAGATCTTCGTGGTCGACGAGCTTCCCCGGACGGCGACGGGGAAGCTCCAGCGGTTCCGCCTCCGCGCGCGGGTCGCGGACGCATGAGGGGGGCCGCGGCTGCGGCGGGGAAGGAGGCTTCCTCCTGATGGTCTCCCACACGATCGACCTCCACGTGCGCTGGAGCGAGGCGGACCCGGCGGGAATCGTGTTCTATCCCCGCTTCTTCGAGTGGTACGATCTCGGCACCGAGGCGCTCTTCGAGTCGGTCGGCCTGCCGTGGCCGGAGATCTTTCCGAAGTACGCCGTGGTCGGCGTGCCGATCGTCGAATCGGGCTCCCGCTTCGTCGCGCCCGTGCGGTACGGCGACGTCGTGTCGATCCGCTCCGGCGTCGCATGGGTGCGGGCGAAGACGTTTCGCATGGAGCATGAGGTGTCGGTCGGCGCAACCCTCTGCGCGCGCGGGTTCGAGGTCCGGGCCTGGGTCGGACTCCCCGAGACACCCGACGCCCGGCTCCGCGCGAGACCCATCCCCGACGAGGTCACCCAGCGCCTCAAGGAGTCACGACCGTGACCAAGCCGAAAGTCGTCGTCACCAGGGCCGCGCCGAAGACGGGATTCTCCGAGGGGACGGAATCGCCGATCGCCCAGGGAGTGCGCTGCGGCGATTTCGTCTTCGTCTCGGGGCAGGGGCCGCTCGACCCCACCACCAAGCTGGTCGTGTCCGGCGACATCGAGACGCAGACGCGGGTCACGCTCGACAACGTGCGCGCCGTTCTCGAAGCCGGGGGCACGACGCTTGAGAATGTCGTGAAGGTGGGCGTGTTCCTCCGGAACATCGACGATTTCGCCGCGTTCAACCGCGTGTTCAAGGAATACTTCGAGGGCGTGCAGCCGGCGCGGACCACCGTCGAGGCATCCCCGCCGCGCAAGGGCGTCAACGTCGAGATCGACGCCATCGCGTGGATCCCGAGGGCATGAGCATGGGAGAGCTGGCACGCGTCTACCTGTCCGTCCACACCCCGCGCTACTGCACCCTCGAGGCCGCGTTCGCGGGCAAGCTCGCGCACCCGGACTTCGGCCCGGTCCGCGAGGGCCTCGTGGAGCAGGGCCGCGACCTGGCCCGGGCCGAGCCCGACGTGATCATCATCAACTCGTGCCACCTGATCTCGACCTTTCCGACCGTCGTCGACGGCACCCCCCGCCACCGGGGCGTCCTCACGGCCCAGGAGGCGCCCGACCTCATCCGGGGCGTCGAGTACGACTTCCCGGGCGACTACGAGCTGGCTTCGGCGATCATCGACCGGGGGCGGGCCGCGGGCCACTTCTGCACGCTCGCGAACGACGTCCACTACCCGCTCGACTACGGCACGGTGATGCCGATCGTGTGCTACCTCGATCGGTCGCAGCGGATCCCCGTGGTCCCGGTGTCCGTGTGCCTCTCGAACGACCTCGACGAGTGCTTCGCGTGGGGGCGGCACATCGTGCGGGCGGTGAACGCGAGCGACCGGCGGGCCGCGTTCGTGGCGAGCGGGAGCGTCTCGCACAAGCTGGTCCGTGGCCCCGAGAAGTGGCCGAGCCCGGAGGACCAGGAGCTGGATCACCGGCTGGCGCGGATGCTCGCCGACGGGGAGCACGAGAAGCTCCGGGCGTGGCTCCCGGAGTACGCGCGCGCGACCGAGCCCGAGATGGGCGGGCGTCACCTGTCGATGATGCTGGGCGCGATCCTCGAGTCGAGTCAGCGGTGGGAGACGACGCTCCACGCCTACGGACCCTCGTCGGGGAGCGGCAACTACGTGATCTCGATGGCCGCGGCGGGGCGCCGGGGCGGGAATTCGCCGGGCCAAAATGCCGTGTCGGTGCCGAGGCAGTCGGTGTAGGCTTTAGGGCGCCGCTGCCAGGGGGAGCCCCACTACCGAACCAGGAGGAGAGCGTATGAGTGGACTGACACGTCGGAGGTTCCTCGCAAGCAGCTCGGCCGCCGCCGCCGGCTTGGCGGCGGGCCCGTGGGTCGGCAAGAGCTGGGCGCAGGGCGGGCCGATCAAGATCGGCGTGCTGCTCCCCTACTCGGGGGTCTACGCGGTCCTCGGCGAGTCCATCACCCAGGCGATGGAGCTGGTCTTCGCCCGCGAGGGCGGGATGGTGGCCGGCCGCAAGATCGAGCTGATCAAGGAGGACTCGGAGGCGAAACCGCCCGTCGGCGTGCGCAAGGCCGACAAGCTGATCGACTCGGACAAGGTGGACCTCCTCACGGGGCCGGTGCACTCGGGCGTCCTCGCCGGCATCCGCGACAAGGTCCACAACACGAAAACGATTCTGATCGTGTCGAACGCGGGCGCCGACCAGATCAGCCGTGAGCGCTGCTCCCGCTGGATCTTCCGGACCTCCTTCTCCAACTGGCAGCCCTGCCAGCCCATGGGCGGCTGGGTGGCGAAGAACGTCGCCAAGGAGGTCTTCCAGATCGCGCCCAACTACCAGGCAGGCAAGGACATGATGGCCGCCTTCCGGGAGACCTTCCTGCCGGCCGGTGGCAAGGTCATCGCCGAGGACTACCCGAAGCTCGGCGAGACGGACTACGCGCCCTTCATCACCAAGATCAAGCAGTCGGGCGCGAAGGCGGTCTTCGCGTTCTTCTCGGGCTCGGACGCCGTGAACTTCGTGAAGCAGTACGACCAGTTCGGGCTGAAGCAGACGATCAAGCTCACGGGCGCCGGGTTCCTCACCGAGCCTGACGTGCTGCCGGCGCAGGGCCAGTCGGCGCTCGGCGTCATCACCGGCCACTTCTACACACCGCTCCTCGACAATCCCGTGAACCAGCGGTTCGTGCGGGAGTTCAAGGAGAAGTACAACAAGTCGACCGACGGCTTCGCCTGCCAGGGCTACGACACGGCGGAGGTCATCGTCCGCGCGCTCAAGGGCGTCAACGGCAACACGCAGGACAAGATGAAGCTCGTCGAGGCGATCGCCAAGGTCGAGTTCGACAGCCCGCGCGGCCGTTTCCGCTTCGATCCCAAGACCCAAAACGTGATCCAGCCGTTCATCTACGTCCGGGAGGTGAAGGAGGTCGCCGGCGGTCTGAACAACGTCGTGATCGACAGGATCGCCGACGTGCGGGATCCCGGCACCGGCTGCACGCTGCCGGTCTAGCGGAGCCGATCGGGGCCGGGCCTCGGGCCCGGCCCCGCCAGCCGTCCTCGCGTGCCCGTCCTCTCCGACATCTTCGCCCAGGTCCTGAACGGCCTGGCCTACGGCGTGCTCCTGTTCCTCCTGTCGGTCGGGCTGACCCTCGTCTTCGGCATGCTCGACATCGTGAACCTCGCGCACGGCTCCTTCTACATGCTGGGCGCCTACGCCGGCCTGGCGCTGATCGCCGCGACCGGCAACTTCTGGCTGGCGATGGTCGTGGCGCCGTTCGTGATCGGCGCGCTCGGCGCCGTGATCGAGCGGAGCTGCCTCCGCCCGCTCTACGCGCGGCCGCTGCTCGACCAGGTGCTCCTCACGTTCGGGTTCATCTACCTCTTCGAGGACGTCGTGAAGTGGATCTGGGGCGGGAAGATCCGGTCGATCCCCGCGCCCGACCTCTTCTCGGGGTCCGTGAAGATCCTCGACGCCACGGTGCCCTCGTACCGCCTGTTCGTGATCGTCTTCGGCCTCGCGATGGCGGTCGCCCTCTGGCTCCTCATCGAGCGCACGCGCCTCGGCGCGATCATCCGGGCCGGCGTCTTCGACGCCGAGATGGCCGCGGGGCTCGGCATCAACATCCACCGGATGTTTACCGGCGTGTTCGCGTCCGGCGCCGCGCTCGCCGGGCTCTCGGGGGTCATCGCCGGACCGATCCAGTCGGCGTATCCGGCGATGGGCGCCTCGATCCTGATCCCCGCGCTCATCGTCGTCGTCGTCGGCGGTCTCGGCAGCCTCAAGGGGTCCCTGGCGGGGAGCCTGATCATCGGCCAGGCGGAAACCTTCGGGAAGGTGTGGCTGCCCGAGTCGGCGATGCTGATCATCTATGTCGTCACGGCGCTCGTCGTCCTCTTGCGGCCGCAGGGGCTCTTCGGCCGTCCGCTGAAATGACGCCGAGATGACTGTCAGGATCATCGGATTCGCCGTGCTGGTCGCATGCCTCGCAGCCTTTCCGTCCTTCTTCGGCAACTACCCGGTCAAGCTCCTGCAGGAGATCCTCATCTGGGGCATCTTCGCGATGAGCCTCGACCTCCTGATGGGCTACGCGGGGATGATCTCCTTCGTCCACTCCGCCTTTTTCGGCATCGGCGGCTACGTCGCCGCCCTCGCGCTGAAGCAGTGGCCCGGCCTGCTCGCGGCGCTCGTCCTCCCCGCGCTGGCCGCGGCGCTCGGCGCGCTCGTCATCGGCTTCTTCTCGATCCGGGTGAGCGGCGTCTACTTCATCATGCTGACGCTCGCCTTCTCCCAGATGTTCTACGCCTACGCGTTCCAGGTCGCGTGGCTCGGCGCGGAGGACGGGATCTTCGGCGTGCCGCGGACCTCGCTGCTCGGCGTCGATCTCGCCCGGGCGGGGAACTTCCACGCGTTCCTCCTCGTCGTCGCCGCGCTCGCCGCCCTCGCGCTGTGGCGGGTCGTGCGGTCGCCCTTCGGTCACGTGCTGCGGGGGATCCACGAGAACGAGGCGCGCATGGAGGCGGTCGGGTACCCCGTCGACCGGTACAAGCTGCTCGCGCTCGTGATCGCGGGGACGATCGCTGGCGTGGCGGGCTCGCTCCTGACCCAGCTCAACGGCTCGATCTCGCCCGACGCCTTTCTGTGGACCACCTCCGGCGAGGCGCTGCTCATGGTCATCATCGGCGGGACGGGCACGCTCGGGGGCTCGGTGCTGGGCGCCGCCGCCTTCATCCTGCTCCAGAGCCTGGTCAGCACGTACACGGAGCGGTGGATGCTGATCCTCGGGCTCACGTTCATCCTGTTCGTGCTGTTCGCGCCCGGGGGCATCATCGGCGCCCTCCGCGGGGTGGCGGGGCGTGGTGAGCGGCGGCCGGCGGCGCGAGCCGAGCGGTGAGATGACCGAAGATCGGACTGCGCGCGTGAGCGCGGCGACCGGGCCGCTCCTCGCCCTCGACGGGCTCACCCGCTACTTCGGCGCGCTGGGCGCGGTGAACAGCGTCGGTCTGGCGGTGGAGCGGAACGAGCGGCGCGCCATCATCGGGCCGAACGGCGCGGGCAAGACGACGCTCTTCAACCTGATCACCGGCCAGCTCGTCCCCACCCGCGGCCGGATCCTCTTCGAGGGCGAGGTGATCACGGGGCTCCAGCCACACGCCGTGGCGCGCCGGGGCATCTCGCGCTCGTTCCAGCGCACGAACGTCTTCCCCCGCCTCGCGGTGCTCGAGAACCTGCGCCTGGCGGCGGCGGCGGACGGGCGGGGGAGCTGGGACGTCCTGGGCTCGGTCGACCGGCTCCGGAGGCCCCTCGACACGGCGCGCGCCGTCGCGGAGGCGGTCGGCCTCGGGGAGCGGCTCGGCGAGACCGCGGGTCGCCTGTCCTACGGCGAGCAGCGCCAGCTCGAGGTCGGCATCGCGCTGGCGACGGGGCCGAAGCTCCTCCTCCTCGACGAGCCGACCGCCGGCATGTCGCCGGAGGAGACCTCGCGCATGACCCGCCTCCTGATGACCCTTCCCCGCACGATCACGCTCCTGATCATCGAGCACGATATGGACGTGGTCTTCTCGCTCGCCGACCGGATCACCGTCCTCCACTACGGCGAGGTGCTGAGCGAGGGCGCGCCCGACGCCGTGAAGGCCGACCCGCGCGTCTACGAGGTCTACCTGGGCACGGCGGAGGAGCGCTGATGCTCGAGGTCGACGCGGTCCAGACCTACTACGGCGAGAGCCACATCCTCCACGGCGTCTCGCTCCGCGTCGGCGCGGGCGAGGCCGTCGCGATCCTCGGGCGGAACGGCGTGGGCAAGACCACGCTGATCCGGAGCATCGTGGGGTTCACGCCGCCGCGGGAGGGGAGGATCCGGCTCGACGGGCAGCCCATCGAGCGCCTGCCGCCCTACGAGATCGCCCGGCGCGGCATCGGCCTGGTCCCACAGGGGCGCCGCATCTTCGCGCCCCTCAGCGTCGTGGAGAACCTCCTCCTGGCCGCGCGGAGCGGGACCGACGGCGAGCGCGGCTGGACCCTCGAGCGCGTGTACGCGGTCTTCCCGCGGCTCCGCGAGCGCGCCCCCCAGGGGGGTGGCACGCTCTCGGGCGGCGAGCAGCAGATGCTGGCCATCGCCCGCGCGCTCATGACCAACGCCCGCCTCCTGCTGCTCGACGAGCCGTCGGAGGGGCTGGCGCCCCTCATCGTGCGCGACATCGGCCGGGTCGTCGTCCGCCTGAAGGACGAGGGGCTCGCCATCCTCCTGGTGGAGCAGAACGTGCCCCTGGCCCTGCGCGTCGCCGACCGCGTCTACGTGATGTCCAAGGGACAGATCGTGTACCATGGCTCGCCGGCCGAGCTCGACGGGAACGAGGAGGTCAAGCGCCGCTACCTCGGCGTCGCGTAGGCCGCTCGAACGCATGGGCTGGATCGATCCGGAATTTCCGAAGACCGCGACGCTCAGCGAGCGCGTCGGGCGCGTGCTGGGCCTGAATCCCGGCCTGATGACCGGGCCGGGCACCAACACCTATCTGGTCGGCGCGCGGGACCCGATCCTGATCGACACGGGCGCCGGCATCGACGGCTACGTCCCGGTCCTCGACGCGTACCTCGATCATCGCGGCTGGCGCCGCCCGTCGCGCATCGTCCTGACCCACCGCCATGGCGACCACATCGGCGGCGTCGCCCAGCTCCGCGCGCGCTTTCCCGGGATCGCCGTGGCGAAGATGCTCCACAAGGACGGCGCGCTCCCCCCATCGATCGACGACCTGCGCGACGGCGCGGTGGTGGCGGGGGACGGCGTCACGCTGATCCCCGTCTACACGCCGGGGCACGCCTCCGACCATCTCTGCTACTACTTCCCCGAAGAAAGATCGCTCTTCACGGGCGACGTCGTCCTCGGCGGGTCGACGACGGTCATCCCGGCCGAGGACGGCGACCTCCTCGATTACATGACCTCCCTCCGGCGTCTCCAGGGGCTCGACGTCCGCCGCATCTACCCGGCGCACGGTCCCGTCATCGAGGACGGGCCGGGGAGGATCCAGGAGTACATCGAGCACCGGCGCATGCGGGAGCGGCAGATTCTGGAAGCCCTCGGCGCCGGCCTCGCGACGATCCCCGCGGTGGTCGCCCGGATCTACGCCGACGTCTCGACGTCCCTCCACGGGGCGGCGGCGCAGTCGGTGGAGTCGCACCTGAGAAAGCTCGCGCGGGAAGGCCGCGTGCGCGAGCGGATCGAGCGGGACGCGCCGTCCCGCTGGGAGCTAACTGGCTAGCGCGCGGCCGCCGCCGCGACGAGCGCCTCGAAGAGGTTGCGCGCGGCGGCGTCGTGTCCCACCAGCTCCTCGGGATGCCACTGGACGCCCACGACGAAGCCCTTCGCCTCCGGCAGCTCCACGCCCTCGACGATCCCGTCCGGCGCCCACGCGACATCCCTCAGGCCGCGCCCGAGCCGCTTGAGCGCCTGGTGGTGGAAGCTGTTCACCGGGAGCTCGGCGACCCCGGCGATCGCGCCGAGCCGCGTGCCCTCGCCCATCACCTTCACGAGGTGGGTCGGCCGATCCCGCGGTTCCGTCTGCGTGTGGACGATCGTGCTGCCCGGCTCGCTCGTGATGTCCTGGTAGAGGCTGCCCCCGAGCGCGACGTTCAGCACCTGGACGCCGCGGCAGATCGCGAGGAGCGGCAGGCCGCTCGCGAGCGCCTGAGCGGTGAGATCGATCTCGAGGGCGTCGCGGGCCTCGGAGACCAGCGAGACCGCCGGGTGGCGGGCCTCGCCGAACCGATCGGGATGGACGTCGCCCCCGCCGGTCAGGAGGAGGCCGTCGAGCCGCTCCCAGAGCGCCGCGCGGCTCCGGGCGTCGAGCTGGGGCGGGAGGAGCACGGGGATCCCTCCGGCCTGCTGCACGGCGGCGAGGTACGCCGTGTTCACGTACGCGCGCTCGGGATACTCGTCCACGGTGACCGACGTCGTCACGCCGATGAGCGGGGCGGCTCTCACGCCCCGAGCCTACCACACGGCAGCGACCCCGCGGGTCGACGCGCCGACCGTCGGGCGCCCCGACGGCGAATGGGGATGTCCCCACGGGGGTGAAGGCGCCGACCGTCGGGCGCCCCGGCGCCCCGACGGCGAATGGGGATGTCCCCACGGGGGTGAAGGCGCCGACCGTCGGGCGCCCCGGCGCCCCGACGGCGAATGGGGTAAGAT
>JACQWC010000240.1 GCA_016209635.1 Candidatus Rokuibacteriota bacterium | reverse complement strand
CGGCTTGCCGACCTTCCGCTCGAGCTCCTGGTAGACGTCCGTCATGTCCACCGTCAGCTCCTCGAACGTGGGGGGCGGCCAGTTGAACAGGAAGAGGTCGTGCCCCTTCTGGGCCGAGACCTCCGCGGCCGCGCGCGGGTTGACGCCCGCGATGCCGATGTTGTCGACCGTCACCTCGGTGTCGTTCTTCTCGCCCCACTCCTTGGCGTACTTCTTGTTGAACCACTCGTCGTACGCCGGGACGAAGTGGACCCACTGGAGGATCCGGAGCTTCTTCTTGGCCGCGTCGGACCGCCCCGGGATGATGATGTTCGCGCCGAGCCCCGTCGCGAGCGCCCCCGCGCCGGTGGTCTTCAGGAATTCCCGCCTGTTGACGCTGTCGTCAGCCATAAGCCGCTTCCTCCTTTGAGAGACGTCCAAGGGCCGTCATCGAGGCCTCGCTTGAGGGAAGAGACGCGGAGTTTTCTAGCGGGGACTCTATGTCGCCACCGGGCGACTGTCAAGGCCGGCCAGGCGGCTCCTTGAAGTCCACCAGGCCGACCGCTATGCTCGCGGTCATGCGGCGGGTTCGATGTCGCCGGCGGCCCGCGCCCGCACAGACCGGAGCGAGGTGACGATGAGCCAGAGATCGCGATCGGCCGAGGAGAGCCGGCTGCTGGAGACGGCGGCGCGGCGCCTGCCGGGCGGCGTGCTCGGCTCCGCGCGCTTCCCCGACGACCTCGCCTTCATCGTCAAGCGGGGTCAGGGCTCGAAGCTCTACGACGTCAGCGGTCGCGAGTACATCGACTACCTCCTCGGGTCGGGTCCCCTGATCCTCGGCCACAGCCACCCCGCGGTCGTGGCCGCGGTCCGGGAGCAGCTCGCGAACGGCACGACCTACTATCTGGTCAACGAGCCGATCGTGGCGCTCGCCGACGAGCTGTGCCGCGCCGTCCCCTGCGCCGAGCAGGTCCGGTTCACCTCCACCGGCACGGAGGCGACCTTCTTCGCGCTCCGCGCGGCGCGCGCCTTCCGGAAGCGCGACAAGGTCATGAAGTTCGAGGGCGGCTACCACGGGAGCCACGACTACGCGCTGATGAGCTCGTCGCCGAGGTCGCCGAAGGCGTTCCCGGCGGCGACGGGCGACTCGGCGGGCATCCCGCACGCGATCGAGGGCGAGGTGCTGATCGCGCCGTTCAACGACCTCGCCACGGTGGAGGCCCTGCTCGCGCTCCACGCCGACGCGCTGGCCGCCGTGGTCGTGGAGCCGTTCCAGCGGCTCATCGCGCCCGAGCCGGGATTCCTCCCGGGGCTCCGCGCCCTCACGCGGCGCTACGAGATCCCGCTGATCTTCGACGAGGTGGTGACGGGCTTCCGCTTCGCCTGGGGCGGGGCGCAGGAGTACTACGGCGTCGTGCCGGACCTCGCGGCCTACGGGAAGATCATCGGCGGTGGCTTCCCGCTCGCCGCCGTGTGCGGCCGCCAGGAGATCATGCGCGCCTTCGACCCCCGCCTGGACGGAACGCCCGAGTTCGTGGCCCAGATCGGCACCCTCAACGGCAACCCGATCGCCGCCGTCGCCGGCCTCGCGACCCTCGCCGAGCTGCGGAAGCCGGGCGCCTACGCGCGGCTCCACCACTTGGGCCGCACGCTCCGGGACGGCCTCGCCGAGCTCGTGCGGAAGTCGGGGCTGCCCGCCCAGGTCATCGGCGAGACGACGGTCTTCGACATCGTCTTCACGGACGCGCCGATCGTCGACTACCGCTCGATGCTCACCGCCGACGGGGCCGCCCTCAAGGCGTTCAACGCCGAGTGCCTCACGCGGGGCGTGGTGAAGGGCCGCGAGAAGCTCTACGTCTCGCTCGCCCACGGCGGCGATGATGTGGCGCGCACGCTCGAGGTGTTCGCGGGCGCGCTGGCGGCGCTCGGGCGGAGCCGGCGCGCCTGACGCGGCGGGCGCGCCTCGCCCAGGACGCCCGGCGAAGCCGGCCGAAGGGGGGCTCGATGAGCTGGCGCATCGGCGTCGACATCGGCGGGACGTTCACCGATGTCGTGGTGGTGGACGAGGCGGGCGGCGCGATCGACGTCGTCAAGGTGCCGACGACGCCGCGCGACTTCGCCCGCGGTGTCGTCGACGCGCTCGCCACCGCGCTCGGGCGCTGCGCGGTCGCGCCCGATCGGGTCACGCTGCTCGCCCACGCGACGACCGTCGTCACCAACGCGCTGCTGGAGGGCAAGGGCGCGCGTGCCGCCCTCATCACGACGCGCGGCTGCCGCGACGTGCTCGAGCTGCGCCGCTCCGCCCGGGCGAGCCTCTACGACCTGTTCCAGGACGGGCCCGCGGTCCTCGTCCCCCGGCACCTCCGCCTGGAGGTCACCGAGCGCCTGGACGCGCAGGGGGCGATCGTGGAGCCGCTGCGTCTCACGGACGTCGACGACGCCATCGACTTCATCAAGCGCCACGACGTCGAGGCGGTCGCCGTGTGCCTCCTCTTCTCGTTCCTCAACGACGCCCACGAGCGCCTCATCGGCGTCCGACTCCGCGAGGCGCTGCCCCACCTCCCGGTCTTCCTGTCGAGCGAGATCCTCCCGGAGATCCGGGAGTTCGAGCGGACCAGCACCACCGCCGTCTGCGCGTACGTCGGACCCCTTCTCGCCTCGTACCTCCAGCGCCTCGAGTCCGCCGTCACCGCGATGGGCCTCCCGGCGCCCTGGGTCATGGGCTCGAGCGGCGGCGTGTTCACCGTCGCGGAGGGGCTCCGGATGCCGGCGATGGCCGTGGAGTCGGGCCCCGCCGCGGGCGTCATCGCGGCGGCGCTGGCGGGCCGGCAGCTCGGGTTCCCGAGCGTGATCTCGTTCGACATGGGCGGGACGACGGCCAAGGCGAGCCTGATCGAGCGCGGCGAGGTCAGGACCACGTCCGAGTACGAGGTCGGGCCGAGCGGCAACGTCCGCCGCTGGCTCCAGGGGACGGGCCATCCGATCCGGGTGCCGGTGATCGACCTGACCGAGGTGAGCGCCGGCGGCGGGAGCATCGCCTGGATCGATCCCGGCGGCGCGCTGCGCGTGGGCCCGGAGAGCGCGGGCGCCGAACCGGGGCCGGTCTGCTACGGCCAGGGCGGCGACCGCCCCACCGTCACGGACGCCGATCTCGTCCTCGGCTATCTGAACCCCGAGGCGCTCCTCGGCGGCGCCCTGCCGGTGGACGTCGACCGCGCCCGGAAGGCGATCGAGACCGCGATCGCGCGGCCGCTCGGGCTCGGCGTGCTCGAGGCCGCGGCGGGCATCGTCGACGTCGTGTACGCCGGGATGGCGGCGGCGCTCCGCGTCGTCTCGGTCGAGCGCGGGTACGACCCGCGCGAGTTCAGCCTGGTCGCGTTCGGCGGCGCCGGGCCCGTCCACGCCGCGCGGCTCGCGCGGGAGCTCGAGATCCCGACGGTGATCGAGCCGCCGATCCCCGGCGGCTTCTCCGCCCTGGGCCTCGTCGCGAGCGACCTGCGACGCGATTACGCGAAGACCTTTCTGGCGCCGCTCGCGGCCGCCGGTCCCGACGCGGTCAGCTCGGCGTACGGCGCGCTGGAGGCGTCGGCGCGGGCGATGCTCCGGCGAGCCGGGGTGCCCGAGGACCGGTGGGAGATCGCCCGCTCAGCGGACCTCCGCTACCCCCGCCAGGCGTACGAGCTCACCGTGCCGCTCGCGGCGGGACCGATCACGCGCGAGACCTTGGCCCGGCTCGCAGCCGACTTCCACGACCGGCACCGCACGACCTACGGCCACGCGAGTCCCGGGGAGCCGGTGCAGCTCGTCAACCTTCGCCTCTCCGCAATCGGGCGGCTCGACCGGCTCGATCTCTCGCGCGCGCTCGGCGGACGCCCCCGGACGCCCGCCGCCCCCGGGGCGTCGAGGGACGCCTACTTCGAGGAGACCGGGCTCACGCGCTGCGCCGTGCTCGCGCGCGACACGCTCGGGCCCGGCAGCGAGCGCGCCGGGCCCGTCATCATCGAGGCCCCCGACACGACCATCGTGGTGCCGCCCGGCTGGCGGCTCCGCGCGGACGCCCGGGGGTTCGTCACTCTGGAGGCAGCCGGCCATGCGTGAGACCGACCCCGCGACCTTCGAGGTGGTGAAGAACGCCCTCTACTGCGCCGCCGAGGAGATGAAGGTGGTCCTGGCGAAGACCGCGTACTCGCCGCTCCTCAAGGTGGCTGGCGACTACTCCTGCGGCATCTTCGACGTGCGGGGCGAGATGGTCGCCCAGGGGCCTGACCTCCCGATCCACCTGGGCTCGATGCCGCTCGCGGTGAAGGCGGTGATCCGGGCTTCGGCGACCTTCGCGCCGGGCGACGTGTTCATCCACAACGACCCCTACTTCGGCGGGAGCCACCTGCCCGACGTCAACGTGGTCACGCCGGCGTTCCACGGTACCACCCTGCTCGGCTTCGCCTGCGTCCGGGCCCACTGGCCGGACATCGGCAGCGCCACGCCCGGCAGCTACGGCGCGACGACCGAGATCTACGGCGAGGGCCTCCGGCTCCCGCCCGTCCGTCTCTACACGGCCGGCGTCCTCGACCGCGACGTGGAGGACATCATCTTCACCAACGTCCGGACGCCCGACGAGCGCCGCGGCGACCTCCGCGCGCAGATCGCGGCGAACCTCCGCGGCGTGACGCGGCTCGGCGAGCTGGCACGGAAGTACGGGACCGACCGGCTGCTCGCGATCATGCAGGAGGTCATGGACTACTCGGAGCGGATGATGCGGTCGATGCTCGGACGCCTGCCCGACGGCAGCGCCGTCTTCGAGGACTTCTGCGACGGCGACGGCATCCTCGAGGAGGGCGAGAAGGAGGACGCGATCTTCTGGATCAGGATGCGCGCCACGAAGCGGGGCGACACACTCACCGTCGACTTCGCCGGCACCGACCGGGAGGTCCCGGGACCGATGAACGCGCCCCTCGCGGTGACCGCCTCCGGCATCTACACCGCGATCAAGATGGTCGCCGATCCGACCGACCTCGTCCCGCCGAACTCCGGCTGCTGGCGGCCGATCGCGCTCCTGGCGCCGCCAGGCACGGTGGTCAACGCCGTGTCGCCCGCCCCCGTCGTCTATGCGAACCACGAGATCTCGCACCGCGTGTGCGACATGCTGTTCGGCGCCCTCGTCACGCTCGCCCCCGACCGCGTGATGGCGTGCTCGCAGGGCACCTCCGCGATCCTGACGCTCGGCGGTGTCGACTCCCGCACCGGCGAGCGCTACGTGAGCTACGAGACCATCAAGGGCGGCTTCGGCGCCCGGCCGACCAAGGACGGCGTCAACGGGCTCTCGAGCGGCATCTCGAACACCATGAACACGCCGATCGAGATCCTCGAGTCGAGCTTCCCCGTGCGGATCGAGCGGTACGCGATCGTCACCGACAGCGGCGGCCCCGGGACGTACCGTGGCGGCGCGGGCGTCAGCCGGACCTGGAAGATCCTCGGCGGCCCGAGCACCGCGAGCGTCTGCCTCGAGCGCACGAAGTCGGCGCCGTTCGGGCTCGTGGGCGGCGGCGCTGGCGGCGCCGGGAGGATCTCCGTCGTGGGACCGGACGGCGTCGAGCGCGACCTCACGAGCAAGGGCTCGTTCACGGCGCCCGCCGGAAGCGAGATCTGTCTCCGCGCGCCGGGCGCCGGTGGCTTCGGCCCGCCCGCCGCGCGCGATCCGGAGAAGCTCCGCGAGGACGTCGTCAACGGCTACGTCTCGCTCGAGTCGGCCGCCTCGGAGTACGGTCGGCGCGACCGCTCGGCGCTCGCCTGCCCATCCTGCGCGCGGCCCTCGCCCTGAGCCTCCCGCCCGGAGGCCCGCCCGCGCGGCGTCGGCTTTCTGACGGCCAAGGGACAGAATGTGTCGATCCCTCGCCAGGTCTGCGCGAGGTCCGCCGGACGCCATCGGCCTCGCCCTTTGAAATCATCGGCTTATGCGCTGCGGGGGTTGGCATTCTATTCGCACGTCACCCGGGCGTATGGCATCCCCCAGGAAGCGGGTCCTGATCGTCGACGATAACGAAGTCATCCGGGAGATCCTGCGCGAGTTCCTGAGCCCCGCCTACCACGTCGACACCGCCGCGCACGCGGCCCAGGCGCTCACGGTGCTGATTCAGCGCCCGCCCGACGTGATCCTGCTCGACGTGAGGATGCCGGGCGTCGACGGGTTGAGCCTGCTCAGGATGCTCCGCCAGACGGGGGTGGCGACCCCGGTGATCATCATCACGGGGTACAACTCCACCGAGGTCGCCGAGGAAGCCCGGACGAACGGGGCCGACGCGTATCTCCCGAAACCCTTCGATCTGCGGCATCTGGATCGTCTGATCGTCGACGCGCTGGCCGCGCCGTCCTCCCGCTGACCCGACCCCGCTCGCTGGCACCCCGCCGCCGCGGGCGCGCCGATGACAAGTGGTTGACTTTCCCCGTCGAGAGCGACGAAGGTTGGGGCGTGACGTTCGTCTACCGGCGCGTCTACCGCGGCAAGATCCAGGCGGCCCTGCTCGACTGGGCGGGCACCACCATGGATTTCGGGTGCATGGCGCCGGCGGTCGTGTTCGTCAAGGTGTTCGAGCGCGCCGGGGTGCCGATCACCATGGACGAGGCGCGGGCGCCCATGGGCGCCCACAAGCGCGTCCACATCCGGAAGATCATCGAGCTCGACGCCGTGCGGGCTCGCTGGCAGGCGGCGCACGGGCGACCGCCCGGTGAGCAGGACGTCGACCGGATGTTCGCCGACTTCGTGCCGCTCCAGGTCGAGTGCCTCT
This sequence comes from Candidatus Rokuibacteriota bacterium, assembly GCA_016209635.1. GTDB lineage: Bacteria > Methylomirabilota > Methylomirabilia > Rokubacteriales > CSP1-6 > JACQWC01. Next base: position 9,470 of record JACQWC010000240.1, on the reverse strand, counting down.
CGGACTACTCCGACCTGATCCCCGGCACCCTCGAGGTGGTGAAGGCGCTGCGCGCGCGGGCCATCAAGATCGGCTCGACCACCGGGTACCTGAGAGACATGATGGAGATCAATCTGCGGGACGCCAAGCGGCAGGGCTACGAGCCGGACTCCACCGTCTGCGCCTCGGAGGTGCCCGCCGGGCGTCCCGCTCCGTTCATGTGTTTGCAGAACGTCATCAACCTCCAGGTCTCGCCGGTGGAGGCGTGCGTGAAGATCGACGACACCGTGCCGGGGATCGAGGAGGGGCTGAACGCCGGCATGTGGACGATCGGCCTCGCCATCAGCGGTAACGAGGTCGGCCTCCCGCTCGAGGCGTGGCTGGCGCTCCCCGACGCGGAGCAGGAGGCCCGGCGCCAGCGCGCCCACGAGCGGATGCGCAGGGCCGGCGCCCACTACGTCGTGGACACGATCGCCGACGTCCTCCCGTGCTTCGACGACATCGAGGCCCGGCTGGCCCGCGGCGAGAAGCCGTGACCGCGCCCCGCCCCGACTGACCCGCTACCCGACGTGCTCGCGCAGGAAGTCGAGCGTGCGCTGCCGGGCCAGCCGGGCGCTTGGCTCGTGGTAGCTCCCCCGCTCGTCGCAGTTGAAGCCGTGGCCCGCCGGGTAGATGTGGATCGGCAGCGTCGGATGGAGGCGCGCCACTTTCTCGTAGTGCTCCTTCGGGATCGACGCGTCGGTCTCGCCGAAGTGGAGCAGCACCGGACCGCGCGGCCTCTCCTCGGCTGCGTCCGCGATGCCGCCGCCGTAGTAGCCGACCGCGGCCGCGACGCCCTCGATCCGGGTCGCGCTGAGCCACGCGACCGTTCCCCCGAAGCAGTACCCGACGACCCCCACCTTGAGGCCGGACTTCGCGAGCTCGCGCACCGCCGCGCGCACGTCCTTCACCACGTCGTCGATGGCGAGCTTGCCGCGGACGGCGCGCCCGCGCTCGATGTCCGGCTGCGTGTAGCCGGTGGCGTAGTCGCGCTCCACCCGGTCGAAGATCGCCGGCGCGAGCACGAGGTAGCCATCGGCGGCGAAGCCGTCGCACACCCGCTTGATGTGGGAGTTCACGCCGAAGATCTCCTGCACGATCGCGAGCGCGCCCCGCGGCGTGCCCGCCGGAGTCGCGCGGTACGCAGCGAGCCGGTGTCCGTCCTCGGCCGTGAGTGTCAGCGTTTCGCCCATCGTTCGTTCTCCCTTCCGCCCGTCAGCCCGGGGCAGGTGTCACGCCGCACGTGCGAGTCCACGCGCGATCGACGGGAGCAAGGTAGAGGCAAGCGGCCCGCGCGTCAAGGTGCCAGGACACGAAGCCGGAGGGAACGACCATGTCGAAGCTGAGCCGATCTCTCGTCGCCATCGTTCTGGGCGCCTCGCTGCTCCACCCGGGGCTGGCGCTCGCCCAGCCCCGCGCGCTGACCGAGTCCGAGTGCCAGGGACTGCGGCAGTGGCTCGCCGCCCACGCGAAGGTCTCCGACGGCGTCCGCCGGTCGGTCGCGACCCTGGCGGCGGCGTCGCCCGCGCCCCCTCCCGCCGCGGCGCCGGCGCCCAAGACGGCGCCCGTCGGCGCGGAGGCGATTCGCGCGCGGCTGGCCGAGATCCCAGGAGCGCGCCAGCAGCTCGAGGATCAGCGCCTCGGGGCCCTCGTCAAGTTCGAGTTCAGTCGGGCGGCCCAGCTCCAGAGGCGGATCGACGCGCTCGACAGGGAACGGGTCGACCTCGAAAAGCAGCTAGCCAGCCTGCCGGCGGCGTCCAGCGCTCCGAGCGCACCTGCGAGTCCGGCACCTCCGGCTCCCGCGCCCGCCGTCTCCGACGTCGATCGGGTCCGCTGCCAGGACCTCCCCGCGGCGCTCGAGGCGGCCGTGAAGATCCGCCAGAAAGAGCTGGGCGCGCGCGAGGGACAGCCCGGCGCCGTACCGCTCGTGCCGCTCAAGGGGCAGACGGGTGAGCAGCTCGCCCGCGAGCTGGCCGCGCAGTTCGGCGCGTGGCCGGACGCGGCGACCCAGGTGGGCCTGCTCGACGTCGACGGCGACGCGCGGCTCGACGCGTTCGTCGACGTCCCGCTGAAGGACGTCTTCCGGCTCTACCGGCAGCGCGCCGACGGCACCTTCGCCATCGAGGTGCTGGCGCCGCCTGGACGCAACGCGAGCGCCGAGTACGGCGAGCTGGCCCGGCGGCTCGACGAGGCGCTGGAGCGCCACCGGGCCGCGACACTCTCCGATGCCCTCGCCTCACGGCCCTCGGGAACAGCGCGCGTCGTCGGGGAAACGGGCGAGTTCGCCCGGGCCCACGCGCAGGTCCTGGCCGGCAACTTCGCGGACGCCGCGCGCATCGACGGCCCGGCCGCCAGGAGTCGGGAGTTCGAGAACTACCGCGGGGACAAGGTCCGGCTCCTGGAGATCATCGCCCCAGCGCCCGCGGGCCTGATGCTCCGCCGCGTCGTGGTGTCGCCCCGACCGAACAACCAGGAGCAGTGGGAGGAGACGGTGGCCCTGATCCGGCCCGTGTCCCCCTGGCGCGCCGACGTCGAGGCGTCGGGGAGCCGCGAGACGCGCACGGCGGCCGGCGCCCCGGTCGGCGCGCGGACCACGCTGGCGCCCGCCAAGTTCAGCCTGGAGCGATGACGAGCGACCGCATCATGGGCTGTCCTCCGCCCCTGCTGTCTCCGGTCGAGCACGGACGGCTACACGAGGGGCCAGGGATAGCGCACGCCGCCCGCATCGAGCGGGAAGCGGCCGTCGACGAGCAGCGCCTCCGCCCGCGCGCGGAACGCGTCCCCCTCCGTCTGATGCAGCAGCTCCGTCAGGCCCTGCGGGAGCCCCGCGGCGAGGAGGCGCCGGACGTCCTCGAGCGCCGCGCCGGGGACGGGCTCGCCGCCGAACTGCCAGATGACCGTGCGGAGCTTCGGCTCGGCGTGAAAGGTGAGGCCGTTGTCGACGGCGTAGATCTTCCCGTCGGGGCCGAGCAGGCAGTGGCCGCTCTTGCGGTCGGCGTTGTTGGCGAGGAGATCGAAGGCGCAGATCCGCTTGAGCCGCTCGTGGTGCGCCGGCTCCTCGAGCAGGGTGAAGTAGTGCTGGTCGAAGTCGGCGTGGACGAAGAGCTGGAACGATCCCTCGCCGTACGGCCCGTCCCGCCGCACCGTCAGCGGCACCAGCCCCCAGCCGAGCGCGTCCGACAGACGGTAGGCGGCCAGCTCGCGGTTGAAGAGCCCCGGCGGGAAGTCCCAGAGCGGGCGCTCGCCGCGCTGCGGCTTGTAGACCGCGAGCGTGCTGCTCCCGGCGAGGGCCAGCTCGCAGAGGAAGGTCGCGTTCGAGCTGCACGGCAGCCGGCCCTTGACGGCAACTTCGCCCCGGGTGAGGAGATCGAGCCCCGGGACGGTCAAGGGCATCACGCTCGACCCGCGGCGTAGCCGTTGCTCCGTGGACACACGTGGCCGCCGGGATCCTTGGGCCGGCTGCACACCGGGCAGATCGGCCGCCCGGCCTTCATCAGCTCACGCGCCCGCTCCACGAACGCCGCGGCCTGGGCCCGGGTGAGCACGAACCGCGCGGCCGCCGGCTCGTCGTCGCGCTCCTCCTCCACGCGCTCGTTCGCCACCACGAGGACGCGGTCGCGCGCGTCGTCGTAGCCCACCGCGATCGAGCCGACGGGCCACGCCAGATCGATCGGCTCGAGCGGGGCGGGCTCCTGCGGCATCGTCTCGCGGACGGGGGACAGCCTGGCGAGAAGGCCCGCGAGGTACTCGGCGAGCGCCGCGACCTGCTCCTTCTCGCATTTGAGCGTGACCACGGTCCCCGACTCGCGGCCCTGGAGATAGAAGACGCGCTGCCCCGGGGGCCCCTGGGTCCCCGCGGTGAAGTGATCGGGCGCGTCGAGGTCGAAGGAGGCGCCCATCAGCCCGGGAGCCCCGCCAGCCCGCCGTCCAGGGAGTTCACGGCGAGGACGAGCGGCCCGAGGTCCCGATAGACGATCGCCGTGACGGAGCCCGGCGCGACGGCGATGCGCTGGAAGTGATCGAGGGGGGCACCGAGCGCCAGCGCCACCGCCGCCTTGATCGGGTCCGCGTGGGACACCGCGACGATGGTCATGCCGGGGTGGCGCTCGACGAGGCGGGCGAGCGCCGAGGCGACCCGCGCCTGCATCCCGGTGAACGACTCACCGCCGGGGAAGGCGAACCCGCTCGGATGGCGCTGGATCGCCTGCCACTCGGGCTTCCTCCTGAGGCGCCGGAGCGCCTGCCCCGTCCACCGGCCGACGTCGAGGTCGGCCAGGTCGCGCTCCACGCGAACCGCGAGACGACGAGCCCGGGCGATCGGCGCCGCCGTCTCCCGCGCGCGCTCGAGCGGCGACGCGTACACCGCGGCGACCTTCGCGAGCCGCCCGATGCGACCGGCCACCGCGTCGGCCTGCCGCCGGCCCGCGGCGGACAGGTGAAGGCCCGGCGCCCGGCCGGGAAGCACGACGCCCGTCGTCGGGGTCTGCCCGTGACGGACGAGCAGCACGAGCGTGGGCGGCCTCGGCGCTGGCATCGACGCAGGATAGGCGGCGGCGTCCGCTCAACGCAAGCCGCGAGGTTTCCCCCCGCCCGCCAGCGCTTGACGCGCGGTCGGCCCGCGTCTAACGTCGGCGCGGGAGGGACCACGACCATGCTGACCGCGTTCGAGTTCATCCGCACGGAGCTGGGCCGCCTGCACCGGATGCTGGACAAGTCGGTCGCCGAACTCACGCTCGCCCAGCTCCACACGGTGCCCGCGGGCCACCCGAAGGCGAACACCATCGCCTGGGGGCTCTGGCATTACACCCGGACCGAGGACAACGTCGTGCGCTCTGTCCTCCAGAATCGACGGCCGACCGTGTGGGCGGAAGGCGGGTACGCCGAGCGGCTCGGCCTGCCGCCGGCGGCGCAGGGCACGGGCATGCCGACGGCGGAGGCGCAGGGGCTCAGGATCAAGGACCTCGACCTCTTCAAGGAGTACATGCAGCGCGTCTGGGCCAGCACCGAGGAGTACCTCTCGAAGGTGGATCCCGCGGGGCTCGACGCGCCCGTCGTCGTGAAGCCCCTGGGTGAGATGCCGGGCATCCGCGCGCTCGGTCAGGTGGTGCTCTCCCACGGGCTCACCCACGCGGGCGAGCTCGAGCTGGCCAGGACGCTGATCGGCGTCGGAACCGTCCTCGGCGTGTAGGGGTGGGGCGGAGTCATGAAGATCGCCAGCGTGGAGTCGCTGCACGCGGACGCCGGACACCGGAACTTCGACTTCTTGAAGATCACGACCGACGACGGGATCGTCGGGTGGAGCGAGTACAACGAGTCCTTCGGCGGGCCGGGCCTGAGCGCGGTCATCGATCGCCTCGCGCCGGTCATCCTCGGGCGCGACCCGCGCGCATACGAGTCCCTGGTCGCGCTCATGTACGCGGTACGCCGCCAGGCGAGCGGCGGCGTCGTCCAGCAGGCGATCGGCGCGATCGAGAACGCGCTCCTCGACATCAAGGCGCGGGCCCTCGGCATCCCCGCGTACGAGCTGCTCGGCGGGCCGCTGCGCGACCGGATCCGCCTCTACTGGTCGCACTGCGGCACGTACCGCCTGGCCTGGTCCCGGGAGATGCAGATCCCGCCGCTGCGCACGCTCCAGGACGTCGTGAACGCCGGGAAGGAGGTGGTCGCGAAAGGCTACACCGCGCTGAAGACGAACGTGTTCATCCTGAGCGACGACCCCTACCTGCACTCCCCCGGGTTCGCGCGCCTCGGGCCCGGGTTCCCCGAGCTGAACGCCGAGCGCTACGTCCTGGACGCGCTCCGCGACCAGCTCGCGGCATTCCGCGAGGGAGCCGGCCCTGACACCGACATCCTCGTGGACCTCAACTTCAACTTCAAGACCGAAGGCTTCCTCAAGGTCGCTCGCGCCATCGAGCCCTTCGACATCTTCTGGGTCGAGATCGACACGCGCGACCCGAAGGCGCTCCACCACATCAGGCGCGGCACGTCGATTCCGGTCGCCTCCTGCGAGTGCCTCTTCGGGCGGCGGGACTACCGGCCCTACTTCGAGAACTACGCCGTGGACGTCGCCATCATCGACACCCCGTGGAACGGCGTGGCCGAGTCGCTCAAGATCGCCGCCATGGCCGACGCCTACGAGGTCAACGTCGCTCCGCACAACTTCTACGGCCACCTGGCAACCATGATGAACGCGCACTTCTGCGCCGTTGTGCCGAACTTCCGGATCATGGAGATCGACCCCGACACGGTGCCCTGGTACGACGACCTCGTGACCGCGAAGCCGGCGATCGAGGACGGCCATCTCTGTCTGCCCACGGGTCCGGGCTGGGGCACCGAGGTCAACGAGGCGGCCGTCCGCGCCCACCCGCCGCGGACCCGCTGACTCCCAGGGACGACCGACGCAGTGCCCACGACACCGACAAGGGAGAACGCATGACCGCACCCGTCGATCCCAACGACGTCCTGATGACCGGCGAGAACTCGTTCATCCGCCTCAGCCCGGATGGCGGCAAGACCATGTCCGACCGCGTGAGCCACTGGCGCGTCCTCTGGTGCCCGGCCGGCACCGGACACGCGCTCTTCGTGCAGAGCCAGCTCATCGACGGCCACGTGCGGCTCTACAGTGACAACGCCGGTGTGGCGCGCTGGCTCCAGCGGACGATCGAGGCGCTGCTCTACCCCGCGTTCGCCGACACGAGCCTGCCGGTCATCGCCGCCCACTTCGCGCGCGCCGGCGACCCGCGCTCGACGGCGACCGAGACGGCGGTCGCGGGCGCCGACCGGATCCACCTCGCCTGGTGGGACTGCATCGACCCCTTCGTCCTCACCTTGCCGCCCGGCTTCAACAATCGTCCGATCGGCGTGTTCAGCACGTTCTTCCCGGCCCGGTCCGCCCAGATCGAGATGAACGGCCGCGTGGCGGCGGGCCAGCCGTGGCCAGAGACGCGGGGCGATCGTCAGGGGTCGAGCGCCTGCCTCGCGTGGTCCGAGACCTGGGTCAAGCCCCGGGGGTAGTCGCCGCCCCGGTCAGCCGACCCGCGCGATGACCTCCTCGGCGAACATCCTGAGGATCGCCTCGCGCTCGAGGAAGCCGGCACCGGGCGCCTGCGGCAGGATGATGATGCGACGCACCTCGGGGATCGCCATCACGCGGCGGACCTGCGCCACCACCTCGTCGGGGGTGCCGGCGAGCGCCATCAGGTCCACGAAGCGGTCGGGCACCAGCTCGCGGTGCCGGGACGCCGCCGTGGCGTGCTGGTACGAGTCGTACGCCTCGCGGAGCCGCCGGACCGCCGCCTGGTCCTCGGCGCTGAGTTCCACGGGGAGGGGATGGCGCATCGCGGAGGCCACGCGCCCGCGGACGTGATCGCGGGCGAGCGCCCGGTCGCGCGCGATCGAGGTCGGCGTCCACAGCACGAGGTCGAGGTCGACCAGCCGCCGGCCGCGCGCGCGCGCCCCCTCGGCGACGCACCGGAGCCCCGCGCGGAGGATCTCGGGCGCCGTGCCCGCGTACATGATCGCGCCGTCGCCGAGCCGCCCCGCGGCCCGCAGCATCTTCGGGCCGGAGCCCGCGACGTAGATCCGGATCCGCCGCGGGCGCTCGAGCCAGGCGATCCGTCCCTCGATCCCGCTCTCGAAGGGCGCGGTGGCGCCGCCCACGAGGCGCCGGATCGAGTCGACCATCGTCTCCAGCGTCGCGATCCGGGCCACCCGCCGGACGCTCCAGCCCATCGTCTCCGCTGAGCTGCCGCCGGTGCCGATCCCGAGCACGACCCGCCCCTCGGCCATCTCGTCGAGCGTCGCGATCGCGCTGGCGGTCACCGAGAAGTGGCGGGTGTGCGGCACGGTGACCCCGGGGCCGAGCTTGATCCGCGTGGTGCCAAGGGCGCACGCCGCCAGCGTCAGCCACATCTCCCGGCAGACCAGGTGCGAGTCGGTGATCCACGCGGTCTCGTACCCGAGCACCTCGGCGAGCTGGACCTGGCGGACGATGGCCGGGACCGGCTGGGTGGCGAGGATGCCTACGTCGAACTTCATCGGCCCCGATGGTAGCATCGCCCCGATGATCGGCGACCCGGATCCCGCGCATGCCTGACCTCCTCGACGCGATCGAGGTCGAGACCGCGGCCTCCCCGCGGGCCTCGGTGATCTGGCTCCACGGTCTCGGCGCCGACGGCCACGACTTCGTCCCTGTCGTGCCCCAGCTGGATCTGCCCGAGGCGCTCTCCGTCCGCTTCGTCTTTCCCCACGCGCCGATGCAGCCCGTGACGCTCAACGGCGGCGCCGTCATGCGCGCCTGGTACGACATCCGCGACGACGCGGGCGTGCGGCGCGAGGACGCCGCGGGCGTCCGGGCGTCCCACGAGCGGATCGCGGCGCTGATCGCGCGCGAGACGGCGCGCGGGGTCTCGGCGGCGCGCGTCGTCCTCGCCGGCTTCTCCCAGGGCGGCGCCATGGCGCTCCACACGGGCCTCCGTCACCCCGCGCGCCTCGCCGGGATCATGGCGCTCTCGTGCTTCCTCCCCCTGGCCGACACGCTCGCCGCCGAGCGGAGCCCGGCGAACCACGACGTGCGGATCTTCATGGCCCACGGGACGCACGACCCGCTGATCCCGCTCGCGCGCGCCCGCCGGGCGCGTGACGTGCTGCTCGACCTGGGCTATCGTGTGACGTGGCGGGAGTACCCGATGCCGCACGCCGTGTGCGGCGAGGAGATCGGGGACATCTCCCGGTGGCTGCGCGGTATCCTGGGCGCGGAAGGCGGAGGGCAATGAGGGCGCGCACGGTCGGCGAGCTGCGGGCGAGCGGGTACCGGGTGAAACCGGTCAAGCAGGAGCTGCGCGACAACCTGATCGCGCGACTCCGGCAGGGCGCGCCGCTCTTTCCGGGCATCGTCGGCTACAACGAGAGCGTCGTGCCCCAGATCGAGAACGCGATCCTGAGCGGCCAGGACGTCGTCTTCCTGGGCGAGCGCGGCCAGGCCAAGACGCGCATGGCCCGCCTGCTGATCGGCCTCCTGGACGAGGCGGTGCCCGCCCTCGCCGGCTGCGAGATCAACGACGCTCCCGACGCGCCGATCTGTGGGGCGTGCCGCGCGCGGCTCGCCGAGAAGGGCGACGCCGCCGGGATCGTGTGGCTCCCGCGGGATCGCCGCTACGGCGAGAAGCTCGCGACGCCGGACATCACCATCGCGGACCTGATCGGCGAGGTCGACCCGATCAAGGTCGCCGAGGGGCGCTACCTCGCGGACGAGCTGACCATCCACTACGGGCTCCTGCCGCGGACGAATCGCGGCATCTTCGCGCTCAACGAGCTGCCTGACCTCGCCGAGCGCATCCAGGTCGGCCTCCTCAACATCCTGGAGGAGCGCGACGTCCAGATCCGCGGCTTCCAGGTTCGTCTGCCGCTCGACCTCTTCGTCGTCGCCTCCGCGAACCCGGAGGACTACACAT
>JACQWC010000245.1 GCA_016209635.1 Candidatus Rokuibacteriota bacterium | reverse complement strand
CTCCTGGAGCGCGACCCCGAGGGCCGGCTCGTCGTGGTGGACCTCAAGACCTCGGCGCGGAAGTACACCGACCTCCAGGTCGAGGCGTCGCTCCAGCTCTCGGTCTACAGCTACGCGACAGGGCTCCTGGGGTACGCCGACCCGGACGACGTGCGCCTACGGTTCGACGTGCTCACGAAGACCAAGCATCCAGAGCTACACCGGTACTGGACCACGCGCGATCGGGCCGCGAACGTGCGGCTCTTTCGGCTGGTGTCGGAGGTGCTGGGTGCCATCGAGGCCGGCGCCTTCCACCCGATCGTCGGCTGGCAGTGCAAGGACTGCCCATTCCGGAGCAAGTGCTGGGCGTGGGGGTGATCCCTCGCCCCGGCGTGGGTTCAGTGACGCCAGTCCCCCATGTCTCGACGCCGACGGTAGAAACGTTTCGCCGTGCCATCCCCGCCCTCGTCCGGCCTCACGTCCTTTCATATATACGGACGAGCGGTGCTGAATTTTGCCCCTCCCCACAATTTCAGTTGCGACACGCCGATGACCGACGCGGCGGCGGAAGAAGATCGGTCCCAGCCGTAGACCTTCGTGTGAGGGATGCAGCAGCCGGGAAGACTGCGCGCAACCTGGACCCGTCAACCTGGCGGGACCAGGAGGGCGCGGCATCGACCATGTGGGATCGCGCTGGCGAGCGGCCCTAACGGAGAACAGGGTTGCTCCTCCGTAGATGGAGTCGAGCGGCGCTGAAGCGGACACGCGAGAGATCCGAGACCTGGTGCCTGAGTCGGCAGGAGGGAGCGAGAGAAATGGACTACGGCGACGTCGATGACTACACCCTGCTCGTCGCACTGCCGGCCAACCGTGAGGCGCTGAAGGAGTTTGTGCGGCGCCACGAGGCGGCGCTCATCGAGGTGGCGCGGCTCGCTGAGCCCGAGCCCGCGGTCGAGCCCGAGGCCGTCGCGCTGCGCCTCGCGAGTGGCGCGGCGAACGGCTCGGTGCCGGTGGACGGGACAGGGCGGGAGCTCTGGCTGGCGATCGAGGCGGTCGTGGCGCTCGTGAAGCAAGCCCGGGACGGGCGGGAGGGGTGCGATGCGTGAGCGCAGGGCGGAGACGGACTACCGATTCTTCCTTGGCCCGCGGGCCGAGAATCTGCCTGCCGTGGTCGCAGCCACGACGCGGGTGCTCGACGGGATCGCCCGGCTCCGGGCGGGCGAAGCGGTGAATCCGGAGGAGCTGCCGGCCAGCTGCGGCGACCCGGCGCTCGACGCCTTGGTGGACGACCTCTTGCGCCGCCTCGCGCGCTCGACGCCGTTCACGAGCCCCGGCTACCTCGCTCACATGAACACGGGCGTCCTCGTCGCGTCGGTGCTCGGCACGATCGCGGGGCTCTTCCCGAACCCGAACGTGATCGTGCGGGAGAGCGCCCCCGGGCTGCTGGAGATGGAGGCCGAGGTCGTGCGCGACCTCATGACGATGCTGGGGCTCGACCCGGCAGCGGGCTGGGGCTACCTGACCGGCGGCGGGACGCTCGCCAACCAGGACGCCCTCTGGCGCGCGCGGAAGCTCAAGGAGGCGATCCTCGAGATGGGGCCGCCGGACGGCCCGCTCTCGTCGCGGGACGTCGAGGAGGCGCTCTTCCGCTGGACGCCCACCGAGGTGCTCGAGGCCTACGAGACCTGGCGGGCCCGGAGGCCGGCCCGAGCCCCGGGGCCCGTGCTCTGGCGTGGCCACCTGGACGACGCGCCGCCGAAGCTCGGGGAGATTCCCGGCGTGGTGCTCGCGCCCAGCACGACTCACTACTCCGTGGAGAAGGCGCTCGACATCGTTGGTCTCGGGCGCCGGCGCCTCATCTGGGTGCCCGTGGACGCAGCCTTCCGGCTCGACACCAGCGCCCTGCGCGCGACGCTGCGGGCACTCTGGCGCGCGCGGGTGCCCGTGCTCGCCGTGATCGCGAACGTGGGCACGACGGAGGAAGGCGCGGTGGATCCGCTGGACGACGTGCTCGCGGTCTGCCGCGAGACGCGCGCGGCCGGCGGCCCCGCCTGCTGGGTCCACGCCGACGCCGCGCTCGGCGGGTACCTGGCGACGCTGCGGCGTGACGGGTCGTCCCGCGATCGCTTGCCCCGGCCGGATCGCTCCGACGACGCCGGTGCCCCGCTGAACGCACCCGTCGTTCGGGCCCTCGATGCCCTCGGCGAGGCGGACTCCGTGACGGTGGATCCGCACAAGTGGGGTCTGGTGCCGTACGGCGCCGGGGCGATCCTCTACCGCGACCGGCGCATGGCCGGCCTCACGGCCTTCGACGCGTCCTACCTCTGGCGCGGCGGGGTGCCGGAGTACGCGAGCCCCTTCACCGTGGAGGGCTCGCGGCCCGGCACGCGCGTGCTCTCGGTGTGGGCGGCCCAGCGGGTGTTGCCCCTCGACCGCGATGGTCACGGGCGGCTCGTGGCGACGGCGCTGGCGAACGCGCAGCGCCTCGCCGCTCTGCTGGACGCCGCGCCGGCCGTCGAGGCTCACGGCCACGGCGTGCGCCTGCGGGTCCTGACCGAGCCCGACAGCTGCATCGTGACGTGGCTCTGCGTGCCCACGGACGCCCCGAGCCTCGGGGTCGCCAACGCCCTCAACCGGATGGTGGCCCTCCGCTACCGGTACGACGGGCAGGTGCCGCCCGACGCGCAGGACTACATCGTGTCGTCCACGGACCTCGAGGCCGCCCGGTACGGGGACGCGCTGAGGCCCATCCTGGCGCGGGTCGGCCTCGACCTCGCCGAGTTCCCCGAGGAGGCGCCGTCGGTGCGCGTGCTGCGGTGCACGCTCATGCACCCGTGGCCGCTCGAGCGGTCGCTCGAGGGATTCGTCGAGTCGGTGCGGACGACGGTGGCGAACCTGCTTGGGCTCGTGCCGATCCTCCGGAGCGTTCGTGTCGGCGGGCCGACTAGCCTTCCGGCTCGTCAGTAAACCCGAGGGGACTGGCAGAGGGCACTGACCCGCAACCCGGTGCAAGCGAGGCCGACGCCACGGAGGAGGCCTAGATGGGCGACATGGACGAACGCGAGGAGCTGGTGCGACGCTTGGTCGAGGCGCTGGCGGGGCCGCGGCGGCGGACGGCGGCGGGGCGCGCGCGGAGCGGGGAGGCGGTCCGCGTCGAGGACGACGAGACGCTGCTGGTGAAAGCGCAGCTGGACGAGACGCGCCGCCGGGCGACCCAGGCCAAGCAGCAGCTCGATGTGGTGCTGGCGGAGGCCAATGCCTTGAAGGAGCGGCTGTTCCTGCGGCTGCACGAGTTGCACCCGGCGATCATGCACGCGGGGAACGGCACCGCCCACGTCGAGAGCCGCGAGGACGCGGTGTGGTACATCGCCGGAGCGCGCGACGACGAGGAGGACGAGTAGCCATGGCGAGCGTGATCGACACCCTGCGGGAGCGCGGGTTCGTCGCGCAGATGACGGAGACCGGCCTCGAGGCGGCGGCCGAGTCGCGGCTGGTCTGGTACGTTGGCTTCGACCCGACCGCGCCGAGCCTCCACGTGGGTCACCTGCTGCCCGTCATGGCCATGGCGCACGTGCAGCGGGCCGGCCAGGGCGTCATCCTGGTGCTCGGCGGCTTCACCGGGCTGATCGGCGATCCGAGCGGCCGCGCGAGCGAGCGCACGCTCCTTCGGGAGGAGGACGTGCGGCGCAACACCGAGGCGATCCGGGCGCAGCTCGGCCGGTTCCTGGACTTCGAGGGCCGGAACGCCGCGGTGACGGTCGACAACGCCGACTGGCTCGGCCCCATGTCGGCGCTCGCCCTGCTGCGGGACGTCGGCAAGCACTTCTCCGTCAAGGCCATGACCCGACGGGAGCGGGTCCGCACGCGGCTCGAGCAGGAGGAGGGCCTCTCGTTCACGGAGTTCGCCTACCCGCTGCTGCAGGCGCAGGACTTCGCGCACCTCTTCGATCACTTCGGGTGCGCCGTGCAGATCGGCGGCGAGGACCAGTGGGGCAACATCGTGGACGGCGTGGACTTCGTCCGCCGGACGCGCGGCGCCCGGGTGCACGGGCTCACGCTCCCCCTGCTGACGACCGCGAGCGGCGAGAAGTTCGGCAAGACGGCGGCCGGCGCCGTGTGGCTCGACCCGGGCCGGACCTCGCCCTTCGCGTTGTTCCAGTACTTCGTGAACACCGCCGACGCCGACGTGGGACGGCTCCTGCGCCTGTTCACCTTCCTCGGACTCGACGAGATCGAGTCCCTGCTCGGCGAGCAAGCCGCGCGTCCGGAGCAGCGCCCGGCCCAGCGGCATCTCGCCGCCGAGGTGGTCGGCCTCGTGCATGGCCTGGAGGCGGCGCGGGCCGCGGCACGGGCGGCGGCGCTCCTCTTCGGGGAGCCGCCGGATGGTCTGGGCCCGCAGGACCGCGAGATGCTTCGGGGCGACGTGCCGACGACCGAGCTCGGCGCTGATGACATCGCGGACGTCGTGCGCGTCGTCGACCTCCTGGTGCGCGGCGGGCTCTCGCCGTCGCTGGGGCGGGCGCGGACGCTGATCCGCGAGGGGGGCGTGTCCGTGAACGGCGTCCGCGTGACCGAGCCGATGGCCGCCGTGGGCAGCGAGGAGTTCCAGCGTGGGCCGGTCCTGCTGCGGGTGGGCAGGAAGGCCCACCACCTGTTCGTCCTGGCCGCTGGCGGCGGCAGCGCGGTCAGTAGCTCGCGAGCCCCAGGAACAGGGCGCGCGTGAGATCCCGCGCGGCGAGCCCGACGACGCGTTCGCCCCGCGGATTGTGGCAGACGATCTTGAGCGGATGGCACGTCCCCTCCGTCAGCTTCCGGTCGCTCGGTCGCTGAGAGAAGATCCCGTTGCGGCCGCCCCGGCTGTACCCGCGAAAGCCGTACTTGGCGCCATCGACGAGGGATCGGCGGATGTAGTCGCATCCGGGCGCGGCGGTCAGGTGCCGGTACAAAGGGGTGGAGACGAGTCCCACTCGCTCACGGAGGCGATTCTACGTGGGGTGGACGCCGGTCGCTCCGGGAAGTGCCGCTTGCCGATTCGGCCGGGTGTGCGATAGCTTCTCGGAAGCGCGATGGGTACCCTTCGAGACGTCGAGTCGAACCTGAAGAAGGCGCTGGGCGGCCCCGCCGAGGCGCACGAGGGCTGGGAGTTCCTCGTCGGAAAGCGGCAAGGGCTCTTGGCCGGCCTCCTGGAGGCGGTAAGCAAGGGCGACGCCGAGGGCCTCGCCGCGCTCCGGAACCACCACCGAGACGGCCCGCCATCGGGGGTCAGGAACTGGTACCAAGGAAACGAAGGGAGCCCGAAGAAAGAGAGCCCGTATCGCTGCCTCGATCCTCGGGCCGATCGGATCCCCGACGCTGCTGACCAGGTCTGGAAGCGCTTTTGGGGCTGGATAGCCTGCGCCGAGGTGGTGGTGCACGCGGAGCGTGGAGATCTGACGCCTCTTGTCGCGGCCGCCCGCCGGGCCGCCTCGCTGCTAGGCGCGTTGGCGGCAGCCGCCGAAGAGATAGAGCCGACATGGACGTCTCGCGGGATCGCCCCGGACGTGCTGATCGAGGATGGCTTCCGTCGCCTCAGAGCGCAGGGCGTGCGCGTTGGGCTGGCGTGGGACCTCACTCGGCACCTGCGTCACCATGCCAAGCCGCGGTCCGAGCGCGCGCGGCCGACCGAGCGCACGGTGCGAGTCAAACTTCTCGGCTTCGAGGGGCGCCAACCCGGGGGACACCGTGCGCGAGGGTTCCTGGCGGAACTGGTGTTGGAGTGGCTTCCGCAGGGACGCGGCGAACTGTACCCGGACCCAAGGGCACTGGAGTTCTGGCCGCTGGAGGGCACGTTTCTCGGGGCGCTCGAAACGGCGTGGGCTTACACGCAGCGCCAGGTGCCGGTGCCGGACGGCTACGACGTGCGGTGGTGGCTCGACGGCGCGACGCCGGAGGAGTGGGCGGGTGAGTCACTCGGACTGGCGGCCGCTGTGGGCCTCCGGTGCCTGGTCGAAGACGTGGAGGTGCCCGCCGGCCTAGCGATGAGCGGGGCGATCGACCACCACGGGAGGGTCGTCGGCGTCGACGAAGTCGACACGAAGGTGGCGGCCGGCCTCGCGGCCGGGTGTTGGCGGCTGCTGATCCCCGGCATCAATCAGCGCGACGCGCTCGACGCGCTCCGGGAGCGGCCTGACGCGGCCACCAGCGTGGAGTTCGTCTCCAACGTTCTGGATGCGCTCGAGGCTGCCGTTCAGCTCGGCACGCTGAGAAAAGAGGTTACGCGCTACCTGGAAGACGTGGTCCGGGAGACCGAGCGCACACGCGTCCTGCCGGGCCTGCGGCGCGAAGTATCGCTGGCGCGGCTCCACATCCCGGTGCGGGTGAGCCCACGGCGGATCCGGAGCCTGGCCAAGCAGCGGGCCGAGGAGAGCCGGCAGCTCGGTGCCGACCCGTTCTTGGGGGGGTTGGGGAGGCTCTACAGGGAGCGAGGCGAGGAGACGTACGTGGCGGGGCTGGCGCGAGATGACGAGGGTCGGCCCGTGCTGTGGGAGCGGATACGCCTGCGGGGCGACAGTCGCCGGGTGGTGATCCTCGGCGACCCGGGGCAGGGCAAGACGACGCTGCTCAGGTGGGAGGCGTGGACGGGCGCGCGCGAGGCAATCGGGCGGCTCCGCCAGGGGGCAGCGCTGAGCGCGGTCGAAGTGCCGATGTTGGAGCGGCTCGCGGTTGCCGCGGGCCGGATGGAATCAGAGCTGAGCATGGACGCCTTCCTCCCGGATCGCCTCCGGACGTCGCCTGTCCTGCGCCAGTGGGCGACGCGGCGCGTGCACGAGGGGCCGACGGTGATGCTGCTGGACGCGCTCGACGAGGTGCACGAAGCCACGCCGCGGGAGCGGGTCGAGACGCATCTGAAGGCGCTCGTGGACGACCTTGGGCCTCTCACCCGGTGCCTGCTCACGTCGCGCCACACGGGCTACGTGAGTTGCGCGGTGGAGCGCCAAGGCGGGCGGGCGCTCGAATTGGTCCTGCTCGCCCGGAAGGAAACAGAGGGCTTCGTCCGGGAGTGGTTCGGAGAGGCCGATGGGGCTCGCGCGCAGTCTTGCCTGCGGGAGCTGCGCGCCAATCCTCCGCTGCGGAGCCTGGGCCGAAACCCCCTGCAGCTCAGCCTGCTATGCCTGGCCTACGAAGCCGACGAGAAGCTTCCCGAGCGCCTCGCCGATCTCTACGACATCTGCCTGACAGGCCTCCTGCAGGGCTGGCGGGTCCAGAGGGGCCTGCCACCTCTCAGCGATGAGCGATACCGGCACACGAGGCAGCTGCTGGAGGACGTCGCGCTCGCGTTGTGGCGTGAGGGCAAGGAGTATTTCAGTGGCGTGGAATTCATCAAGGCGGCCGAAACCGAAGGGGGCTCCAGCTACAGGGCGCTGGTAGCGATGGAGGGGTCGGCCTGGAGCCTCACCGGCGCCCTCGTCGAGGACGGCGTGCTCGTGCGGGCGGGGCGGGAGGCGCCGGGGGTGCCCTATCAGTTCCTGCACCTCACGATGCAGGAGTATCTCGCCGCCTGCGCGCTGGCGCGACGAGACGACTGGCGTGCGATCGTCGCGGAGTGGCTCGGCGGCTTCTGGGAGCAGCAGGCGACGATGCTGGTGTTCCTGGCCGGGGTGCTGGCCGACGTGGCGCCGCTCCTCGAGGTTCTGCTGGCGCACGACGATTCGCGCCCGCTGGAGAAAGCTCTGCGCGATCGCCGGAATGGACGAGATCCTTTCGGTGGAGTCCTCGGCCTGGCGGCGCGGTGCGTGGCGGAGGCCGTCGCGGTCGAGGACAGGCTGCTCGGGGAGCTGAGGAGGCGGGCGGAGGGCCGCGTTGATGGGCCGAAGGGCGACGCGGCGGTGCGGGCCCTCGCATGGCTCGGACGGCACGAGCCTCGGCTGTGGGCGGCGATGCTGTCGCATGCAGCTTTCGCGGTGCGCTGGGCGGCGGCGGAGGCGCTGGGGGCGGTGGGGGACGAGCGCGTGGTGGCGCCGCTGCTCGAGGTGCTGACCCGGCGGGGCGACGAGAAGTGGGTGCGCGTGGACGCGGCGAGGGCGCTGGGGGAACTGGGCGACGGGCGCGCGGTGGCGCCGCTGCTGAAGGTGCTGACCCGG
>JACQWC010000243.1 GCA_016209635.1 Candidatus Rokuibacteriota bacterium | reverse complement strand
GTTCACGTCCAGCCGAACAAGGCGATCGTCGGCGAGAACGCCTTCGCCCACGAAGCCGGCATCCACCAGGACCGCGTGCTGAAGGAGAAGCTCACGTACGAGATCATGCGGCCCGAGGACATCGGGCGTCCGTCCAACAAGCTCGTGCTCGGCAAGCACTCCGGGCGGGCCGCCCTCGCCGCCCGGCTGAAGGACCTCGGGTTCGACCTGGCCGGGCCGGAGCTGGACCGCACCTTCAAGAAGTTCAAGGACCTCGCGGATCGCAAGAAGGAGGTCTTCGACGAGGACCTGATCGCGATCGTCACGGACGAGGCGACGCACGTACCCGAGACCTATCAGCTCGAGTATCTGCACGTGATCAGCGGCACGAGCGTAGTGCCCTCCGCGACCGTGAAGCTCCGGAAAGACGGGGAGGTGTTCCAGGACTCGGGCGTCGGCGATGGGCCGGTCGACGCGGTGCTCGCGGCGATCGACGCGATGACCGGCATGAAAGGTCGGCTTCAAGACTACGCGCTGCGCGCCGCCACCTCGGGGAAGGACGCGATCGGCGAGGTGTCCGTGAAGGTGGACTTCGACGGCACGGTGGTGTCGGGCAAGGGGGCGTCCACCGACGTCATCGAGGCGAGTGCCCGCGCGTACCTGAGCGCGCTGAACCGGCTCGTGCAACCGAAATCCCAGCGGGTGAAGGAGGTCGGCCCGTAGGGGGCGCACGATGCCGATGACGATCACCGAGAAGATCCTCGCCGACCACGCGGGGAAGGAGGCCGGGGCGGGATGAGGGGCACGGGATGACCTATCGCATCGCGGTGCTGCCGGGAGACGGCATCGGGCAGGAGGTGACCCCCGAGGCGCTCCGGGTCCTCGCGGCGGTGGGCAAGGGCGCCGGCGTCGGGTTCGAGTTCGAGCAGGCGCTGGTCGGCGGGGCCGCCATCGACGCCGGGGGGACGCCGCTGCCGCCGGCGACGCTCGACGTCTGCCGGGCGGCGCATGCGATCCTGTTCGGCGCGGTGGGTGGTCCGCGGTGGGACGACGCCCCCCACGAGCAGCGTCCCGAGCGGGGGTTGCTCGGCCTCCGCAAGGAGCTGGACCTCTACGCCAACCTCCGGCCGGCGAAGTGCTTCCCCATGCTGGTCGACGCCTCGCCCCTCAAGCGCTCGGTCGTGGAGGGGACGGACATCATGGTGATCCGCGAGCTGACCGGCGGGCTCTACTTCGGCGAGCCCCGGGGCGTCGAGCGCTTCGCCGACGGCGGCTCGCGGGCGATCAACACCATGGCGTACACGTCGCGCGAGATCGAGCGGGTCGCGCGCGTGGGCTTCGAGGTCGCCCGCAAGCGCGGCCGGCGGCTCGCCTCGGTCGACAAGGCGAACGTGCTCGTGGTCTCCCAGCTGTGGCGTGAGGTCGTGACGCGCGTGGGCCGGGAGTATCCCGACGTCGCCCTCGAGCACGTGCTGGTGGACAACTGCGCCATGGCGCTCGTGCGCCGGCCGACGCAGTTCGACACAATCGTGACCGAGAACACCTTCGGTGATATTTTGTCCGATGAGGCCGCGATCCTGGCCGGGTCGATGGGGATGCTGCCGTCGGCGTCCCTCGGTGGGACGGTGGGGCTCTTCGAGCCCGTGCACGGGACCGCGCCCGACATCGCGGGCAAGGGCGTCGCGAACCCGATCGCGGCGATCCTGTCGGCGGCGATGCTGCTGCGCTACGCGCTGAACATGACGGAGGACGCCGACCGGGTGGAGCGGGCGGTCGTCCGAGTCCTAGAATCGGGGCACCGGACGGCCGACATCGCGGGACCGGGCGGTCCCGTGGTGGGGACGAGGGAGATGGGTGATCTGATCGTGCGCGCGCTGGAGGCACAGGCCTGATGGCGTCGGGCCTCACGGTGGCGGTGGTGGGGGCCACGGGAGCGGCGGGCCAGGCGACGCTCCGGATCCTCGAGGAGCGGAAGTTCCCCGTCCGCGAGCTCCGCGCCTTCGCCTCCGAGCGATCGGTCGGGAAGATCGTGACCTTCCGCGGCGAGCCGATCCGGGTTCAGAAGGTGGAGCCGTGGGCCTTCAAGGGTGTCGAGCTGGCGTTCTGCTCGGCCGGCTCCGCGCAGTCGAAGGAGTACGCGCCGATGATCCGCGCCGCGGGCGCCATCGTCGTCGACAAGTCGAGCGCGTTCCGCATGGACCCCGAGGTCCCGCTGGTCGTCCCGGAGATCAACCCGCACGCCGCGAAGCACCACACGGGGATCCTGGCGTGCCCCAACTGCACCACGATCGTCACGGTGATGCCGCTCAAGCCGCTGCACGACGCCGGGCAGCTCCGCCGGGTCATCGCGACGAGCTACCAGGCCGTCTCCGGCGCCGGCGTCAACGGGATCGCCGACCTCCGCGAGCAGACGCTCGCCTGGGCGCGCGGCGAGGCCATGGTGGCGCGCCACTTCCCGCACCCGATCGCGTTCAACCTGATCCCGCAGATCGACCGTTTCCAGCCGGACGGGTACACCGGCGAGGAGGCGAAGCTCGTCAACGAGACGCGGAAGATCCTCGAGACGCCCGACCTCCCGATCTCGCCCACGACCGTGCGGGTGCCGGTGTTCACCTGTCACTCGGTCGCGGTCAACGTCGAGACGGAGACGAAGATCACGGTGGCGCGCGCCCGCCAGCTCTTCGAGCGGTTCCCGGGCCTCAAGCTGTGGGACGAGCCCGCGCAGCAGCGGTACCCGATGCCCCTGGTGGTCGAGGGGCAGGACGACTGCTACGTGGGCCGGATCCGCGAGGACCTCTCGCATCCGCGCGCGCTGAACTTCTGGGTGGTCGGCGACCAGCTCCGGAAAGGCGCCGCCACCAACGCCGTCCAGATCGCCGAGCTCCTCTTCCAGAGCTAGAGACCGCTCGGCCGAGGGAGGTGGTGGGCGCTTGAGCCGGCTCCGACGCTACTACCACCGACGGTTCGGCTATCACGAGCGTTTCCACCTGGCGGTGCTCCTGACGATCATCCTCGTCGCGTACGCGGCCGTCCCGCCCGTCGTCCGCTGGGTCGAGTCGGTCGGCGGCTACAACCCGACGCACTACGAGCCGAAGGACCTCGCGCGGGAGACCTGGCTCCGCGGCGTCGGGGTGACGGGCGTCGAGGAGGTTTCCTGGGAGCTGGTGGTTAACGTCGTCCTCTTCCTCCTGGTCGCCATCCTCTGGCTCACGCTCGTGCCGACCCGGACCACGCGTCGCCGGTCGCCGCCGCGATAGTCCCCTGGGGATCCGGGCCCTCCGACTGGTGCTGTCCTACGACGGCACCGCGTACCACGGCTGGCAGGCGCAGCCGGACCTGCCGACGATCCAGGGCCTGCTGACCGCGGCCGCGCGGCGGCTGCTCGGCGACGACACGCGCGTGACCGGCGCCAGCCGGACCGACGCGGGCGTCCACGCGCTCCGCCAGACGGTCTCGCTCACGACCGGCGGGACGCTCGGGCCGCGCGAGATCCTCGCGGCGCTGAACGCGGCGCTGCCGGGCGACGTCCGCGTCCTCGAGGCCGCGGAGGCGGAGCCCGGGTTCAACGCCCGCCGCGCCGCGATCGGGAAGCGCTACGGCTACCTCATCGACAACGGCGCGGTTCCCGCCCCCCTCCTGCGCCGCTTCGCGTGGCACGTGGGACGGCCGCTCGACCTCCCCGCCATGCGCGGAGCGCTGGCGGCGCTTCGCGGGCGTCACGCCTTGTCCGCGTTCTGCGCGGCGCCGGGACGGGCAGGGGACCCCGTGTGTGTCGTGAAGTCGCTCCACGTGTTCCGGCGGAAGCAGCACGTGGCCGTCCTCCTGTCGGCCGACCGGTACCTGCACCACATGGTGCGCAACGTCGTGGGCAGCGCGATGCTGGTGGGGCGTGGCGCCCGCGATCCGGGGTGGCTCGGCTCGGTCCTCGCGTCGGGGGACCGGCGTCTCGCGGGTCCGACCGCGCCGGCGCAGGGCCTCGTGCTGGTCCGTGTCCTCTATCCGCGCTAGAATACGCGCGGGATCGCGATGCGCACCTACCTCCGCGTCCGGGGAGGCCGCGCCGAAGAGGTCGCCGGCGAGGTCGTCCGCGAGCAGCCGCTGGTCGTCTCCGTCAACGGGGAGCGGTTTCTCACGCTCCTCTGCTCGCCGATCAAGATGGAGGCGCTGGTCGTCGGCTACCTCTGGATGGAAAAGGTCATCGCGTCGGTCGAGGAGATCGTCGACCTCGAGGTGTCCGTCGTGGACGGCCGGGCCGAGGTCACGCTGACCCGTCCCGTGACGCTCCCCACGGAGCGCATCCTCACCTCGGGATGCGGCGGGGGCATCACCTTCAGGATCGACCACCGCCTCTTCCCGCGCCTCGAGTCCTCGCTGCGCGTCCATCCCGAGCAGCTGGCACTTCGCATGAAGGACCTCTTCGGCGCCGCCGTGCACTACAAGACATCGCGCGGGATCCACGGCGCGGCGCTCAGCGACGGCGAGCAGCTGCTGATCGTCGCCGAGGACGTCGGGCGCCACAACGCCGTGGACAAGGTGAAGGGCGAGGCGCTGCTCGCCGGGATCCCCACCGAGGACCGGGTCTTGTTGTCGACCGGGCGCGTCTCGTCGGAGATGCTGCTCAAGGCCGCCCGCATGGGCGTCCCGATCGTCGCGTCCCGCACGTCGCCCACCGAGATGGCGGTGGCGCTCGCCGAGCAGCTCAACATCACGGTGTGCGGGTACGTCCGGCCGGAGAGCCTGAACCTCTACGCGGGGCGCGGGCTGCTCGTCGGCGAGGAAGTCAGCGCCCCGCGCACGTGAGTCTGCAGGCTCCGGGCGGCGGTCCGGCGGGCTGCGGCGCGCCGCGTTTCGTGGAGGCAAACGGTCTGCGGCTCCAGATCTTCGAGTGGGGTGTGTCGGGCACCCCGCCGGCCCTCCTGCTCCACTCGTTGGCAGCCCACAGCCACTGGTGGGACTGGACCGCGCCGCTGCTCGCCGACCGGTTCCATGTGGTGGCTCTCGACCTGCGGGGCCACGGGGGAAGCCAGTGGGCAGAGCCACCTGCCTATGGGTTCATCGACTACGTGGGCGACGTTGTCGCGCTCGCCGACCGCCTCGGCTGGCGATCGCCGCTGGTGATCGGCCACTCCCTCGGGGGCTATGTCGGCGCTTACCTCGCCTCCCGATACCCCGCGCGCGTGGGCGCCCTGGTGGTCGCCGACATGCTCACCGCGTGGAGCGAAGCCGAGGAGCGCCGCGCCGTGGAACTGGCCGAGCGCTCCCCCCTCCGGTTCACGAGCCCGGCCGAGGCGGGCGCCCGCTTCGGTCTGGCGCCGCCGGACACCCGGGCGTCGAGGGAGTGGCTCCAGCATCTCGGGGAGTCGGGCGTCAGGGCGCGCCCCACAGGTGGCTGGGAGCATGCCTTCGACCGTCGCGTATTTCTCCACCCGAGGCCTGATCCCTGGCCCTTCCTCCCCGGCGTCGGGTGCCCTACGCTCGTGGTGCGCGGGTCGGGCAGCGCGGTGATGGACAGGGAGACGTGGCTCCAGGTGACGACGGCGGTGCGGCGCGGCCAGTTCGCCGAGCTAAAGCACGCCTTCCACCATCTGATCCTCGATGAGCCCCAGGGATTCGTCGCCGTGGTGCAGAAGTGGCTGGCCACCGTCGGGGAGGGTAAGGGAACATGAGCGACGAGAGCGCAGCCGAGCCCGAGAAGTATGAGGTCCTCCGTCGCCGCCTGAAATCGCGCCGTCGGGATGACCCGGCGCTCGACCTCTTCCGTAAGGCCGAGGCGAACCTCGGCGACGTCCCGGCGGTCGACCGGATCCTGTCCGAGCTGGGGCGGTGCTACAATCCCCTGACGAATGGCCCGATCGTCGACCTTGCGACGCGGCGAGCGATCATCGAACTGCTCGAGGCTGGGAAGCTTGGCGACGCCCAGCGCCTCCTGGATCGGTGCCTGACCCTCTACGCTCCCCCTGCCGACGTTCGAGGCCAGGGTCCGGTCTGATGCGGATGTGAGGGCGCCCGCTTGTTGGGCACTTAGACACGCCGCGGCTTGACATGGCCGCTTCGACCGCACTAGCATGCACCGAATTTCCCATACCGTTAGGAGGTAGCGGCGATGGCGCAGAGCCTCACCGAGCGAATCCAGTCCTCCCGCGTGATAGTGGTCGAAATCGACAAGTCTCGGGGCCGCGTGCGCGTCAGGGGAGAAGCGGACGCGTGCACCGACCTCGCGTGTTCCGAGCAGACCCTCGTAGTGACCGACGAGGAGGTCAGGGCGGATCTCAGCGCTTTGCACCCAGGCGACATCGTCAAGGTCGAGCCGACGGACGGGCGCCCGGAGAGAATCGTCGTGGTTCGCCGGGCCTGGGAAGAACTCGCGAGCCCCGAGCTCTAGGACAATCTTGCCAGCGTAAAGGAGTGTCGCCATGAGCCTGTCGCGACGCGACTTCCTCAAGTACTCCGGCGCCAGCGCCGTCGGCGTCGCGGCCGGGGGGGGCGTCGATCTCACCCCGGTCGAGGCGTACGCGACGTCCATGCGCATCAAGGAAGCCAAGGCCTTTCCGGGCGTGTGCCCGTACTGCGCCGTCGGCTGCGCCCAGCTGATCTACGTCAAGGACGGGAAGATTGTCGACATCGAGGGCGATCCCGATACGCCGCACACCGAAGGCGCCCTCTGCCCCAAAGGCTCCTCCACCTACCAGGTGTCCATCAACGAGCGGCGGGTCACGAAGTGCATGTACCGCGCGCCCGGCAGCGACCGGTGGGAGGAGAAGCCGCTCGCCTGGATGATGGAGCAGATCGCCCAGCGGGTGAAGAAGACCCGCGACGAAACCTTTGTGGAGAAGGTCAAGGTCGGCGACAAGGACGTCACCGTCAACCGGTGCGAGGGAATCGCCTGGCTCGGCTCGTCCGTTCTGGACAACGAGGAGAACTATCTCATCGCCAAGCTCTCGCGCGGCATGGGGCTCGTGAACCTCGAGAACTCGGCGCGTCTCTGCCACTCGGCCACAGTCCCGGCTCTCGGCGCGACCTTCGGTCGCGGGGCCATGACGACCAACCTGATCGACGTCGTCAACGCCGACGTCATCATGCCCACCTCCAACTGGGCGGAGTGCCACCCGGTCAGCTACAAGTGGGTGATGAGGGCGAAAGAGCGCGGCGCGAAGATCATCCACGTCGACCCGCGGTTCACGCGGACCTCGTCGACGGCCGACTACTGGGTCCCGATCCGATCCGGCACCAACATCGTCTTCTTCGGCGGTATGATCCGCTACGCCATCGAGAGCAAGAAGTACTTCCACGACTACGTGGTCCATTATACGAACGCGGCGTTCCTGATGGATCCCAACTTCAAGACGCCGACGGACATGGACGGGCTCTTCACCGGCTACGACCCGGCGAAGCGGTCCTACGACCAGTCGACCTGGAAGTATCAGCTCGACGCCGAGGGGAATCCGAAGAAAGACCTGACGCTGAAAGACCCCAGCTGTGTCTTCCAGCACCTCCGGCGCCATTACAGCCGGTACACGCCGGAGATGGTCGAGCGCGTCTGCGGCATCCCGAAGGAGAAGTTCCTCGAGGTCGCGGACGTCTACTGTTCCGCCTCGGGGCCGGACAAGACGGCCACCGCGTCGTACGCGCTGCAGCTCAACCAGTCGACCAACGGCGTCCAGCAGATCCGCGCCCTCTGCCTGCTCCAGATGGTGCTGGGGAACGTGGGGCGGCCGGGGGGCGGGGTGGTGGCTCTGCGCGGCCACTCGAACGTACAGGGTGCCACCGACATGGGGACGCTGTACCACATGCTTCCGGGTTATCCCCCCATGCCGCTCCAGGGCCCGCATCCGACGCTCACCGAGTATCTGGAGAAGACGACCCCGAAGGGCAGCTTCTGGGTCAACAACCCGAAGTTCGTGATCAGTCAGCTCAAGGCCTGGTGGGGCAATGCGGCCACGAAGGAGACCGACTTCGCCTACGATTACCTGCCGAAGCGCGGGAGCGCGGACGCCTACTCCCACCAGCACTTCCACACCGAGATGCTCAAGAAGCGAGTGAAGGGGTTCGTCGTCATGGGGCAGAACCCCGCCGTCGACAGCCCGAACGCGAAGATGTCCCGCCAGGGTTTGAGAAACCTCGAGTGGATGGTGGTGGTGGACCTCTTCGAGACCGATACCGCGTCGGTCTGGAAAGAGCCCGGCCTCGACCCGAAGTCCACGCAGGTGGAGGTGTTCTTCATCCCAGCGGCCCCGGCCGCGGAGAAAGACGGCTCCCTCACCAACACCATGCGGCTCGTCCAGTGGCACGTCAAGGCCGTGGAACCGCCTGGCGATGCCAGATCTGACGCCGCCTTCATCGTCGATCTCGGCAATCGCCTGAAGAAGCTTTATGCCGACTCGAAGGCGAAGAAGGATCGCGCGGTCCTCGACCTCGTCTGGGACTACCAGCCCGAAGGCCCGAAGCAAGAGCCGCGCATGGAGCTGGTGCTGAAGGAGATCAACGGCTACGCCACCAAAGAGATCACGGACAAGGAAGGGAAGGTCCTCTACAAGGCGGGCCAGCCGATCAAGGCGTTCGTCCAGCTCATGGACGACGGCGCGACGGCGTGCGGAAACTGGATCATGACCGGGGTCTACCCGGAAGAGGGCAAGAACCTCGCGCTGCGACGGGACAAGGCCACCGCTCCCGGCGACTACATGAACCACAACTGGGGCTTCGCCTGGCCGGCGAACCGCCGAATCCTCTATAACCGTGCGTCGGCCGATCCCTCGGGGAAGCCGTGGAGCGAGAAGAAGAAGCTGATCTGGTGGGACCCGGAGGCCCCGGGGGCCACCCCGGACAAGAAAGGCAAGTGGGTTGGTAACGACGTGCCGGATTTCGGCGCGTTCATGGCTCCCGATGCCCCGAAGGCCAAAGACGGACCGCTGAAGGGTATCGGTGGGACCGACGCGTTCATCATGCGGGCCGACGGCAAAGGCGGCCTCATGGCCCCGATCTTGGACGGCCCGTTCCCCGAGCACTACGAGC
>JACQWC010000242.1 GCA_016209635.1 Candidatus Rokuibacteriota bacterium | reverse complement strand
CGCCGGCCGCTGAGCGTGCGCGTTGGGCGAAGGTGAGACCATGCATGGTTGCGCTTAAGATGCTGCTCATCCTCATGGTGTTCATTGGTGTCGCCGTCAGCTACGGTCAGGAACGACCCAAAGATCAGCCGGTGGAGGCTCAGGGATCTGCCGAGGTGAGGGAATATCGCGCCGCGATCGCCCCCTACGTGGAAGAGGCCCGAAGGAGCTATCCGAACGCGAGGAAGCGCTATTTGAGTGGCCTACCCCCTGGGCATACGTTCTTCGTCGTCACGAAGCTGAGGGACCGCAAGGGGACAGAGGAGCAGGTGTTCGTGGTCGTTACTTCAATCCGCCACGGCCGCATCTCTGGGCAGATAGCGAGCGAGATCCTCGGGGTTTCTGGGTACAGGAAGGGCGATACGCACAGCTTTTCCGAGGGAGAGCTGATGGACTGGGTAATTACGCGGCCCGACGGGACGGAGGAAGGCAACGTGGTGGGCAAGTTCCTCGATGAGTGGCAGAAGACCCGGCGGCGCAAGTGAGCAATGGGTCCGCCGGCCTCGCCCAACCAGCGCTGCAGCCGACCGCGGCCCCTCTTGTCGGTCTTCGGTCACTAGGCGCCGTCGATGGCCGCGGCGGCTGAGCTTGGGTCGTTCGCCGCACGTAATCGTCGAGGATCGCCGTATGATGCCGGAGCACCGACGGCTGATCGGCAGGCGGATGATGTGGCGTCAATCCACTTTGCCTCCCCTTGTCCTTACGGCGATGCTCGTGCTGGGCGTCCTCACCACCACCTCTGCCGCCGAAACTCCGCCTCCGACGAAGGTGCGCCTCATCGGCTTCCTCGGCTTCAACGTGCCTGCCGTCGCACACCATCACGTCGGCATTTTCCGGACCGGCTTGCGTGAAAGCGGCTGGATCGACGGCCAGAACGTCACCATCGAGTTCCGCTGGGCCGAGGGACGCTACGAGCGGCTGGCCGACATGGCGGCCGAGCTGGTCCGGCTCAGGGTCGAAGTCATCGTGGCGTCAGGCGCGGCCGCCGTCCTCGCCGCTAAACGGGCGACCACCACCATTCCAATCGTGATGGCCCAGATCAGCGACCCGGTCGCCCTCGGAGTTGTCGCGAGCCTGTCGAAGCCAGGCGGTAATCTGACCGGGATCGCCAATCTCCACGCCGAGCTCGCCCCGAAGCAGCTCGAGCTGCTCCGGGAGGCCGTCGGCTCCGTGTCGCGCGTGGCGGTCCTGTTGAGCACCCAGAACCCAGGGGCAGAACTGATCAGGCGACACGCGAAGCACGCGATGGCGAGGCTAGGCGTCACGCTGCAGACGGTGGAGGTGACCGATGCGGGAACGATCGAGCGCGCGATCGTCGCGCTCAAGCGAGACCGGGTGGATGCCGTCCTCGTGCCGGGCGATCCTTTCTTCCTTCCGCACGCTCGACAGATCGTGGGCCTCGCCGTTCAGCATCGTCTACCGGCGATGTACGGGTGGCGCGAGGTCGTGGAGATGGGCGGTCTCATGGCTTACGGCCCACACGTACCGGAATTGTTCCGTCGAGCCGCGGGCTACGTGGACCGGATCCTGAAGGGAGCCCGGCCGGCCGATCTCCCGATCGAGCAGCCGACGAAGTTCGAACTCGTCATCAACGTGAAAATCGCGACGGCGCTGGGCCTGGCACTACCGCAGTCGTTGCTGGTGCGAGCGGATAGCTTGATCGAGTAAAGGGGAGGGCCCTGGGCATGCGGATCGTGATCTCCACGAGTCCGGCGTCGATCGCCGTGTCCATCGTCGCTGCCGTGCTGGTCACGGGCGGCGCCTCCGCCCAGCACGGCGGTCACGTGCAGCACGGCGGGGGCCAGGGACATCTGGTCGCGCAGTCGTGTGCCGAGCAGTTCAAGAAGGTCGTCGGGGAGGGGCGGGGCTTCGGCATGGCCTTCGCCGCCGACCAGAATGGCTATCCCGGGCCGATGCACGCGCTTGAGCTGAAGGAGCGCCTGAAGCTGACGCCCGAGCAGGAGATCAAGGCCCGAGAACTCCATGCGACCGTCCGCTCCGAGCTATCGAAGAGCACACGGCTGCTGGAGGCCGAGCGGCAGCTCGAGCGCTTGTTCGCCGAGCGGGCGGCCACCGAGGAGAGCGTGCGGGCAGTCGTCGCCGAGATCGAGCGGGCGCGGACGGAGGTCCGCCTGGTTCATCTCCTGACCCATCTCCGCACGCGAGATCTCCTCACCGAGGAGCAGCGCCGGACCTATCACGAGATCCGCTGGGGTCGCCCCTGAACGGGCCGCGCTCACCGGAGCTGGCGTCGATGGAGGCGTCGAACAGCACGTTCGAGCGGACCGCTGGCTCGCATGCGCTCGCCGCGGCCGCTCAACGTGGCCGTTAGCCTGTCGCCCGGCATACCGGAGGAGATACCGATGTTTGCGCGAATCGGCACATGGCAAGGGTCGACTGAGGAGCTGGACCGGTGGATTCAACGCTCTCGTGAGCAAGTCAAGCCGAGCGTTCAAACGGATCCAGGTCTCAAGGCGGCCTATTGGCTTGTCGACCGAAACGCCAGCAAGGGTCTGATAGTGACATTCTGGGAAAGCGAAGAAGCGATGCGCGCGAGCGAGCAAGCCCGTCTGCAAAGGCAAGCGGCTACCACCGCGGTCACCGGTGCGAAGGTGACGACGGACAGGTACGAGGTCATCGATTGGCTGACGGCGTAACCGACATTGGTCCTGAGCTGAGCAGTGGAGAAGCGCGAAGGAGGGCATGACTGAACGGCCGGAGCTGATTTTCGACGACTGATGACGCTCCTACTGGAAGACCGGCCGATGATGCGTTCCTGACATGCTGACGATGCGGGCGGGCACACGACGCCGGGTCGCGCTCCTCCTCCGCGCACTCGGCTGGGGTCTGGCTATCGGCGCGGTGTTCGGGGGCACGACCGGCTCCGGGTTCCGCGACGCGCCGCTCCTCGGCGCAATGCTCGGCGCCTTGGCTGGCGTCATCAACGGCGTGACGATGATCGGCGTGATTTTCGGCGCCGAGATCTTCCTCTCGCCGACGCGGCTCGGTTACGCGCTCGAACGGGTGCCGTTCCTCCTCACCTTCGCGATGAAGGTGCTCGCCTACGGCACCGTGATCACGCTCGTCGTCGGAGGCGGGCTCGGCTGGCGGGTCGTCGCGGTCGCCCCCATGCTGCTCAGCCCCGATCTCGCAGCGGCGATCTCCGAGCATATCAAGACCCCGACGGCCCCGAGGATGGCGCGCACGTTCTTGCTCGTGGGCCTCGGCATCTTTGTGCTCCAGCTAAGCCGCCTGGTCGGCGAACGTACGCTGCGCGACATCGTGTTAGGCCGCTACCACCGCTCGCGCACGGAGGAGCGATTCTTTCTGTTCGTCGACATCGTCGGATCGACGCCCCTCGCCGAGCGGATCGGCCCCGACGCGGTCCATCACTTTCTCGGCGAAGTCTTCCGACTCGCCTCGGACCCGATCGACGATCACCGAGGCGAGGTCTATCAATACGTCGGCGACGAGGTCGTGATCACGTGGATCGTGAACGAAGGGCGCGACCGCGCTCGACCAGTCGCCTGCTTCTTCGGGATCGAACAGGCGCTCGCGCGGGCTGCGCCGGAGTTCGAGCGCGAGTTTGGTGCGGCGCCGCGCCTCCGCGCGGCGCTGCACGGCGGCCCGGTCATCACCGGCGAAGTGGGAGGCAGTCGGCGCGCGATCGTCTATCACGGCGACGTGATGAACACCACGTCACGCATCGAACAGGCGACACGAGACCTCGACCGCCAATTCCTCGTCTCGGGCGACGCGCTGGAGCGGCTCGCGGATCTCGAAGGCTTCGCGCGCGAGGACCTCGGCCCGCAGCGACTGCGTGG
>JACQWC010000032.1 GCA_016209635.1 Candidatus Rokuibacteriota bacterium | reverse complement strand
CTCCCAATAGAGCCGGGACTTGCCCACGCCGGGCTCGCCGATGACCGCCACGACCTGCCCGTGCCCCGCGCCCGCCCGGTCGAGCGCCTGGCGGAGCTGATCCAGCTCGCTGTCCCGGCCGACGAAGCGGGTGAGGCCCCGCGCGGCAGCGGCCTGAAAGCGCGAGCGCACCGTCCCCGCGCCAACGATCTCGTAGACTTCGACCGGGGCTTCGAGCCCCTTCACCGCCCGCGGCCCCAGCGCCCTCACCCGCACGTAGTCCTCGGTCAGGCGCAAGGTGTCCGCGGGCAGGAGGACCGATCCCGGCACCGCCATCTGCTCCATGCGGGAGGCCAGGTGCGTGGTCTGGCCCACCGCCGTGTAGTCCATGTGGAGGTCGCTGCCGATGGACCGGACCACCACCTCGCCAGAGTTCAGGCCGACCCGAATCTGGATAGGGACCCCCCTCGGCCCGGTGAATGTCCTCGGCGTACTGCTTGACCGACGCCTGCATCCGGAGGGCGGCGTAGCAGGCGCGGACGGCGTGGTCCTCGCAGGCGAGGGGGGCCCATCACCTGGTTGACAGTGCCCTCGAAACGATGGACGGCGTCCATCATGCGCTAGGACGGGGTCGAGGAGCTTCCGCGCCTCCTCGGGATCGCGGTCGGCCAGCAACTCCATGGACGCCTTCATATCGGCAAACAGGACCGTCACCTGCTTGCGCTCGCCCTCCAGGGCAGCCTTCGAGGTGAGGATGCGCTCTGCGAGGTGCTTGGGGGTATAGGATTCTGGACTGGTGAATCGGCCCGCTGGCTCGGGGGTGAGCGCTGCGCCGCAGGACCGGCAGAACTTCTTGCCTTGCGCAGCGGGGGCGCCGCAGCTCGGGCAGGCCGCCTCAAGCCGGGCGCCGCAGTCCTCGCAGAAGCGCGCGCCCGCGTCGTTCTCGGCCTGGCACCGCGGACACTTCATCCCGGGCCCTCCCCTGCGCCTCCCATGGAGCACGGTGGACGTGGCGACGGTAGGCGGGGCGGCGAGCAGAGTCAAGCGAGTGATGGAGCGCCTCGACGCGCCCACGGCAGGTCCGAAGCGTAGATGCAGGACCGAAGGAGGTGCTGCGAGCGCCGAAGGCGGCGGATCGCGGAGTCCAATCGGTGGCTCGCCGCCCGCCGCGCCGAGGTCCTGCCGATCCCCTACTTCCACGGGGTCTTCACGCTGCCCCACGCTTTGAATCCGCTCGCGCAGAGTCACCCTCGGCTGGTCTATCGCCTTCTGTTCCACGCCGCAGCTTCCACGCTGCTCCGCTTCGGCCGCGATCCGTGGTGCAGCCGCTCCCGAAGGCTCCAGTTAGCCCGATTACGACCTTGGGCATCGCGTTCCCCTCCCGGCCCGGCGCGAGACTTCCGGTTTTCTTCCGGTCCGGCCGCTCACTCGGGCCCTCTCAGTGTCGCTGGCGCTCACGATGGTGGAGTGATCGAGGGCGCATAACCCCGCATGAGTCGTGGTGAATCGTCACACCGAGTGAGACCGGGTAACTTTAAGCGACAAGGCTCCTGGCCCATTTCAAGTCCACTGCCTTACCAGTTGAGGCTAGCCCTCCGGGTCACTGACGACCGGCACTTACGATACACCACGGAGAAGCGCAGCTGCGCCAACGTGAGCCTGCCGACCAGTCATTCCAACCTTCCGTCGCGCAGCGCTCGCTCGATTGACAAAGGCAGGGATCGCGCCTAAGGTCGGCGCCGACGACGATCGACGAAGACGAAGCATGGACTCGACCCGGCGGAGACGTACCACCGGAGGGTCGTGATGGGGCGTGCCCGGCCAGTCGTTCCAGCGCGGAAGATCGTGACGGCCGGGCGGCGCTTGCCGATCGTTGTCTTGAGCGTGATCGTCGTTGCCGGGGCGGGCTGCGCGAGCCTCGGAGAGGTGGTCTCGCTACCGACCGACATCCGCGTCACCCATCCGAGCTCGGATCTCCCGGCCCCCCTCGCGGCGCTGTCGGGCCGCTGGGATGGTCGTTGGGGCGGCACGGCGGTGGCCGTCCTCATCGTGGAGCGGGTGAACCGCCAGGGCGTCGGCGTCATCTACGCGTTCGGTGGATCCAGCGACTTCCCGCCCTGGACGGGCCGGGTTACCGGCCAGGTGACCGGGGACCGGGGCTTCGTGCTTCGTTTCTCCACGGCGGTGGTCCACTTCCAGCTCGTGGGGGACGCGTTGATGGGCGAATCTCGCCGACCCAGCGGCGAGCTGCTCAGCCGGATCACGATGGTGCGATTCCCCAGCCAGCCTGGGCTCGTCACCCTGGCCCTCACTGGCCCTCCGGGCGCGGAGGTGAGCCTCGACGGTAGTCACGCCGCGCCCATCGGGCCCGACGGGACCTACCGCATCACCGTGAGCCCCCGGGTCTACCAGGTCGAGGTCAGCCAGCTCGGGTTCGAGCCCTGGCGCGAGCGGTTGGATCTCACCCGGGGCCAGGCCCGGGTGGAGCGGCGCGTGAGCCTCACGCCCCTGCGTCCACCGTCGCTGTCGATTCTCGAGCCGGTTCCTGACGCGTCCGTCGTGGAAGAGACGGTGCGGCTCCGGGCCGAGGTCACCAGCCCGTATCGCCTCCACCGAGTCCAGCTGTTGCCAGCCGCTGGAGACCCCATCTCGCTCGCTCCCCCACCCCGAACGGGCCCGCAGGATCCCTGGCGGATCGACACCCGAGTTTCCCTCAACCCCGGCCTGAACCGCATGACGCTCGAGGTCGAGGACGAACACGGAGGCAAGGCGACGCACATTGTCGCCGTCGAGCGCCGGTCGCTGCCGACGCTCGAGCTCCGGGCCCCGCCCGGCACCGTCGTGGAGATCGGCGATCAGAGGCATGTCACCGACGAGAGTGGTCGGCTGCGCGTCGCCCTTCCTCCCGGGACGTACGAGATTCACGCGCGGAAGGAGGGCTTCCAGCCGCTCCGGATCCCCATCACGCTCTCGGCAGGTGAGACGGCATCGATCCCGCGGCTGACCATGGTCCCCGTCGCGCCGACCACGGCTCCGCCGACACAGCCCCGCCCCGACGTCGAGCCGGCAGCGCCGCCTGCCGACGCGGAGCCGCCGCGGATCGCCGTCAACTACCCCCCGCCGCACGCGCAGCTATCGCGCGAGGACGTGGTCATCGTGGGCCTCGTCACCGACAACGTGAGCGTGGATTGGGTGGAGCTCACGGTGAACGGGGTCGCGGTGCCCTCGTCGCGGGACATCACGGTCCGCGGTCGGTCCTATCCGTTCCGCGTGCCGGTGCTCCTGCGTCCGGGGGAGAACGTCGTGGAGGTGACGGCGAGCGACCAGGCCGGGAACACCGCGCAGCTCGTCACGACGGTGGTGCGCGTGGCGCCGGCCGCCGCCACGCCCGCCCGTCGGCGGTGGGCGGTGGTCGTCGGGGTCGGCGACTACGACGACCCGTCAATCCCGCGGTTGCGCTTCGCCGGCCGCGACGCGGAGGCGATGTACCGGTTCCTCACCACCCGCGGCGGCTACCCGCCCGAGAATGTTCTTCTCCTCACGGACGGGGCAGCGATCAAGCCGACCCTCCAGAACATCCGGCGCGCCTTGGGCGACTTCCTCTCGCGAAAGCCGGAGCGCGACGACATGGTCCTCGTCTACTTCGCCGGGCATGGGGCGCCCGACCTGGACGCCTCGGGGACGGAAGCCGACGGGGTTTCCCGATACCTCGTCCCCCGCGACGCCGAGGCGGCCTCGCTCTACGCCACCGCGTTCCCGATGGACGAGATCGACCGGGTCTTCCGGCGGATCGCCGCCGAGCGAGTGGTCGTGCTACTGGACACCTGCTACAGCGGCGCCGCCGGCGGCCGTACCTTCTCGCGGATCCAGACCCGCTCCCCGGCGTTCAGCGATGTCTTCCTCGAGCGCCTGACCCGGAGCCGGGGCCGCCTCATCATCACGGCCAGCGGGGCCAACGAGGTGGCGCTGGAGCTGGACGAGCTGTCTCACGGCCTGTTCACGCACTACGTGTTGGAGGGCCTCGGCGGAAAGGCGGATCGCGACGGCGACGGGGTGATCACCGTCTCCGAGCTCTACGAGTACGTCGAAAAGCACGTCGAGGCCAGGGCGCGCGCCGCCGGAGGTCGCCAGCGCCCGCTCATGAAGGGCGAGATCGAGGGCTCGCTCCCCCTCGCCGAGGTCCGGCGCTGACGGTCGCCGGACGCTGAGAGCACGCCGGGTGCGCCGCTCACCGGCGCGAGCGCTGGCTCTTGGCGATCCTCGTCCGGACGAGGGCCACGTACTCCTGGAAGTCGGGCTGGGTGGTCATCGCCAGGTCGCGCGGCCACTCGAGCCCGATGTCGAAGATCTCCGCGACGCGTCCGGGCCGGTAGGTCATCACCACCGGCGACTCCGCGCGGGGCTCGATCGTCACGACGGAGAGCATCGCGTTCACGCCCGGGAAGATCCGCGCCCTGACGCCCGGGGCCAGCTCGCGCTCGATGCCGCCCGTCCAGAGGTTGTGGAAGCACGTCCCGTCAGCCATTCGTCGCCTCCCGCGCGCCGAGCGTCCCGACGCCCGGAACCGTCACAGCGACTTCTTCCCGGTCAGCAGCTCCTGGCAGTCGTAGGCCTCGACGCGGTCGACGAAGAGGTTGTTCTTCTTGAGATCGCTGCCGAAGGCCATTTTCGCGCCCCCGTACTCCCAGGAATTCAGCTCCAGCTCGTGGCCGACGAGCCTGAGGCAGAGCCGCCGGCCGCCGCTCCGGATGCGCTCGTGGAAGTCCTTGACGAATGCCGCCAGCTCGTCGCGCACCGCCGCCTGGTCGCTGACGACGCTCAGGTCCTGCACGCTCCGCTGGGCCTCCGCGGCGCCCGCCGACTTGCACATGTGGAAGTCGGGGTACCGCTTGTAGAGGGCGATGGCGGTCGGCATCGTGATGCCGGCGAACCACGCGCTCAGGTACTCCGCCCCGGCGTCGGTCTGAGCGCCGAACAGCATGAACGTCTCGTCGACGTCGCGGCCGACCGTGAAATCGACCTTGCTGTCACCCTTCGTGACGAGGAGCGCCCGGCCCTCACCCCTCGGGACGAACTTGTAGCTTCCGCCCCCGCCCCACGGCAAGACGACGAGGCCCGCGTCACCCAGGAAGTAGTACGACGCCGCGGCGGCGAGAACGATCAGGAAGAAGAGCCTCTTCACCGCTTCCTCCGGCGCGGCTCAGCGGGCCACGAGGGCGGCCGCGAGTCGGTCGATCGCCGCCTCGGCGCGGATGAAGAACGGGCCCACCGCCAGCTCTTCCTCCACCCGGTCGAACTCCCGGCGGAGCGCTTGCTGGGCCTGGTCGTCCAGGACGTCGTCGGCCAGCGGGAAGAGCAGCTCGTTCTCCCTGCCGATCCGCTGGCGCAGCAGCTGTCCGTACCGCCGGGCCGTCGCGGCCCGGTGCTTGGCCTCGCCGGTCTCCATCACCTGGAGCAGCGCCAGGCCCTCGACGTGCTCGCCGAGGATCACCGCGACGGGCCCGGCGCCCGAGGGGATCCCGGCACGCGTCATGGCCGGGAAGAGCGCCCGCTCCTCCTTGGCGTGGTGGTTCCCGTCGGCGAACGCGCGGAGCCAGCTGACCATCTGCTCCCACCACCCGTCGGGCAGCGACCCGCCCGTCGCGATGCGGTTGGCGGCAGCCTCGAGCGTGTCGAGCGCGCGCAGGATGATCCGATGCTCTTCGCGCAGGATGTCGGTCGGCGTCTTCACGGCGCGAGTCGCTCGAGGCCGTCCATGTACGGACGGAGCGCCTTGGGGATCGTCACGGTCCCGTCGGCCTCCTGGTAGTTCTCCAGCACCGCGATGAACGTGCGCCCCACGGCGAGCCCCGACCCGTTGAGGGTGTGGCAGTACTCGGCCTTGCCGCCTCGCGCCGGCCGGTAGCGGATCTCGGCGCGGCGGGCCTGGAAGGCCTCGCAGTTGGAGCACGAGGAAATCTCCCGGTACTTCCCCTGCCCCGGCAACCACACTTCGATGTCGTAGGTCTTGGCCGCGGCGAAGCCGAGGTCGCCCGCGCACAGCGTGACGACCCGATACGGGATCTCGAGCCGGCGCAACACCTCCTCCGCGTTCCCGAGCATCGACTCGAGCTCGTCGTATGACTGCTCGGGCGTCGTCAGCTTGACCAGCTCGACCTTGTCGAACTGGTGCTGCCGGATCATCCCCTTCATGTCCTTGCCGTACGTGCCCGCCTCGCGCCGATAGCAGGGGGTGAAGGCAACGTACCGGCGCG
>JACQWC010000239.1 GCA_016209635.1 Candidatus Rokuibacteriota bacterium | reverse complement strand
CGCGCGCGCCCTCAGCTCGCCTCCTCCCCGCGGGCCGCGGCGTCGGCGGCGTGTTCGGTGGTCGCACCGTCGCGGTCGTGGATGCGCCGGCGCGCTCCGCGACGCGTGATTTCCGGAGGGGTTCAGGGTCGCGAAATTGCGCGGCGACCCCGCCGCGGTTCCCGTGGTAGGCGATCTTGCCGAGCGTGGGCAGGAGATACTGGCTCGCCGTGTTTTGGATGTGCGTGAGCAGCTCGGCCCGCTTGCGCGTGAAGTGACACCGGCGCCGCAGGAGGTCCCGCGTCGCCCGCATCTCCCGCGGGTACACGTAGGCCATCGGCAGCATCCCGCCCCGCACGAGCACGGCAATCTTGTGCGCGTCGATCTTGTCGTTCTTCGCCTTGCCGCCGTGGATGGCCTTCATGTACAGGG
Source organism: Candidatus Rokuibacteriota bacterium (assembly GCA_016209635.1). Taxonomy (GTDB): domain Bacteria; phylum Methylomirabilota; class Methylomirabilia; order Rokubacteriales; family CSP1-6; genus JACQWC01. The sequence goes on along the minus strand of JACQWC010000239.1, from coordinate 49,082 downwards.
CGTGCCCGAGGACGAAGGCGATCCCCTCCTGCGCGCAGAGATCGGCGAGCCAGTACCACGTGAAGATGCATTCCACGGCCACCACCAGGTCCTCGCGGTACGCCGCGATGGTGGCGAGGAAGTGCTCCGGCGTCGCGGGGCCATTGCGATGCACGCGCACCTGGCCCTCCGCGTCCAGCACGCAGATGTACATCCGCCTCGCGTGCAGGTCGATGCCACAGTAGTATCGATGCGGCTTGGTATAGAACCTCATCCCATCTCCTCCTCCCTCCCGGTGGGAGGGTGTGTGTTTGGCCGCACTCACCGTACCCTGCCGGGTGGTGAGGAGGAGGCCTGGATGAGAGTCAACGGACCGGAGCGGACCGGCTTTGCCGGCCGCTCAGCCTGAGCGTTTTGGGCGGCATGAAACGTGAAACGGGCTACACAACACACATCTTCGGCTGCCGTTCTAGCGACCGGGGCGGAACTGTCTCGGCGGGGCTACGACGTTACGTTCACCCTAGGGAATACTCGTCGAGTAGATATGCTGTGCGCAATTCCGGACGGCAAGTCGTTCAAGGTCCAGGTCAAGGGCATCTCGAATGCGAATGGCTTTTACATCGACAAGTCGTTTTTTGAGGGAGACATCCAGCGAGACCTGTTCCTCGTGGTCGTTCTGGTTCCCCCGGTCGGCGATAGTTCACAGCTGCGGTTTTTATACTTTCTCACTCTGACGCGAAAAGCGAATTCTCGAAAATGCCCCCATCCAAACGAGATGGCAGACCGTTCCTCCACGGCGCAGGACTCAATTGGGGTTCAGTGAAATCGTATGAGGGTCGGTGGGATAAGTTTCCGATTATCCAAGCACACTGAGGCATTCCGCCCAACTATGTGCTGGTGCGGACGGGCGGGAAGCGGCGTGCCATTTTGCATCGTCGTGCTGGCCAGCCGCACAGCAACACGTTAGGTCGCCCAAAGGAGCACTTCATCAATGGTTATGAAGTACGTTCGGCTGCATCTAGCTGGGGACGCAATAGTGGTTGCCTTCGATATGTGCTCCTCCTCAGACATTATCGAGGAACTGACTTTGAAAGGGGACGTATCGCGGTTCCAGAAGTTTCTTACGAAGTTGAAACACTACTTGGCTGCAGCACAGAAAACCATTCTCTTTGACCCATATAAGTTCACAGGGGACGGGTGGATTCTGCTGTTTCCACCGAAGACGAATGGGCCCGCACTGCTGACATTCCTGCGCGATCTCTGCTCATTCTTCAAGGAGGAGTTCCGGAATGACGTGTTGCGATATCTTGACACCCCTCCTTCACTAACAGGACTCACATTTGGAGTGGAGAAGGGACCGCTCGCGCCGATGACCATGTACGGGGGAAAGGAGTATGTGGGCCGGGCCCTGAATATCGCTTGTCGGCTCCAAAATGCAGTGAAGGACAAGGGCGGGTCACCGGCGTACAAGGTGCTCGTCTCAAACGGGGTCTTCAACGACTACTTCTCACCCGCGGTTGGTTACAAGGTATTTCGAGTTACACGCACCCTACGCAATATCCGTGGTGGAGCGCAATTTCAATGCAGAAAGATAAATCTCCTCGCAGCGTAGCCGTCGACCTAACCTCAAGCTGGTGCGGACGGGCCACCAGCGACGTACCGTTTTCGCAGACTGTGCAGGCCCGCCACACAGCATGAGGTTAGGCATCATCGGCCCGACGGCCTCCTCCGCAATGGGTGGTTAGCATGTTCAAGAGGACTCGCGAATGGCTACCTTTGTTCTTGGCCGTGGTCGCGATTGGATTCACCGCGGGTCACAGCTACGTTTACGACTACCCTCGTCCGGGGCTGTTGTTTCAGCCACTGCCTCCCTTCTCGATATTTTCCACTCGAGACTTGGATCCCCGTCATCTGCGGTTCAGCTTAATCAACTCCGGCAATCAGGATGTCCTGGTTGTATCGATTCGCCTAGTCTTTGCAAAGCCGCTCGATACGGAATGGACAGACATACTCGACCTACCAGAAGTGGTCCAGCCGGTCGCCCTGAAAGCGGGTGAAATGAGAATCGTGAACATCGATATACCGGCACAATTCACTGATGCAGTCATGCAACAACAACTCGGACCGTGGATCGGTCTGAAGTCGGCGGTGATCATTCCTTCAGGAAAGCAATTCATAGCGCAATATCCAATGGTCGCTTTCCACCTGCCGCAAATGCCTAAGGGCTTTCTCGGTAATGCGGGCTTTTGTCTACGACAGGTCAGCCTCGTTCAAAATATCAATATCATGCCGTCTAGTCGCGACGCATGTCGCTGACGGGCATTTGCCCACGGTGATGCCTTGATCTGGCGCTGGTTCCGCGTCGCTCAGTTCAGCGGTTCGGAAGCGGTTGCGATGATGACCCCTCTAGTTGGGCCTAGCAAGCGGTTGGAGCCGGCCGCGTTGATTGCCCTGTCGCCAGCCGGACCTGAACGGCGCGGCGGCTGAACCGCAGCGTTGGGCCGAGCAGAGCAGAATCATCGATCTATGAACGACTGTCGGGCACAGATCGTCACAACCTACGCTGGCTGGACCGTACTGTCGGCTCTCCACTCGAGCGCACCCGTCAAGTCCCGCGAACGGGTGTACCCGCTGCTCCGCTCCATCGACTTCGCCCGCCTGCTGAGGTCGAGCCGTGCTCCGATCACACCGCCGGAGTTCGCGCAGTGGCACCGCGCGGCAACGCTGGGCCTGTGTGCCAAGGAGGCGAGACTCTCCGTCGGCTGGGCGTCCAAGATGGTGAATGTCTACCTCAAGACCGCAGGGTACGTCGGCGGCTTGGGACGTCCGGGACTTACGCCGCTGCTCCACCCGCCACTCGACGCAGGCCTCTGGACTGGCCTGCGGCGGCGATTCTCAGATTGTCCCGACCTCCTTGCCAAGACCCATGCCGTTAGGCAGATCAAGGCGATTCGCGACTACGCAACGTACGAGACGATCATCGCAGGTTGCCGGGAAGCAGCGACCAAACTCGGGGGCCTTCTCATCGAAGTCGAGCAACTGTGGGAGGGTGCCGACTTCGACAGCCAGCCCAACTTCAGCTTGCAGTGGCCGGCACCTCGCGTTGCTCGGCGCCGCCGCTGAAGCGGGCGTTCGGCGGACACGGAGGGGGAGGTACCGACCCCCGAGACGGCGGCGCAACCGTTGGTAGCGGAGGCGCTGACCTGGCAGGCCCTCCCATTCGGGCCGCGCACCCGGTACAATGCGGCGCACATGCGCCATCGAGCCATCGTCATCGCTCTCGGGCTCGCCGTCCTGCTGGCCGGGTGCGGCTCGACGGACGAGCGCCAGTGGATGAAGATCGGCGAGCGATACACGGTCGAGGAGTTCCGGCGCGATCACGCGGCCTGCTCCCGCAGCGGCAAGCTGGACGACGCCTGCATGCGGGAGCGCGGCTGGGTCGCCGTGAACCCGCGGGTCGAGAAGGTCGAGCCGCAGCCGGCGAGTCCCCGCCCGGGCGGGCGCTATTAGCGCATGACCGCTCCCGCGCCGCGAGCCGTCCTCCTCGATTTCGGCGGGGTGATCTGGGACATGCGCTGGGACGTCGCCCGCGGGCTGGAGGCAGAGTACGGGCTGCCGGGCGGCAGCGTGTTCGCCACGCTCTACGGGAGCGACATGTGGCGGGAGGTCGAGCGCGGGCGGGCGGAGCCGGCCGCGTGGCGCGCCGCCGCCCACCAGGCGCTCGAGGAGGCGGCGGGCCGGCCGCTCCCGCCGCTCCACGACGTCTGGCGCGCCGCGCAGGGCCCGATCGGCGAGAACATCGAGCTCCTCCGCGCGCTCAGGCCCGCATACCGCCTCGCCATCGTCAGCAACGCCGACACGACGCTGCGGACCCGGCTCCGCGACGGCCTCGACATCGCCGACCTGTTCGACGAGATCGTCTGCTCGGCGGAGGTCGGGGTCATCAAGCCGGAGCCCGAGATCTGGGCCCTCGCGTGCCGGCGGCTCGACCTCCCGCCGGCCGCTTGCGTGTTCGTCGACGATCACGAGCCGAACGTCCGCGCCGCGGAGGCGCTCGGGCTGCGCGCGATCCTCTACCGGGTCGATCGCGGCGACGACCTTCGCGCGCAGCTCGCGGCCGCGGGCGTCGTGCCCCGCCGGTCGTGAGCGGGCAGCCGATCTGGCAGATCGTGGTCCTCCTCGTCGGCGTCATCGCCTTCGGCACCGTCGGCTACGAGCTGATCGAGGGCTGGTCCATGTTCGACGCGCTGTACATGACCGTGATCACCGTGGCGTCCGTCGGGTTCGGGGAGACGCATCCCCTGTCGACAGCCGGCCGCGCCTTCACCATCGCGCTCATCACCCTCGGGCTCGGCACGGTCGCCTACGGGCTCAGCACGGTGACCGCGTTCTGGGTCGAGGGCCACATCTCGCACCTGTGGGAGAAACGAAGCATGGAGCGGCGCATCGCGCGTTTACACGATCACATCGTCGTCTGCGGCGGCGGCGAGACCGGACGCCACATCGTGCAGGAGCTGGTGGCGACGCGGACGCCGTTCGTCTGCATCGAGGCCGATCCCGGAAAGGAAGCCGTCCTGCAGGAGCTGGGGGAGGAGGTCGTCTACGTCATCGGCGACGCGACGATCAACGAGACGCTGCGGCGGGTGCGCGTCGAGACGGCGCGCGGCCTCATCGCGACCCTGCCCTCCGACAAGGACAACCTCTTCGTGATCCTGACGGCGCGGGAGATGCATCCGACGATGCGCATCGTCTCCCGCGTGGTCGCCGAGGAGTCGCGGCCGAAGCTCCACCGGGCCGGCGCCGACGCGGTGGTGTCGAGCATCAGCATCGGCGCGCTCCGGCTCGCCTCCGAGATGCTGCGGCCGCACGTGGTCGGCTTCCTCGACGCCATGCTGCGGGAGACGGGGGCGATCCGGGTGCAGGAGGTCGCCGTCGGCGAGGCGGTCGCGGGACGGGCGCTCGGCGATCTCCGGATCCAGGAGCGCGCCGGTGTCATCGTCTTCGCCCTCCGGGAGGCCGACGCGCGACGCAACATCGTCAACCCCCCGCCGGAGCGGGTGCTCGCGGCCGGGGACGTGCTGATCGCGTGCGCCGATGGGGACCAGCTCCACGCGCTCAAGACGATCGCGACGGAAGGCTAGCGCCGATGCGATTCGGAATCTTCCAGAGCCTCACCCAGACCACCTGGGACCGCGTGCTGGGCCTGTGGCGGCATCTGGCGGCGACGGGCTGGGACGCGGCCTGCGTCACCGACCACTTCATGCCGAACACGCCCGAGCGCGTGGGGGACACGCTCGAGTGCTGGAGCACGCTCGCGGCGCTGGCCGCGCTCGTCCCGCGGATGCGCGTCGGCACGATCGTCCTCGGCAACACCTACCGGCACCCCGCCGTGGTGGCGAAGATGGCCGCGACCGTGGATGTCATCGCGGGGGGCCGGCTCATCTGTGGGCTGGGCGCCGCATGGCAGCAGAACGAGCACGAGGCGTACGGCATCCCCTTCCCCACGGTGGGCGAGCGGCTCGCGCGGCTCGACGAGGCCTGTCAGGTCTTGAAGATGCTCTGGACGCAGCCGACGAGCACCTTCAAGGGCCGCTTCTACCGGCTGGAGGACGCGCCCCTCATGCCGAAGCCCGTCCAGCAGCCGCACCCGGAGCTGATGATCGGCGGCGGCGGCGAGAGGGTGACGCTCCGGATCGCCGCCAGACATGCCGACCACTGGAACGCGTGGGGCGGCCCCGAGACCCTCGCGCGGAAGGGCAGGATCCTCGACGAGCACTGCGCGGCGGCTGGCCGGGATCCCCGGGCCGTCAGGCGCTCGGCCAACATGGCTCTCCTCCTGACGGACGACCGCGGCGAGGTCGCGAAGCTCGAGGGCGCGTTCCGGCGCCGCTTCGGGGCGAGCGAGGAGGCGGCCCGCGACGCGGTCCTCGCCGGCACGGACGCCGAGGTCCGCGAGAAGCTCTCCAGGGTTCGGGACGCCGGCGTCGACATGGTGTGGATCACGACGATGTTCCTCCGGGAGCCCGTCGAGCCGCTGCTCGACCGGTTCATCGGCGAGATCGCTCCCGCCTTCCGCTGACGCCGGGCCGACTCCTTCGGCCGGGCGTGCTAGGCGCGGCCGTCGAGGGCGCGCGTGAGCTGGTCGAGGTGGTTGTCGTCGTGCCACGCCATGAGCGCGACGAAGTCGCCGAAGGTCATGCGGCCACGGGTGACGTGGATCCCGGCCCGCTGCCACTCGGCGGGCGTGAGCTTCCGGAGGAAGGCCAGCGACTCCTCGCGCCGCTTCCCGAAGGCGGCGAGCGCCGCCGCCGCGTCGTTCCGGAGGTACTGGCGATCCTCGGCCCAGCGGTCGGGCATGTTGGTGCCGTCGATGGCGACGAACTTCGGATCGTCCATCGCCAGCATCGTGGCAAAGCGTATGTTGAAGAACTCCTCGGTGTCGCGCAGGTGGCAGATCACTTCCGTGGCCGCCCAGTTCTTCGCGTCCGGCCGGCGCCCGAGCGCCGCCTCGCTCTGGCCGCGGATCGCGGCGGCAAGATCGCCGGGCGTCCGCGCCATCCGCGCGAGGCGCTGATCGAGGGGTTGCTTGGCGACGTCCTCTATCGTCGGCATCGGTGGTGTCCTTTCCGGGACGAGCTGGTGGAACAGGCTCGATTCCCGCTTGTAGAAGCCGTCCGTGTGGAGCGAGTCCCTGAGCCGGAGGCGCGTGTAGTCGATGTGGTGGCCGACCTCGTGCAGGAGCGTCCGGAGATAGGTCCGGAACGCGACCACGCGCTTCTGCTTGGCCGTCCGCATCCAGAGCTGGATCGTGATCGGCTTGCCGCGGTCGTTCGTGTAGAGGCCGTGCAGCTCGCCCCAGCGCGCGTGGGGACGCGCCGCGAGCACCTCCACGCGCACGGTGGGCAACTCCATCGCGGCGCAGAGCGCCCGGATCAGCGCGTCGGTCGCTCGCTGGGTCGAGGGGCGATCTTCCGACTTGAGCGCCGCCTCGAGCGCCGCGACCAGGGGATGGAGCGCCGCCGGGTTCGGGAGTCGGATCTCGACGATCGCGTCGCTCTTCCGGTAGATCGCCTGCTGGGCGCGCGTCAGGCGCGCGTAGTACGCGAACGGCACTTAGGTACCGGTGAAGCGGGGCTTCCGCTTCTCGAGGAACGCCCTGGCGCCCTCCACGCGGTCCTGGGTCGTGCGGAGGAGCGTGGCGAGATCGTGCTCGAGGCGGAGCCCGTCCTCGAGCGGCAGTCCGAGCCCCTTCATGACGGCCTCCTTCGCGTACCGCAGCGCGACCGGCGCCTTCGCGGCGAGCGCCTTCGCCAGCTCGAGCGCGGAGGACAGGACTTCTGCGGCGGGGACCACGCGCTCGACGAGCCCGATCCGGAGCGCCTCGCGCGCGTCGATGCGCGCGCCGGTCAGGATCATCTCGAGCGCCTTGCCGCGGCCGACCAGGCGGGGGAGACGCTGCGTGCCGCCGCCGCCCGGGATGATCCCGAGATCGATCTCGGTGAGGCCGAGCCGGGCGTCGTCGCCCGCCAGGCGGATGTCGCAGGCGAGCGCCAGCTCGAGGCCGCCACCGAACGCATAGCCCCGGATCGCGGCGATGAGCGGCTGCGGGCAGCGGTCCATCGCTCCACGGAAGTCGAGGCGCCGGCGCTGCTCGCGGAAGCGGACGGGCGGCTCGGGCTCCACGAACTCCCGGATGTCCGCGCCCGCGGAGAACGCGCGCTCGCCCGCGCCCGTGACGACGATCACGCGGACGTCGTCCTCGCTCGCCAGCTCGCCGAAGCAGCGCGTCAGCTCGGCGCGCATCCGGTCGTTCATGGCGTTGAGCACGTCCGGGCGGTCGAGCGTCACGCTCGCGACGCCCCCGGCGGTGTGGAGACGGATGGTCTCGTACGTCATCGGCGGTCCGGTGCCGGGGGCGGGGGCTGCCGGCGCGGAAGTGGGGTTCCTGGAGCGCCGGGAGCCCCCGCCCCCGGGCGCCTGACCACCGCCCGCGCCTCGAGGTCGGCGATCGCCGCGTCGTCCCAGCCCAGCTCGCGCAGCACCTCGCCCGTGTGCTGGCCGAGGGCGGGCGGCGGGCCGGGATCGCGGGCTGGCGTCGCGGAGAAGCCGAGCGGCTGGCCCATCAGCCGGAGCCGCCCGACGTCCGGATGGTCGTACTCGCGGACCATGGCGTGGTGGCGCACGGCGGGGTCGTCCATGAACTCGGCGAGCGGTTGCACGGGCGCGGCCGGGATGTCGTGCGCGGCGAGGACGTCGAGCCAGTGGCTCCGGGGCTTCGCCCGGAAGGTCTCCTCGAGAAGTGGCAGGAGGGCCTCGCGGTTGTCGAGCCGGAGGAGCCAGGACGCGAACCGTGGATCATCGGCGAGGCGCTCGAGGCGGAGCGCCGTGCAGAGCTTGACCCAGAAGGTCTGGTTGCCGCACGCGAGGAAGAGCCACTCGCCGTCGCTCGCCTGGTAGAGCCGGTAGGTCGGGTTATCGCGGAAGGTCGACTGCTTGCCGGCGTAGTCCACGACGTTGCCGGACTGGAGCGCGAGCGCCGCCTGGAGGAGCGAGGTCTCGACGCGCTGGCCCTGCCCCGTGCGCTCGCGCGCGAAGAGCGCCGCCAGGACCGCCTGGGTGCCGAGCGCCGCGGCGTAGTAATCGGTGATCGCGATGCGCACGTACTGGGGCGGCCCGCCGAAGCCCTGCAGGGTCATGACCCCGGCCAGCGCCTGCAGCAGCGGGTCGAACCCTGGCCGGTCGGCGTAGGGGCCGGTCGAGCCGAACGCGGTGATCGAGCAGTAGATCAGTCGGGGATTGAGCCCGCGGAGGCGGGCCTCGCCGACGCCGAGGCGGTCCGCGACGCCCGGGCGCATGTTCTCCATGACGACGTCGCCCCGGGCGGCCAGCCGCTCGACGATCGCGCGGCCCTCGGGCGCTTTCAGATTCACCGCGATCGACCGCTTGCCGCGGTTCCAGCCGTGGAATCCCGGCAGCTCGCGGAACGAGTCGCCCTCGAGCGACTCGACCTTGTCGACCCGCGCGCCGAGGTCGGCGAGCATCATCGCGGCGTACGAGCCCGCGATGTAGCTCGTCAGGTCGACGACCCGGATCCCGGCGAGAGGCTCCACTCGCTACTGGGCGACCCGGCGGGTGATCAGCTCGCGGTGGTAGTCGGCGTCCCCGAACATCGGCTCGAGCGCCTTCGCGCGCTTGAAGTAGAGGTGCAGGTCGTATTCCCACGTGAACCCGATCCCGCCGTGCACCTGGATCGCCTCGCCGCAGACCTTGCGCGCCGCCTCGCTCACGTAGGCCTTCGCCACGGAGGGGGCGAGGTCCGCGTCCTCGGCGCCGGCGTCGAGCGCCCAGGCCGCGTAGTAGGTCGCGGCGTGCGAGTTCTCGACCTCGAGGAGCATCTCGGCGCACTTGTGGCGGATCGCCTGGAAGGACCCGATCGGCTGGCCGAACTGCTCGCGCACCTTCGCGTACGCGACCGACATGTCGAGGCAGCGCCGGGCCGCGCCGAGCATCTCGGCGGCGGCGCCGACGGCGGCGCGGCGCAGGAGCGCTGCCAGGACGGGCCCCGCCTCGCCCGGCTCGCCGAGGAGCGCGCCGGCCGGGAGGGAGGCCCCGTCGAGCCGGAGCGTGCTCCAGCGCGCCCCGGGATCGATGCCCTCGACCGGCGAGAGCTTGAGCCCGGGCGCGGACGGGGTCAGGAGGAAGAGCGCGAGGCCCTCGCGCGCCCGCGCGGGCACCAGGAGGACGTCGGCGACGTGCGCCCACGGCACGAAGTGCTTCACGCCCGTCAGCGTGAAGCCGCCGGCCCTCCGCTCCTCGCGCGTCGTCGTCTCCCCCGGGTCCCAGTCCAGCTCCGCGTCCAGGAACGCGACCGTCGCGCGGGCGCTGCCGGCCGCGATCGCCGGCAGCCACGCCGTCCGCTGCGCCGCGCTCCCGACCTCGGCGATCGCCGTGGCCGCGAGGACCGTGGGGAAGTAGGGCCCGGGGCAGGCGGCGCGCCCCAGCTCCTCGAGGAGGATCGCGGTCTCGACCATCCCGAGCGCGCTCCCGCCCGCCTCCTCGGGCAGGGACAGGCCGAGCCAGCCGAGCTGCGCCATCTCCTTCCAGAGCCCGTCGCTCTCGCCCCGCGGGTCGTCGATCAGCGAGCGCACGAGCGCCGGCGGGCAGTGCTCGTCGAGGAAGGCGCGCGCCGAGTTCCTGAGAAGCTGCTGGTCCGGGCTGAAGGAGAAGTCCACGGTCGTCTCCTACGCTCGCGCGCGGTCGGCGCGCGCCTCTTTCGGGAGGCCGAGCACCCGCTCGCCGATGACGTTCTTCTGGATCTCCGACGAGCCCGAGTAGATCGTGCCGGCGCGGGACCAGAGGAACGCGTAGGCCCAGCTGCCGCGCACGCCGCTCGAGGAGTCCACGTCGAGGTTCATCTCCTCGGGCCCGCCCGCCGTGACCTGGCCGAAAGGCCCCAGGATCTCCTCGGCCAGCTCGAAGTAACGCTTCTCGAACTCGCTGTACGAGAGCTTCGTGATCGACGAGGCCGCGCCCGGCGACTCGCCCTTCTGGAGCGCCGAGAGGATGCGGAGGGCGGCGTACCGCTGCACCTCGAGCTCCGCGTAGATGCGGCCGATCCGGGACCGCACCAGCGGGTCCTCGAGGAGGGGGCGGCCGCCGCGCTTGAGCGCCCGCGCCGCCCGGAGGAGCTGGGTGAACGCGCCGGCGTACCGGGTGACCCGCGCGAGCGAGTTCCCGCCGCGCTCGTACGAGAGCGTCGTCTGCGCGATCTCCCAGCCCTGGCCCAGCCGGCCGATCGCGTCGGCCTTCTCGGCGCGGGCGCTGGTCATGAACACCTCGGAGAACTCGGCGCTCCCCGTGATCTGCTTGAGCGGCCGCACCTCGACGCCGGGCTGGCGCATGTCGAGGAGGAAGCAGGAGATTCCCTTGTGCTTGGGCGCCTTCGGGTCGGTGCGGGCGAGGAGGAGCCCCCAGTCGGCGATCGCGCCGCCGCTGGTCCAGATCTTCTGGCCGTTGACGATGAAGTGATCGCCGCGGTCCTCGGCGCTCGTGCGGAGGCTCGCGAGGTCGGAGCCCGCGTTCGGCTCAGAGTAGAGCTGGCACCACAGCTCCTCGGCCAGCAGGATCTTCTTGAGGTAACGCTGCTTTTGCGCCTCGGTGCCGTGGACGATGATGGTCGGCCCGACGATCGAGATGCCGAGGGAGTTGATCGGCGAGGGGGCGTTGATGCGGGCCATCTCGTCGGCCGCGATCGCCTGGGCCATCGGCGCGGCGCCCTGACCGCCGTACTCCCGGGGCCAGCCCATGCCGATCAGGCCGGCGTCATAGAGCTTCCGGTGCCACTCCCGGCGCTCGTCGAGGGTCTTGAGCTCCCGCCGCGGCACGTTGGCCTCGAGCCAGCGCCGCGTTCGATCGCGGAACGCGAGGTCGTCGGGCGAGTAGTTCAGGTCCATGCGCGCCTCCTCGGACGGATGCCCGTTTCTAACACGCGGCCTCGGTCGAATCAACGCGCCGCGCGCGACGGGATTCTCGGCCAGCGCCCCCTACGGCCGGGTGAACGGCGAGGGGCGCGGCTCGGGCGGTGGCGGCGGCGACGCCGGGGCCGGCGCCGACCCGGCCGGTGGCTCCCGGCGGGAGATGACGTTCATCGCGGTGGCGATCATCCCGGCGACATCGGCGACGCCCGCCGGCACGATCATCGTCGTGTCGCTCGCGTTCGCCAGCTCGCCGAACTTGGTGATGTACTGCTCGGCCACGCGGAGCTGGACCGCCTCGTAGCCGCCCCCGACCTGGATCGACTCGGCCACCCTGCGGATCCCCTCGGAGGTGGCGCTCGCGATGGCGAGGATGGCCGCCGCCGCCCCCTCGGCCTCGTTGATCTGCTGCTGCTTCCTGGCCTCCGACGCCTTGATGACCTGCTGCTTCTGGCCCTCGGCCGTGTTGATCGCCGCGTCGCGCTCGCCCTCGGAGGTGAGGATCACGGCCCGCTTCTCCCGCTCCGCCCGCATCTGCTTTTCCATGGCGGCGAGGACGTCCTTCGGCGGGCTGATGTTCTTGATCTCGTACCGGAGGACCTTGATGCCCCAGGGCTCGGAGGCCTTGTCCAGCTCGTTGACCACCTGGGTGTTGATGTGGGTCCGCTCCTCGAACGTGCGGTCGAGATCGATCTTCCCGACCTCGCTCCGGAGGGTCGTCTGCGCGAGCTGGGTGATCGCGAAGAGGTAGTCCGCCGCGCCGTAGGAGGCGCGCTCGGGGTTGAGGACCTTGAGGTAGAGCACCCCGTCGACGTGGACCTGGACGTTGTCACGGGTGATGCAGATCTGCTCGGGAATGTCGACGGCCGTCTCCTTGAGCGAGTGCCGGTACCGGATCGCGTCGACGAACGGCAGGAGCATGTGGAAGCCGGCGGAGAGGGTCGCGCGGTACTTGCCCAGGCGCTCGACCACGAAGGCGCTCTGCTGGGGGACCACGACGGCGGTCTTCGCGACCACCACGATGACGAGGACCGCGAGCACGAGGACGACGACCATCGCTTCGGTCATGGCGCGCTCCTTCCCGCTACTCGGCTCGAACCCAGAGCGTGAGGCCCTCGACCCGCGCCACGCGGCAGCGCTGCCCGCGGGAGAGCGGCCGGTCGTCCCCGTTCTGCGCCGTCCACGTGGTGCCTCGCAGCTCTGCCTTCCCGACCGCGCCCGGCGAGAGATCGTCCATGAGCGTCGCGACCTCGCCCTCGAGGGTGTCCATGGCGACGTCCCGCTCCCGGCCCTTGAGCCGCGCGAGGAGCGGGCCGCGGAAGAGGAGCAGCGAGACCACCGACACCGCCGAGAAGAGGAGCCACTGAACCCAGACGGGACCGCCGACCTCGACGCCGACCGTCGCCCCGACGACCAGCGCGCCCACGCCGAAGAAGAGGAGGTAGAAGCCGCCCGGCGTGGCCATCTCGAGGCCGAGGAGCGCCAGGCCCATCAGGATCCAGAGCCACCAGGCCATCGTCAGGCCGGCGGCGCCGGGAGGCGGTAGATCGCGGTGTGGAGGACGTGAGCCGCCGGGCGGGCCCCCGCCACGATCACGAGGTCCAGCTCGACCAGCTCGCGGCCCTTCTTCTCCCAGAGCGAGCGCACGCGGCCGCGCGTGGCCAGCGTCTCGCCGACGCGCGCGGCGCCCAGATGGCGCACCCGGCTCTCCGCGTGGATCCAGGGGCCGAGCCGCACGTTCCGATCGAGCGCGCGGTTGGCCTGGTCGAGGAAGAAGGCCGGGTGAATGAGGCCCCGCGCGCCGCGATAGAGCGGGAGCCCGTCATCGACGGCGTCGAGGTACTCCGCGGCGCGCGCCTCGTCCCAGAGGGCGACGGGCGTGCCGAGCGCCGCGAGCCCGTAGAGGTGCTCGCGGCTCACCGGCGGCCGCTCGGCCGGGAGCGGCGCCGTCGCGTACATCGCGAGGTTCACCGGCGCGGGCGTGCCGGCCGGCACCGTCGCGGCGAGGACGGCGCATTCGCCGCTGTCGGCGGTGGTCGCCGTCAGCGTGGCCGTGACGCCGCGCGCGTCCCGCGCGGTGACGGCGCCTGTGATATGGACCTCCTCGCCCTCCAGCACGGGCCGGACGAACTTCACCTGCGCCGTGCCGCGCTCGAGCCAGGCCGAGCCGAAGGCCTCGACCAGCGGGCGCGTGAGGTACGCGTACACCGTTACCCCGGGGACGAGCCCGCCGCGGAAGCCGTACTGGCGGGCGACGGCGTCGTCGTGGATCCGGTTCTCGCTGTTCGCCGCGGTGTTGCGCGCCTTGAGGCGGTACTCGGGGAGGGGCTCGTCCATCGGGCGGAGTCTAGCCGGGGCTCGACTCCCGGTCAATCGAGGGTGTACGCTGGGAGTGGAGGCCCATATGGTCGGACGTATTCTTCTCGCCCTCGCGATCCTCGTCGCCGCGCTGCCCGCGGCCGCCCTTGCCCAGCAGGCGGAGCTCAGGCAGGAGATCAAGCAGAAGCGCGTGATCATCCACCCGGCGCCGTCGCCCGAGACGTTCGCGAAGGACGTGGAGGAGGCGACCGCGGTGATCGAGGCCGAGGCGCGCCGGGAGCAGCTCCTGCAGGAGGCGACCGGCCGGGCGTTCCGGCGTCCGGACCTCGATCCCGCCGTGACCAGCGGCATCCAGGCGCGGGGCCTCCAGCGCGCCCTGCCTCGCTAGTCGCGGAGCAGCCGTTCGCGGTGCCCCTCATCGGCCAGGAGACGCGCGCCCGTCGCCTACTTCTTACGCCGTCTCCCCGATGCCTTCGCCGCCTTCTTCTTCGGCACGGCCTTCTTCTTCGCCGGCGCCGCATCGAACGCGCGCGGCTTGGCGATCTCCCGCTTCGTGCCGTCCACGATCGCGGCGACCCGAGTGCGGGCGCCCGGGATGGCGGTGATCAGCAGCACGTGGAGCAGGTAGTGGTTGGCGAAGCGCTCGTCCTCGTAGGTGAGCGCCATGACGAGGGCCTGCGGTAGGCAGCGCGCATCCGTGATGACGAGGGTGAAGGTGTAGCAGATGGTGAGGATGCCGTTCGCGAGCGTAGACGTGTAGCGGCGCTCGGCGCCCTTCGGCGCGACGAGGCCGACCCAGCGGACCTCGGCCCCCTCGCACGGAAACGCCCGCTCCAGCTCCTGGCTCACCTCGTCGCGGCGAGCGAGCACGACGTCGGCGGCCTTGCCCGCGAAGGCGAGCCGCTCGAGCTGCTGGCCCGGCCGGAGCTGGAGGCCGATCTTCCAACCGCGCTTCGTCATGGTCCCGAGGTACTGGGTGAGCTCCTCCGCGGAGGAGCCGCGGACGCGGTAGGTGAAGCAGAGACGGCCCGTGACGGTCAACCGACCTCCGTCGGATGTGACCGTCGTGGTCTCGGACGACGACGAATCGTATCCCGGCATGACGCCCTCCTTGTATTCGCGGTTCCCTGCTCACTCTGCCCGGAGCTCGCCCTCGGCGCGCTCGAGCCACGTCCTCATTCCCATCGAGCGGAAGCCCTCGATGGCCTCGCGGATCGTCGCCTCGCCTTCCGTCGTGCGTCCGAGCCGGCGGTCGAGCCGTCCGAGCCCCAGCCGGCACAGCGCGGCCAGCGGCCGCATGTCCAGGCGCCCGGCGAGCGTGATCGCGTCCTCGTAGTGGCGGCTCGCCTGCTGCTGTGCCGGGGGCTCCAGGCGTGCGGTCACCTCGGCGAGCAGGTGGAGGGCCCAGGCCTCGTACCCGCGGGCGCCGATCGTACGGCGCTGGGCCAGGTACTGCAGCGCCAGCGGGTGCGCCTCCACCGGGCGGCCGGCGAGGGCGTAGGCCTCCGCCAGCGCGCCGGTACGGACCCAGTGCCCGATCGGGTCGCGGATCTGCTGAGCGCGCTCCGCGGTCTCCTCCAGCACGCGGACCGCGTCGGCGACCCGCCCGGCGTGGCCGTAGGCGGCGGCCAGCGGCACGGCGACGATCGAGAGTAGCACGGGGATCTCGCGCGTGTGGCAGAGCGTGAACGCGCGCTCCAGCGCGACGAGCGCGGCGTCGAAGGCCCCCCGTCGCAGGCGCGGGACGCCCGCGGCCAGGCAGGCGTAGACCACGCTGTAGGAGTGGTCGGCGCGCTCGGCGATGGCGATCGCCTCGTCGCCGATCCGCTCCGCCTCGTCGAAGTCGCCCAGCTCGGCGAGCGACCACGCCAGACAGGTCCGCGAGTACACGGGCGGCAGCGAGGTCATGCCGAACCGCTCCTGCTCGCTCGGCGCCGCTCGGGCCACGGTGTTGCGCCGGGCCAGGTCGGCGGCCTCCCGATAGCTGCCGAGCGTGTAGTAGGCGAAGGCGAGATAGGCGGTCGTCACGACCTGGAGCTCGACGTCGCCGAGCCGCTCGGCGATACCGAGCGCGTGACGGGCCTGCTCCACGGCGCCGGTGAGCTGTCCGGTCAGGTGCAGGTAGTTGGCGAGGTGTGAGCCGACGCTGGCCAGGCGGCGCTCGTCGCCGACGCTGCGCGCGAGGGTCTCCGCCTCGCGCAGGTGGTCGACGGTCCGCCGGTACTCGCCGAGCGGGATCAGCGCCGTCCGCAGGTCGAGTCGCACGTCGATCCCCTGGACGATCGTTTCGCCGGTCTGCGGCAGGCAGCCCAGCGCTGCGAGCGCGCGCCCGAAGTACTCTACCGCCGCGCCGTGCGCCGAGCGCAGCAGCGCCCGCGCCCCTGCCTCGCGGCAGTAGCGGACGGCGCGATCCCACACCTCGCCGCGCAATGCGTGGTGGGCCAGGCGCTCCGCTTGCTCTCCCGGCCGGTCGGCGTGCAGGCGCTCGAGCGCGTCGAGGATGCGCAGGTCGAGCGCGCGGCGCGTCTCTGTCACCAGGCCGCCGAGGGCCACCTCGAGCACGAGGACGTGGGCGAACGAGAACTGCGCGGCCGGCGCGAGCCCCGACTCGTAGAGAAACCCGCGGGCGACGAGGCCGTCGAGGCGCGACCGCGCCTGCTCCGGCTCGAGCCCCATCACCGCGGCGAGGAGCCCGACGGGAATATCCTTGCCGATCGCCGCCGCCCACTGCAGCAGCGAGCGATCCTCCTCCGACAGGCGGTCGATGCGCGCGGCCAGCACCGCCTGCACGGTAGACGGCACGTGCACGGCCGCGACCGGCTGCTTCAGGCGGTAGGAGCCCGGCTCGCCGACGAGCGTCTGCGCCTCGACGAGGTCCGACACGCTCGACTCGAGGAAGAGCGGGTTGCCGTCGCTGCGCTCCACGAGGAGCGCTACCAGGCCCTCCAGCTCGGGCTCCGCCCCGAGCAGCTCGGAGAGGAGGCGCTCGGCCTCGTCCGGCGGGAGCGGCTGCACGGGGAGCTGGGCGTAGTGGCCCCGGCCGCTCCACCCGTGCACGTACTCGGGCCGGTAGGTCACGACGAGGAGCATGCGCTCGCTCGCCACGCGGTCGACGAGGCGGTCGAGCAGCGCCTGGGTCTCGGCGTCCAGGTCCTGCACGTCTTCGACGACCACGCAGACCGGCTGCGTCAGGGAGTGCCGGACGAAGAACTCCGTCACCGCGTCCAGCGTCCGCTGCCGCCGGCGCGCCGGGTCCAGCTCCCTCCACGCCGGATCCTCGACCGACACGCCGAGCAGCTCGAGGATCGGCGGCACCATGTCGGTCGGCGCCTCGTGCAGCGTGAGGATGCGCGCGGTGACGGCGTCGCCGATCCTGGCCGCGTCCTCGCCCTCCCGCACGTCCAAGTGCCGACGGAGCAGGCCGACGACGGGCAGGTAGGGACTCGTGGGCGAGTGGGGGATCGCGCCCGTCTCGAGCACCAGCCAGCCGTCCGGCAGCTGCCGGCGGGTGAACTCGCCCACCAGGCGCGACTTGCCGATCCCCGACTCTCCGACCACCGCGACCACCTGCCCGCGGCCGCCGGCGGCGCGCTCGGCCGCCCGGCGCAGCGCGGCCAGCTCGAGGTCGCGTCCGACGAAGCGCGTCGACCAGCGCACGCGCGCGGCCTCGAAGCGCGGGCGCTCGCGCCAGGTGCCGAGGAGCTCGTAGACGTCGACGGGCGTCGCCAGCCCGCGGACCGTGACCGGGCCGACCGAACGCACGTCGACGTAGCCCTCGGCGAGGCGGCGCGTCGTGCCGGTGAGCAGCGTCGTACCCGGCAGCGCCAGCTGCTCCATGCGGGCGGCGACGTGGGTGGTGCGGCCCACGGCCGTGTACTCGAAGCGCAGGTCGCTTTCGACGAACCGCACGACGACATCGCCGGAGTTGAGGCCGATCCGGAGGCGCAGGTCCACGTTGAGGCTCGGTCGCACGGTGGCCGCGTGCCGCGCCACGGCGTCGTGCAACTCGAGCGCCGCGTGGCACGCACGGACCGCGTGGTCCTCCTGGGCGATCGGCGCGCCAAACAGCGCCATGATGCCGTCGCCCATCACCTGGTTGACCGTGCCGCTCCAGCGGCGGACGGCCTCCACCATCAGGACGAGCACGGGGTCGAGGAGACGCCGCGCCTCCTCCGGGTCGCGATCGCCGAGCAGCTCGAGCGAGCCACGCAGATCGGCGAAGAGGACGGTGATCTGCTTACGCTCACCCTGGGTGCCGGCCAGCGAGCCGGCGAGGCGCTCGGCGAGCGGGTGGGACTCGGCGGCGGCCCCCGCGCCGGCCACCGGGCGGCCGCACATCGCGCAGAACTTCTGGTGGGAGGCAAGGGCCGCGCCGCACTCGCCGCACGTGGCGTGGAACGCCGACCCGCACTCGCCGCAGAACCGCGTCCCGGGGGCGCTCCGCGCGCCGCATCTCGGGCAGGTCATCCGTGAAGACCTCGCTCCCCGCCGAGCCCGTCGTCCGCTCCCCGCTCGCCGCCCTGGTGCTCGTGCGGAAACCAACTTAGTCGTCGCCCAGGGACGGAGTCAAGGCCGTCGGCGGAGCCGCTTGACACTCGCCCCGGGCGGCCTCTACCCTGCTCCCGGCCCATGCGCAACCTGACGTCGGGCCAGCAGGATCTCCTCACGCGGCTGCTCGAGAGCGCGCCCGGGCCGACCGTGCGCTGGGACGACGCGCGCGGCGTGCTGCGTCTGGTCCGCGGCCCCGGGCTCCACGGCGCGCGAGGGGAGGCCGCCGCGGCAGCCTTCCTCGCCGGTTACGCGCCGCTCTTCGGTCCGGCGAACCTCGCCAGGCGTCTGCGGCTGCTCGCCGCGCGCGTGGACCGGCTCGGTGGCCGTCATCTCGAGTACCAGCAGGAGTACGAGCTCGGCGGCCCCGGCCGCGCCGCGCGACTGCCGGTGTACGGCTCGCGACTGGCCGTGCACTTCACGCCCGCGGGGGACCTCGCGGAGGTCTGGTCGAACTGCTGGCGCGACGTGGCCGTCGCGGATCGGCCGCGCGTGACGGCGGCGCGCGCGCGGCGGATGCTCGCCAAGGCTGCGACGGCCGCGCGTCCGCCCGGGTCGAAGCGGGATCGCCGGGCGGCCGGCGACGATGTGGCCCTCCCCGAGGCGCCGCGCCTGGTCGTCTACCCGTGGCGCGGCGGCTTCCGCCCCGCCTGGACCGCGTTCGGCTACGCCGCCGTGCGCGCGGAGCAGGAGACCCCGCCCGTCGTGGAACCGGGGGACGTGTTTCTCGACGCCATCACAGGAGAGCTGTTCCTGTTCTTCCCCGTGCGGATGCACGTCGCCGGCACGGGATCCGGCGTCACGCCGATCGGCGGCCCATACGTGCTCAGGGCGCTCGAGGTCGAGCCCGCCGGCGGGCAGCTCCACCGGCTGCGCGACGCTACGCGCCCGCGTGTGATCGTGACGTACCGCGATGGCTGCACGGCGCGGGCGGGGACGTGGGTCCAGCGGTGCGATGCGCTGATGGACGCGATCCTCGCCGGGACCACGCGGCCCTCGGAGAACGCCACGGGGCCCGACTGGCTGACGACGTCCGCGACGACGCTGCCGGCCGATCGCGAGGCGTCGCAGCAGCCCGAGGTGGACGGCCATTTCTTCGCCGCGCAGGCCTACGAGTGGTACGCCGCGGTCGGAGGCCGGGTCGGCTGGGACAACGGCGCCTTTGCTGGGAGCGCCGCGAACCTCCCGGTGCGTGTGGTCACGCACACGCGGGATCCGAACCTGAACGACTGCCACACGGCGTACTCGCAGTTCTGGCGCAAGAAGACGGGCGGCCAGTGGGGCGCGTTCGTGATGTTCTGCGACGGCAATCTGAACGCGACGTCGCCGAACCTCCCACGCCGCGTGGACTTCCCCGTCGGCAGCAAGGCGCTGTTCGGCCACGAGTACCAGCACGTCGTGACCTTCTTCAGTTTCCGCAACGATCAGAACGAGCCGGGCATCGGCTACGACGGCTGGGCCGCGGCCTTCCACGAGGGCCTGGCGGACGCCTTCGGCTGCATGTTCGCGGACCACTGGACGCTCGGTAGCGAGCTCTCGCACGACTCGCCTCCCATCGCGATCCGCAACCTGATCTACCCTCGCGACCCCGCGTCCTGGGAGAATCGGCCGGGCGGGCTGAACCACGCGAACCTCGACCACTTCGCGGACAGGACGCAGCCGCCCCCGGGCTTCGGCTGGTCGCGGGCGTACGACCACGGCGCGATCCTCGCCCACTGCGCCTTCCTGATGGCGGCCGGCGGCGTCCACCGGCGCGAGGGCGTTCCGGGCCGGGCGCCGCTCATCCCGGTGCGGGCGCTCGGCACGGACCTCGTCAACGGCGCGCCGATTTCCCGCGCTGCCCGGATCTGGTACGAGGGGCTCGCCTCGTTCTCGGCGACGCTCGGCCAGGTGACGACGTCGCTGATCGACGAGAACATCTTCCGCGGCTTCCGCGACGGCTGCGAGAGCGCGGCCATCGCGGCCTACGGCGCGGGCTCGCTCGAGCACCGCACCACGCTCCTGGTCTTCCACGCCGTGGGCCTCGACGAGCCCGGGGTGCCGTACGGCGCCGACGTCACGTTCCTCCGGTGGGGGATCGAGTGGCAGCTCTCGCGCCCGTACCTGGGCGGCATCCGGTCCACGTGCCCGAACTGGTCCTCGATCGATCTGTTCATCAACAACGGCGGGGCGTCGGGGTGGAACGCGGTGATCGACGCGCTGGGCCCCAACGGCGTCGCCATCGGGTTCGAGAACCGCGTCTACTGCCGTGTGCGCAACGTGGGCGACCAGCCGGCGACGAATGTCACCGTCGATTTCTTCTGGGCGAAGGTCGGGTCGGCGCCGACGGGCTGGCAACTTGTGACCAACCAGGCGGGCGCCGTGCAGCGGCTGCTGATCGCGCAGCTGGCGACCGGCGCCATGACCTTCGACGAGGCGCAGCAGGACACCCCGCCGCCCCAGGCCGGCGTGGGCTGGTACATCCCGCCGCTGGCGCCCGGGGAAACGGTGGACCACTTCTGTCTGAAGGCGGTCGTCGCGTCCCCCGACGACGTCAACCCGTACAATAACGAGGTGCAGTCCAACGTCGCCTACACGATCCTCGCCGCGCGGGGCGCGCGGGCCTTCCAGCTCGACTTCCTGCTCGGCAACCCGCGCGACGAGGCGATCGACGTGGAGGTGGCGGTCGACGCCCCGGGGGGATGGAAGACGTCGGTGGAAGGCCGCCCCAAGCGGCTCCGGCCCCGCGAGGAGCGCAAGGTCACGCTGACGGTGCGCGCCCCCGCGGGCGCGACCGCCTTCGCGCCGCCGCTGGACGGCGAGGTGCGCGGGCGCCTCGCGGGGCCGCTGGCCGGCCGGGTCCTCGGCGCGCTGACGGAGGCGCGGGCGCAGGACGGTCGCGTGACGGGCCGCGTCGCGCTCGACCTCGAGGGCGTCGGCGTGCTGCTGGGGACTTTCGAGGGCGCGCTCGACGCGCGGACCGGCGCGCTCGAGGGACGGGTGCGCGGCGTCTTCCAGGGCGCCGAGGGCAAGGACCTCGTGACGACCGTCGCGCTGCGCGGCGGACTCCGGCCCTGGCGGCGCGTGGACGTCCGGCAGGTGGCGGGCGGCGCCGTCCTCGGCGGCGTCACGGTCGAGTTCCGGCCGCCTCCGCCGGCGACCGGCGACTGGCCGCCCGATCCGCCGATCGCCACGCGCGCCGACGCGCTCGACGGCGAGCGCTGACCGTCTGACTAACTGGGGGCCCCGACATGGCCCCCATCCCCCCACCAGCCTCCAGGTCGAGGCCTAGCTCCAGCTCTCGGTGTACAGCTACGTGGTGACGATGAACGGCTTCGCGGCCCAGGAGGACGTGCGGGTGCGGCCGATCGGAACTCGACGAGAATGGTTTGCCCTTCGATGTATCCGAGATCGCGTAGCCCTTCCCGGAATAGCCGCCCAAAAAGTCCTGGGGCATAACGTGGGTATCGGCCGCGGCCGAAGGCCGTACGCCGAACGACCGCGGTGAGCGGCGCGCGAAGCGCGTCCTCTCAAGCGCGTGGTTCGGCGGTAGCAGTAGGTCACAGATCTTCTGGCCGCAAGCCGGTGCGTTTCGCGATTCGGCCGAGCATCCGAGGCCCGATCTCCTCATCATCGTGAAAGGCGAACACGAAGTCGGCCCAACCAGTGCGGGATAACGTGCGGTGGGAGCCAGACTGACGCTTGACCACCCAGCCAATCCTCAGTAGGGCCGCCAGCACCCGGCGAGCACGGGTGCTCGCCCAGGCGCTCACGCTGCGTTGAAGGAGATGCTCAGCAGTTCAGGTCCAGCCTCACCGTGCTCCAACCGCTCGGCGATGACGCGCAGGGCAAGCGCCTGAACCTTTGACACAGCCGCCTCCTGCGTCTCGCCATATGCGAGGACGCCCGGCAGCTCGACGACCTCTGCGAGCCAGCGGCCGTCATCCTCTCGCTCGATCTCGACCCTGAAGGTGATCAAACGCTCACGGCCTCCGGATCACGAGTATACGACGCGGGCACCCGCTATGGGGCTGCCAGGATCCGCCGAACTCAATCTCTCTTGAACTGCGTTATCCGGACGCCTAGTTCTGTATGGCACGACGAACGAGTTCGGCTGAGCTCGGCAGGCGCGCGAGTTTCCGCCATGTTGCAGAACAGGCCCTGCGTCGGTGACCGCGCCACACCGCGGGGCGCCGCAAGCTATCAGCCGGCCCTCCGCGGTCAGCCGAGCAGGAACTCCTCGGCGGCGGCGAGGCCGGCACCGAGGCGGAGCGGCACGCCGAACTCCCGCAGCATCATCTCGACGCCCGCCAACCCGCCCAGGAGATCCAGCTCGTTCAGGCTGCCGAGGTGGCCGATGCGGAAAACCTTGCCCTTGACGGCGCCGAGGCCGACGCCGAGCGACATGTCCAGCCGCTTGTTCGCGTGGCGGATGAAGTCGTCGGAGTCGAAGCCCGGGGGCATGACGACGGCGGTCAGGGTGTTCGAGTGCTCGGACGGGTTCCGGCAGAGGATCTCGAGCCCCATCGCGCGGACGGCCCGTCGGCAGGCCTCCGCGAGCCGCCCGTGCCGGGCGAAGACGTTGGGGAGCCCCTCCTCGTGGAGCATCGCGATGGCCTCGCGGAGCCCGAAGAGGAGGACGGTCGCCGGCGTGTAGGGGAACTCGCCGCGGCGGTTCCGCTCGAGCACGGGCTGCCAGTCCCAGTAGGAGCGCGGGCACTTGGCCTTCTCGCTGGCGCTCACGGCACGCTCGCTGATCGCGAGGATCGCCATCCCCGGCGGGAGCATCAGGCCCTTCTGCGGGCCGGTCAGCGCGACGTCCACGCCCCAGGCGTCCAGGCGGAAGTCGATCGACGCGAGCGACGAGACCGTGTCGACGAGCAGGAGCGCCGGATGGCGCGCGCGATCGATCGCGGCGCGGATCGCGGGGATGTTCGACGTGACGCCGGTCGACGTCTCGTTGTGGACCACGAGGACGGCACAGATCTCCCCCGCCTCGTCCCGCCAGAGCCGCTCCTCGATGCGATCTGCCGGCACGCCCTCGCCGTACTCCACCTCGAGGCGCTCGCACTCGACGCCGTAGGCGGCGGCGGTCTTGGCGAAGCCGCTCGAGAAGTGGCCGTTCACGCACGCGAGCACCCGGTCGCCTGGCGAGAGCGTGTTGACGACCGCCGCCTCCCAGGCGCCCGTGCCCGAGCCGGGATAGAGGACGATGTGGCCGCGCTCGGTCTGAAAGACCGACTTGAGCCCCGCGAGGCACTCCTCGACGAGCGCCGCGAACTTCGGGCCCCGGTGGTCGATGATCGGCTGCGACATGGCGCGGACGATCCGCTCGGGGACGAGCGTGGGACCGGGAATCTGGAGAAGCGGCCGGCCAGGCATTGAGCCGAGTCTAGGGAACCGGGAAGGAGGGGTCAAGTGCGCGATGCGCCTCTCCCCGGGGCGTCCCGGTGTGGTAGATTGCGGCCGGCCCGGCCCATGCGCCGCGACGAGATCCCGACGCCCGCGCTCCTCCTCGACCTCGCTCGCTTCGAGCGGAACCTCGAGCGCATGGCCGCCCACGTCCGGCGCGCGGGCAAGCACCTCCGGCCGCACGCCAAGACCCACAAGTGCCCGGAGATCGCCCGCCGTCAGGTCGCCGCGGGCGCGCTCGGCGTCGCCTGCGCGAAGCTCGGGGAGGCGGAGGTGATGGCCCGCGCCGGGATCCGGGGGCTCCTGATCACGACCGAGATCGTGCCGCCGGCGGGGCTCGCGCGCCTGGTGCGCCTGCTCGGAGAGGCGCCCGAAACGCTCGTCGTCGTCGACCATCCAGAGAACGCGCGGGAGCTCGGGCGGGCCGCCGCCGCGGGCGGCGTCGTCGCCAACGTGCTGGTCGACGTCGACGTCGGCAACCGGCGCACCGGCGTGGCGCCGGGCGCCTCGACGGTCGAGCTGGCGCGCGAGGTCGCCGCCCACCGATCGCTCCGCCTCCGCGGTCTCCAGGGCTACGCCGGGCAGTGCGCCCACGTCGTCGGCTGGGAGGCGCGGCGGGCCGCGTCGCGCGCGGCGATGGCCTCGCTCATGGAGACGCGCGGGCTCCTCGAGGCGGCCGGCCTTCCCGTCGAGATCGTCGCGGGCGGCTCGACCGGGACGTACGACATCGACGTGGAGCTTCCGGGGCTCACGGAGCTCCAGTCGGGGTCGTACTGTGTGATGGACCTCGACTATCGCCGGATCGGCGGGCGGAGCGGCGACGCGCTGACGGACTTCGAGATGGCGCTGACCGTGGTCACCACCGTGATCAGCGTGCCGGCCGCCGACCGGGCGGTGGTGGACGCCGGGTTCAAGTCCTTCGCGACCGACCGGCCGTTCCCGCCCGAGGCCGTCGAGCGCCCCGGGATCGAGTACGGCTGGGCGGGCGACGAGCACGGGCGCCTCACGCTCCGCGACCCGGACCGGCCGGTGCGCCTCGGCGAGCGCATCGAGTTCTTCCCGCCGCACTGCGACCCGACGATCAACCTCTACGACCGCGTCTGGGCCGTGCGCGGCAGCGAGGTCGAAGGGGTCTGGGAAATCACCGCGCGCGGCCGCTCCGACTAGAGTCGAGGATCGCCAGCAGCTCGGGCAGCCCCGCGAGGCGCCAGTCGGCCTCGGCGAAGTCCTCGTGGCGCGTGGCGGCGCAGGGGATCACCGCGCACGCCATGCCGGCGGCCTTCGCGGCGAGGAGGCCGTTGCGCGAGTCCTCGACGGCGAGACAGGCCCCTGGCGGGAGACCGAGCCTGCGCGAGGTTTCGAGGAAGACGTCCGGCGCGGGCTTGCCGCGCCCCGCGTCGAGGCCGGAGACGAGCGTCTCGAAGAGCGCGGCGATGCCGAGGGTGTCGATCGTCGCGCGGATCACGTCCAGCGCCGAGGACGACGCGACCGCGAGCCGGTAGCCGAGGGCGCGGAGCGCCGTCGGGACCTCGGGCACACCCGCCATCGGCACGCTGCGCGTCCGCGTCAGCTCGACGACGAGCGCGGCGCGGCGGCGGGTCAGCTCCTCCTCGTCGGCCGCGAGCCCGTAGCGCGCGCGGAGCACGCGGAACACCTCGGGGTCCGTGAAGCCGAAGAACTCTTCGTTCTCGCGGTCGGTGTAGGGGACGCCGTAGGGGCGCAGGACCTCGCGCATGGCGTCCACGTGCAGGGGTTCCGAGTCCACGAGGACCCCGTCCATGTCGAAGACGACCGCCGCGAACCTCACGTGGTGGGCCGGTAGGCGACGAGGTACCGGTGCTGGCCCTCGAGGACCGTCTCGCCTCGCTGGTTCCTGAGCGTGACCCGGAGCGTGAGGAGGCCCGCCGAGCGCCGGCGCTCGAGCCCGACGACCTCGTGCTCGGGGGAGAGCGTGTCGCCGATGAACGCGGGGGCGAGGAAGCGGGTCGTCTGCTCGACGAACGCGACGATCGACGCCTCGAGGACGGGCCCGAGCGTCGACGCGCCGACGGCCGTGAGGGACGCGAGGAGGAGCCCGTGGGCCACGCGCCGGCCGAAGCGCGTGCCCTTCGCGTACTCGTCGTCGTAGTGGATCGGGTGGGCGTCCCCGGTCATGCCGGCGAAGAAGAGGAAGTGGGCATCGGTGAGGGTCCTCGAAGGGCTCCGGAACCGGTCGCCGATCGCGAAGTCCTCGAAGTAGCGTTGCCTCAGCGGGTCCTCCACCGGGACGCCCTCAGAAGGCCCGCTCGATGGCGCGGAGATCGCCGGGAGTCAGCGTGAAGTCGAGCGCCGCGGCGTTCTCCCTGACGTGCTCGAGCCGGGTCGCCTTCGGGATCGTGAAGAGCGCGGCGCGGCGGGTGAGGAAGTTCAGCGCGACCTGGCGCGGGGTGCGGCCGTGCTTGCGGGCGACCTCCGCGACGACGCCCCGGAAGAAGCCGCCCCTGTCGAGCGGGGTGTAGCCCACCACCGCGATCCCCTGCGCCTCGCAGGAGGGGAGGACGTCCCGCTCGATCGCGCGATCGCGCAGATGGTAGAGGACCTGGTTGCACGCGAGCCGCTCGCGCGTCAGCGCGGCCTGGGCATCCCGGAGCTGGCCCGGGTCGAAGTTGCTCACGCCGACGAAGCGCGTGAGCCCGCGCTTGACCAGCTCCTCCATCGCCCGCATGGTCCCGCCGATCGGCTGCTGGCTCGACCACCAGTGCAAAAGGTAAAGGTCGACGTAATCGGTCTTGAGCCGCTTGAGCGAGGCCGCGCAGGCTCTGAGCGTCCCGGCGTACGAGGCGTTCGAGGGCAGCACCTTGGTGGCGAGGAACACGTCCTCTCGCCGCCCGGCGATCGCCTGGGCGACGATCCGCTCGGCGCCGCCGTCGCCGTACATCTCGGCCGTGTCGATGTGTGTCATGCCCAGCTCGATGCCGAGGCGGAGCGCGGCGACCTCCGCCCGGGCCGGGGCGTGACCTTCGCCCATGTGCCAGGTGCCCTGACCGATCACGGGGACGCGCGCGCCGGTGGCGCCGAACGGCCGCGTGATCATGCCGAGGCACCCGCGTCCGACCAGCCGCTCCAGAAAATCTCGCGGACCTGCGTGGTGTCGGCGGCCGCGAAGAGATCCTGGCGCAGCCGCGCCGCGAACGGGAGCCCGCTCGAGTACCAGGCGAGGTGCTTCTTGAGCTGGACGAGCGCGTGGCCGGCGGGGATCAGCGCCTCGATCAGGTCGCAGTGACGCCGGATGATCGACGGACGGCGGCGGTCTCTTGTGACGCGTGGCTCCGTCGAGTCGCTGAAGATCCACGGCGCGCCGAGCGCCCCGCGACCGATCATCACCGCGGCGCAGCCCGTCGCCTCGCGCATGGCGCGTGCGTCCGCCCGGCTCCGGACGTCGCCGTTCCCGATGACGGGCACCCGCACGGCGTCCACGACCTCCGCGATGATCTCCCATGGCGCTCGTCCGGTGAACTGCTGCGAGCGCGTGCGCGGGTGGACGGTGACGGCATCGACGCCCTCGGCCTCGGCGATCCTGGCGATCTCGGCGGCGTTCACCGTCCGGTCGTCCCACCCGCCGCGGATCTTGATGGTGAACGGCACCGTCACGGCCTTGCGCACGGCGCGGAAGAGGAGCGCGGCGCCGAGCGGGTCCCGCATGAGCGCGGCCCCCTGGCCTTTGGCGACGATCTTCGCGACGGGGCAGCCCATGTTGAGGTCGATGGCGTCGGCGCCCTCGGCCTCGAGCCTCCGGGCCGCCTCCGCCAGCACGTCGGGGTCCGCGCCGAGGAGCTGCATCGCGATGGGCCGCTCCTCGGGCAGGGAGCGCGCGAGCGCCAGCGTGCGCGCGCTCCCCTGGAGGAGTGCCCGGGCGTCGATCTCCTCGCTCGTGAGCGGGCCCGCGCCGCACTCGCGGGCGACGAGCCGGAAGGGCGCGTTGGTGACACCGGCCATGGGAGCCAGGCGGAGGTCGAGAGACGTCACGCGGCGCCCCGCGCCGCCACCAGCACGGCCACCGGGTAGGCGTAGTGGATGCGGTCGCCCTCGCGCCGCGTGGCGATGCCGAGGGCGTCGTCGGCCAGCGACGCCGCGAACAGGCGCCGGATCTCGTCGGCGCCGCCGGGAGCGGGGAACGAGCGGCCCAGCAGGCTCTCGAGGTCTCCCTCGAGCCCGTAGGTAGTCACGCGCGGCTCCGGCAGGCCCACGGCGCGATAGAGTCTGCGGAGCTCTTCGAGCGGCAGGGCACGCACGTGAGAGGGGTCGCGGAGCTTCTCCATGTGGTTGAACGCCGCCGCCTTGTCGGGCGCCGGCGCGCTGTCGGCGACGACCACGCGGCCCCCGGGCGCGCACACCCGAGCCATCTCGGCCAGCACCGCCCGCGGGTCGAGCAGGTGATGGAGCGCGAAGCGCGCGCTCACGATCGTGAACGAGGTGTCGGGGAAGGGCAGCGGCAGGACGTCGCCGAGCTGCCAGCTGAGGTTCGTGAGACCCTGCTCGCGCTGGTTCTTGCGCGCTTGCTCGAGCATGGCCGGCGTGAGGTCGATGCCCGTCACGTGGCGCGCGACACGGGCGAACGCGCAGGCGAGGAGTCCCGGACCACACGCGACGTCGAGCACGGTATCGGACGCCCCGGCGCCGGCGAGATCGACGACCAGGCTCAGCGCCTGCTCGTTCTTGATGCCGGGCGCCGTGGCGAAGGGGACGGCCTGCCGCGTGAACTGGTCGAGGATCTCCGCGTGATGGTCGGACGCCGACGGAGCCATCGGATCCTCCGGGTTCACCCGACGAGGGCGATCGCGCGGACGGGGGAGCCGTCGGCGCCGTCGATCTTGAGCGGGAGCGCGAGGAACCGGCAGCGCGGCGCGCCGACCTGGTCGAGGTTGGTCAGGTACTCGATGACCGTGATGCCGGCCGGGAAGAACAGGGCGTGCGTCGTGTACTCGGCCCGGGCGGGCTTGCGGCGCTGCCCGGCGACGGTGTCGCGGATGCACCGGTCCGGGGGGTAGTCGTAGCCGACCGCCTTGACGCCGCGGGCGATGAGCCAGTCGCAGGCGCTCGGACCCGTGTACGGCCCCTCGCTCCAGAAGCGTTGGTCCTCGACGCTGGTCCGCTTCGGCCAGTCGGTGCGGAGCAGCACGATGTCGCCACGGCGTACGTGCCGCGCGCGCTCGTCCAGGTCCCCGGCTGTGACCTCGCCGTTCGGGCCGAGGTGGGTCAGGTCGATCACCGCGGCCTCGCCCATCCACTGGTCGAGCGGCATCTCGGCGATGTGCCGGCCGTCGGCCAGGTAGTGGAGCGGCGCGTCGACGTGCGTGTACGCGTGACAGGAGAGGGTCATCACCGTGGACTGGAGCGGGTCGCCGTTGGCGTGCGTCGCCACGCGCTCGGAGAGCGCACGCCAGCGGAAGTGCGGCCGGATGGGGAAGCTCAGGTCGACGATCCGCATCTCAGAGCGCCCGCTTGTAGATCCGGCCGCCCTTCATGATGACCGTGAGGTTGTCCTGGGCCTGGAAGACGCGCAGGTTCTTGAGCGGGTTGCCGGCCACGACGAGGAGGTCGGCGTACTTGCCGGGCTCGACGGTGCCGATCCGGTCCGACATCCTGAACAGTTCCGCGTTCACCCGGGTCGCGGAGAGGAGGGCCTCCATCGGCGTCATCACCTGGGCCTTCAGCTCGAACTCGACGGCGCGCTGGACCATCATGTCGCCGAGGAGGTCCGAGCCCGAGCCGATCTTGCAGCCGGCCCGGTAGGCGTAGGTGAGCCCCTGGACCGACTGCTCCCGCGCCAGGTTGATCTTCTGGATCTGGTGGTCGCCGATCCCGTAGCGCTTGCCCTCCCGGTAGATCATCTCGTAGGTGATCATGGTCGGGACGAGGAACGCGCCCGCGTCCCGCATCGCCTTGGCGGCGGTCTCGCGGATCAGGTTGCCGTGCTCGATCGAGCGCACGCCGGCTTCGACCGCCTTGCGGACCGCCGAGTCCGAGTAGGCGTGGGCCAGGACGTACTTGCCGACGGCCTGGGCCTCCTCGACCGCCGCGCGCATCTCGGCGACCGTGAACTGCGTCGTGTCCAGCTCGTCCGACGGCGACATCGCGCCGCCCGAGGCCATGAGCTTGAGCTGGTCGACGTCGCGCCGGAGCTGCTCGCGCGCCGCCTTGCGCACCTCGGCCTCGCCGTCCGCGATCGAGCCGATCATGCCGATGCAGCACCGGATCGGCTCGATCCACTCGGCCCGCCGGCGCTTGTCGCCGTGGCCGCCGGTCTGGGAGATGTAGTTGCCCGACACGAGCAGGCGGGGGCCGGGGTAGAGGCCCTCGGCGATCGCCTCGCGAAATCCGTAATCGGCGCCGCCCGCATCTCGCACCGTCGTGAATCCCTGCATGAGACATTCTTCGGCTCGCCGGAGCGCCTTTGCCGCGAGGAGGCTCGGCGGCAGATAGCGGTGCTGGTCGGTGATGTTGCCCTCGACCGCGCAGATGTGGACGTGGGCGTCCGTGAGGCCGGGCATGAGCGTGGCGCCCTTGCAGTCGATGGTCGTGACGGGACCGGGCAGGGGCCCGACCTTGCCTCGGGGCAGGACCTCCTTGATCCGGTCGTCCTCGACCACGACCGCCGCGCCCTCCACGGGGTCGGCGCCGGTGCAGTCGAGCAGGAACGCGTGCTCGAACACGATCATTGTCATCGTGGAATCACCCTGGCCTCGTACATCCAGACCTTCTCGTCGGCGCGCGGCGACCACTCCACGTGGCTCGCGACGCCGTAGAGGTCGTGCTGCTGCCAGAGGAAGACCCACGGCGCCTCGTCGTGCAGGAGCTGCTGCAGCTCGGCGTACGCGGCCGCGCGCGCCTTCGGGTCCATGATGGTCACCGCCCGGGCGATCTTCTCGTCGACGAGTTTGTTGTTTCCGTACGAAGCGTACGTCTGGTCGTGGCGGAAGAGCGGCTGGACGGTGCCCTGGCCCACGAGGGCCGGGCCCCAGCCGAGGAAGAACATGTCCCCGGTGTTCCGGTTCTTGATCTTGTCGAGGTGGGTGCCCCACTCGTTGACGACCACGTTCGCCTTGATCCCGACCCGCTGGAGCTGGGCTGCGATCGCGAGGGAGACGTCCTTGTCGAGCGGGTACCGGCCGGAGGGCGAGTCGAGAGTGAGCGCGAGCCTGGCCGGGTCGATCCCCGCCTCCCTGAGGAGCGCCGCCGCGCGGGCCGGGTCGTGCTTGTAGCACTCGACGGGTGCGTAGTCGACGTTGCCCGGGGCCAGCGGCCCGCACATCCGCGACGCGCGGCCGCGGAGCACCTTCGCGATCAGCTCGTCGACGTCGAGCGCGTGGTTCATCGCCCGCCGCACGCGCAGGTCCTGCATCGGGCCGGGCTTGAGGTTGACGAGGGCGAGGTAGTTGATGCGCGAGGAGACCGTCGCGCGGATCTTCGCGCGGCCGCTCCGCTCCACGGCGTCGAGCGCGTGCGGCGGGACGTCCTTCATGATGTCGATCTCGCCCGAGAGGAGCGCGGCGAGGCGCGCGCTGAACT
This sequence comes from Candidatus Rokuibacteriota bacterium, assembly GCA_016209635.1. Taxonomy (GTDB): domain Bacteria; phylum Methylomirabilota; class Methylomirabilia; order Rokubacteriales; family CSP1-6; genus JACQWC01. The sequence continues at coordinate 17,823 of JACQWC010000239.1, read as the reverse complement.
CGGGGACGAACCGGAAGGTGACTCGGCTCACGTCGGCCGGCCCCTGCCAGTAGTCGGCGTTGCGCTCGAGCACCAGCCGCTCGTCCCGCTTCCACTCGACGAACCTGAAGGGCCCCGTGCCGACGGGCTTCTCGGCGAGCTTCGCGGGCCCGAGCTCTCTGAGCGCCTTCGCGGGCAGCATGAGCGCGTTCGTCAGCGACGCGTGGTCGACGAGGTTCGGCCAGGGCCGGTGGGTGACGAAGCGGACGGTGGAGTCGTTGACGACCTGCACCTCCTTGACCGGCCCCCAGTACGCGGCGGAGGCGTAGTGGCTCTTGCTGGCGGGGTCGAGGGCGTAGTCGATCGTGGTCTTCACCGAGTGCGCGGTGAACGGCTCACCGTTGTGGAACTTGACGCCCTGGCGCAGCGTGAACTCCCAGGTCGTGTCGTCGACGATCCGCCACGCGGTCGCCAGCATGGGCTTGGGCTTGAGCGTCTTCGCGTCGCGGTCGAGGAGGCGGTCGTAGATGTGCTCGAGCATGTTGTTGGTGGTCCAGTCGACGATCGTGACCGCGAGCATGGTCCGGGGCTCGGCGCCCAGGCCGATGACGATCTCCTTGGCGCGGGCGCGGTCCTGGGCCGCGGCGCCGGCGGGCAGGCTGGCCGCGAGGGCGGCGAGGAGGGCGACGGCGAGCATGGAGCGCAGGCTTCGCATGGGCAGTCTCCTCAGACTCTGAGTTTCGGGTCGAGCGTGTCGCGGAGCCAGTCGCCGAGCAGGTTCACGCCGAGCGCGGTCAGCGCGAGGGCGGCGCCGGGGAAGAGGGCCAGCCACCAGGCGACGTAGAGGAAGTCGCGACTCTCGGAGAGCATGCTGCCCCACGCCGGGGTGGGCGGCTGCACGCCGAAGCCGAGGAAGCTGATCGCCGCCTCGGCGACGATGAACTGCGAGAACTGGAGGCTCGCCACCACGATGATCGAGGGCGCGACGTTCGGCAGGACGTGGCGCAAGAGGAGGCGGGCGCGGCCGGCGCCCAGCGCCGACGCCGCCTGGACGAAGTCGCGCTGCTTCACCGAGAGCACCTCGCCGCGCACGACGCGAGCATACACGACCCACCCGGCCGCCGAAAGGCTCAGGATGATGTTGCGCAGCCCGAGGCCGACGATCGCGTTGATCGTCAGCGCCAAGAGGATGAACGGGAAGGAGAGCTGGACATCCGCGAGCCGCATCAGGACGGCCGAGGGCCAGCGCTCGAGGAAGCCGGCGAGGAGGCCCAGGACGCCGCCGCCCACGGCCGTCACGAGGACGGTGCAGGTCCCGATGAAGAGGGCCAGGCGGGCGCCGTGGAGCACGCGCGCGAGCAGGTCGCGCCCGAGCTGGTCGGTGCCGAACGGGTGGCCGGGCGACCCGGGCGGCCTGAGCCCCTCCCCGAAGTCGGCCCGCAGCGGGTCGTGGGCGACGAGCCAGGGCGCGCCGAGGGCGGCCAGGAGGACTCCCAGCGTGAGCCAGAGGCCGAGCCAGGCCTTCAGGTGCCTCACGGTCGTGGGGCACTCATCGGAGCCGTACCCTCGGATCGAGCCAGCCGTAGAGCAGGTCGACCAGCAGGTTCAGGAGCGTGTAGGTGACGGAGGTCAGGGACACCGCCGCGAGGACGACGGGGAAGTCGCGGTTGAGGAGCGCCTGGACGGTGAGCCGGCCGAGCCCCGGCCACGCGAAGATCGTCTCCGTGATCACCGCGCCCCCGAGGAGCTGACCCGCCTCGAGCCCGACGAGCGTCACGATGGGGATCGCCGAGTTCCGCAGCGTGTGCTTGGCGATCACGCGGCTCTCCGCGAGCCCCTTGGCGCGCGCCGTGAGGATGTAGTCTTCGCCGAGGACGTCGAGGACCGCCGAGCGCGTGAGCCGCGCGATGCGCGCGGAGAAGAACGCCGCGAGCACGACCGACGGCATCACGAGGTGCGCCGGGGTGCCCGTGCCGCCCGTGGGCAGCCAGCGGAGCTGGACCGAGAAGAGGTAGATCAGCATGAGGCCGAGCCAGAAGCCCGGCACCGCCTGGCCGAGCACGGTCGCGACCGTCCCCACGTGATCGACCAGGGTGTTCCGCCGGACGGCGGAGATCACCCCCACGGGCACGGCGACGACGAGCGTGAGGAGGAGCGACGTGCCGGCGAGGAGCAGCGTCGCGGGCAGGCGCTCGAGGACGAGGGCGAGCGCGTCGCGCTTGTAGCGGAGCGACTCGCCGAAGTCGCCGCGAACGGCGCCGCCCATGAAGCGCGCGTACTGCACGGCGAGCGGGTCGTTGAAGCCGAGACGCTGGCGGAACTCGTTCACGTCCTTCGTCTGGATGTCCATCGGCATGAAGAGGAGCACCGGATCGCCCCCGAGGCGGACCATGACGAAGACCGCGGAGAGGGAGAGGACGACGACGAGCAGGGTCTGGGCGAGGCGCGAGAGGAGATAGCGACGCACTAGGGGCGGTTCACAAGAGGCTCTGCCGTCCCCCGCCGTCCACCTGGATGGTCGTCCCGGTGATGAAGGAGCCGAGGGGCGAGACGAGCAGTGCCACCAGGGCGGCGATGTCCTCCGGCGTCCCGAGCCGCCCGATCGGCACGCTTTGCTTGACCTCCTCTACCACGACTGAGGGATCGCGGTCCTCCTGCTCGGCGCGCCGGGTGAAGACGGTGCTCAGACGGGGCGTGTCGATGAGCCCGGGGCAGATCGTGTTGATCGTGATGCGGTCCTTGGCCAGCTCCAGCGACAGGGTCTTGGCCAGGCCGATCACGCCGGCCCAGGTCGCCACGGAGAGCCCGAACCCGATCATCGGCTGGATCGAGGAGAGCGCGGTGATGTTGACGACGCTGCCCCCCCCGGCGGCTCGCATGTGCGGCGTCACCTCGCGGACCATGCGGACCACGCTCATCAGATTCTGCTCGACCGCCCGCTGCCAGGCGGCGTCGTCGAATCCGGCGAGGCGGCCGACCGGCGGCGCCCCGTCGTTGTTCACGACGATGTGGATCGTCCCGAAGACCTTGACCGCCTCCTCGACCGCCCGTCGGATGTGCTCGGCCTTCCGGATGTCGGCCACAACCGGCACCACGCTTGCTCCGGTCTCGGCACGGATGCGCTCGGCCGCCTCGAGGAGCGACGGCTCGCGCCGGGCCAGCATCGCGACGCGAGCGCCCTCGAGCGCGAGCCGCCGGGCGATGCCGAAGCCGATGCCCTGGCTGGCTCCGCCGACGATCGCCGCCCGGTCGCGGAGCTGGAGGTCCATCTACTTGCCCAGGCTCTCGAAGAACCGCTCGGCGTTCCGGTGGAACACCCCCTCGAGGACGTCCTCGGCGTAGCCCTCGGCGTGCCAGTCCCGGATGAGCCGCTCGTAGCCGATCAGCGGATAGTCGGCGCCGAACATCACGCGATCCTTCAGCCGCCGCGAGATCTCGTTCTTGAGATCGGCCGTGAAGTACTTCGGCGACCACCCGTGGAGCTCGTACCAGACGCTGGTCTTGTGCAGCAGCACCGCGATCATCTCGGTCTGCCAGGGCCAGGCCGGGCGGGCGGCGACGATGGTGAGGTCAGGATAGGTCGCCGCGGCGTCGTCGAGATACCGAGGGTGCGAGTACTCCAGACGCACGCCACCGCCGCCCCGGAGCGTGGCCCCGAGCCCCGTGTAGCCCACGAGGATCAGAACCGGGATCCGGGCCTCGATGCAGAGCTTGTAGTACGGCTCGTAGCGTGGATCGTTCGCCGCGACGTTGTAGCCAGCGCCGGCCACGGCGAAGCCGATGAAGCCGCTCGCCCTGTCGATGCAGCGCCGCAGCTCGCGGACGCCGTCGTGCGCCAGGCGAGGATCGAGGTGGAACCAGTTGCCGAGGATCACGTCGGGGTACTCGCGCTGGGTCTCCAGCGCGTAGTCGTGGAGGCCACGGAGCGCGTCCAGGCTCAGCTCTCGCCGCACCCCCAGGTCGAGAATGGCCCGCACGTTCGTCTCTCGGAAGTGGCTGGCCATCGCGGCCTCCGTCACGTGCTTCGGCGACGAGTGCCACACCTTCTGCTGCTGGGAGAGCTCCTCGGGCGACTGCAGGGCGTATCCCCGTGGCGTCCCCCAATGGGAGTGCATATCGATGATGCGCCTGGTTCCTCCAGCGGTCGCGCTCACGCTGTCCCTTGTCATCGGATCCCCAGGTAGCTGCGGCGCACCTGCTCGTCCTGGAGCAGCTCGGCGCTGGTCCCCTGGATGGCGATCCGGCCGTTCTGCAAGACGTAGCACTGACGCGCCACCCCGAGGGCCAGACGCGCGTTCTGTTCGGCCAGCAAGATCGTCACCCCTTCATGGTTGATGCGGGTGATCACCTCGAAGATCTCCTCGACCACGCGCGGCGCGAGCCCGAGGGAGGGCTCGTCCAGGATCAGGAAGCTCGGGCAGGCCATGAGCGCCCGCCCGAGCGCCAGCATCTGCTGCTCGCCACCGGACAGCACGCCGGCGCGCGCTCGGCCGCGGCTGGCCAGAATGGGGAAGAGCCCGCGGACGTAGGCGCCCCGCTCCTCCAATCGCGGTCGGGCCGCCGCGCGGTACGCACCCATCTCGAGGTTCTCGTCGACGGTGAGGTCCGGGAACAGGAGCCGCCCCTGCGGCACATGGATCGTGCCGAGGTCCACGATCTCCTCGGCACGCAGCCGATGAATCGGCCGGCCGTCGAGATGGATTGCGCCTTCCCGGCAGCGGACGAGCCCGGAGATGGTCTTCACCAGGGTCGTCTTACCGGCCCCGTTCGGGCCGAGAAGGCCGACGATCCCCCGCGTCGGCACCTTCAGCGAGATGTCGTGGAGGACGTTGACGCGGGAGTAGCCGGCGACCACGCCGGTGGTCTCAAGCGTGGACACGGCTCGTCCCTAGATAGGCCTCGATGACGCTCGGGTGATGCTGCACCGCCGCCGGCGAGCCCTCGGCGATCTTCTCGCCGTGATGGAGGACGACGAGACGCTCGGCGAGGGTCATGATCACCTGCATGTTGTGCTCGATGACCAGGAGCGTCACGCCGCGCTCTCGCCCCAGGGCTCGGCACGCTCCGATCGTCATGTCCGCCTCCACCTCACTCATGCCCGAGGTCGGCTCGTCGAGGAGGAGGAATCGAGGACGCGCGGCGAGCGCGCGGGCCAGATCGACGCGCTTCAAGATGCCGAACGGCAGATCCCGGGCCAGCATGTCCCGATACGCGCCGAGGCCGAAGGCCTCGAGCAGCCGGTCGGCCTCGTCGTACGCCCTTCGCTCACCGCGCCTGGCCACAGGAAGGCCGAGCGCGCTGGACCAGAAGCCGTGCGCCAGGCGACGGTGAAGCCCCGTGACGACGTTGGTGTGTACGCTCTGGTCGGCGAAGATCTCGACGTTCTGAAAAGTCCGCGCCACGCCGAGGAGGGCGATCTCGTGCGGCGCCAGAAGATCCAGCCGCCGGTCGTCGAAGACGATGCGCCCGGCGTTCGGTCGGATCACCCCGCTGATGACGTTTACGAGCGAGGTCTTGCCGGCGCCGTTCGGCCCGATGAGGCCGCAGATCTCGCCCTCGTGCAGCTCGACGGTGACGTCGCGCAGCGCAGTGAGCCCGCCGAAGTTCAGCGTCACGTTCTCGGCGGCGAAGAACGTCATCGCGACGGGGCGGCGGGCGCCGGCGGCTCCAGCGTCGGCCCGCTCCGCCACCGATGGCGGAGCTGCGCCCAGCCGCCCGCGATGCCCTGGGGCATGAAGATGAGAAAGCCCAGGAGGAGACCGCCGTAAACGAAGTCGCTGTACTCCTGAAGCCGCCGCAGCCACTCCGGGAGCCCGGTCACCACGAGGGCGCCGATGACGGAGCCCGCCAGGGACCCGAGTCCCCCGACGACGATGAAGATGATGTGGCGGACCGAGGTCCAGATGCCGAACTCTACCGGGTCGATGAACCCGACGACCGCGGCGTAGAGGCCGCCGCCCACGCCGGCGTAGAAGGCCGCCAGCGTGAACGCCGCGAGCTTCACGCGGGCGACGGAGATCCCGAGCGCCTGGGCCGCCGGCTCGCTGTTCCGGACAGCATTGAAGGCCCGGCCGACCGGTGAGCGGAGGACGTTGCGGGCGATGCAGAGCATCAGCGCGGTGATCAGGAGGACCGGGTAGTAGAGGCTCAGGTCGCTCGTGAGGGGCTGCCCGAAGACCGTCGGCCGGGGCGCCATCATGCCCCGAACGCCCCCCGTGACTTCCGGAAACTCATGGATCAGGACCTGCATGACCTCGAGGAACCCGAGAGTGGCGAGGGCCAGATAGAAGCCGCCCAGCCGGATGGCCGGCAATCCCACGCAGGCGCCGAAGGCGGCAGCGACGAGGGCGCCCACGGGCAGCGCCACCCAGAACGGAAGCCACCCGGTGAGATGCAGCAAGGTCGTCGCGTAGGCGCCGATGGCCATGAACGACGCGTGGCACATCGAGATCTGCCCGGCGTTGCCGGTCAGGAGGTTCAGTCCTGTGGCGATGACGATGTTCACGAGGACGAGGTTCAGGAAATAGAGGTGATACGTCCCGAGCAGCCAGGGCCCGGCCAGCAGGGCCAGCGACAGGGCGGTGATCTTGGCGGTTCGCGCCGCCCTCGAGTCAGACACGGCGCGCCTGGGCGGCTCCGAAGAGGCCGTGAGGCCGGAAGAGCAGGACGAGAATGAGGAGCAGGAACGCCACCAGCTCCTTGAAGGTGCTCCCGACGTACGCCCCCGAGAACGTCTCGGCGACACCGACGAGCACGCCGCCGACGACGGCGCCGGGCAGGCTGAAGAAGCCGCCGACCACGGCCGCCACGAAGGCCTTGATGAGCACGTGCCCCATCTCCGGGTGGATCCCGAAGAGCGGCGCCAGGAGGATCCCGGCGGTGGCGCCCATGGCCGCGCTGATCGCCCAGGTGGCGGAGAACGTGCGGTCGACCCGGATCCCCATGAGCCGCGCGCCCTCCTGGCTCTGGGACACGGCCCGCATCGCCTTGCCGTACCTGGTGAAGCGGAAGAACAGCACCAGCATCGCCATCAGCACCAGCGCGCAGAGGTCGATCCAGAGGTAGAGCGGGTTGATGCGGACGGCGCCGAGGGCGATGGTGTCGCGGCTGAACGGTACGGCCAGCGGATGGACGTTGTCCTGCCAGATCAGCCGGATCGCGTTCTTGATCATGAGGCCGACGGCCAGCGTGCAGATGACGATGGTGAACTCCGGTGCCCGGATGACGGGTCGGATGAACGCCCGCTCGATGGCCACGCCGAACGCCGCGGCCAGAAGCAGGGTCAGCGGGAAGACCGCGTAGTAAGGGAGATGGAGCGCGACCGACAGGAACAGAGCGATGTAGGCGCCGGTCGTCACCATCTCCCCCTGGGCAAAGTTCAGGATGCCGGCGGCCTTGAAAGGCATCACGAGCCCGAGCGCGACCAGCGCGTAGATGCTCCCCACGCTGATGCCGGCGAACAAGAGCTGCGCGTTCAGTGCCAGCGACATCCGCGGCCTCGACCGCCCGGCGCGCTACGGCTTCTTCAGATTCTTCAGGATGTCGCTCGGGTGCTTCGGCTCCCAGTCGAACGGCACCCACTCGCCGTTCTTCACCTGCATGATCTGCAGCGTCAGGTTGCCGATGTGGTGTTCGGGGGTGAAGGTCCGGGCGGTGGCCACCATGCTCACCCGGTAGTTGCGCAGGCTCTCGAGCGCGGCGATGAACTTGTCGACGGTCACGTCCCGCCCGGTCCGCTTGAGCCCCTCCGCCACCACGTGCATGTCGCCGTAGCAGAGCAGGTCGAAGACGTTGGGACGGCCGGTCGGCATGTTGGGGTACTCCTTCCGCCAGGCCGCCTCGAACTTCACCATGTCGGGGTGCTTCGAGCCCATGTAGAGCGGCGTCAGCCAGGCGGCCGTGAACCCTTCCGCCGCGGCTCTGGCGTTGGCGGGAATGGCGTTGTCGACCATCGTCCCGCTGCCGAAGAAGGACTGGTTGAGCCCGAGCTCGCGGGCCTGGCGCAGGATCACCGCGCCCTCCGCGGGGTGCCCGGAGATCATGATGACCTGGGGGGTGGCCTGCTTCAGCTCGAGCAGCTGCGGGGTGAAGTCCTTGTCGTTGATGTTGAACTCGACCCGCTTGACGGGCTCGAGGCTGAACCACGACCTGAGATGGCGGACGACGGCGTCCGCCTCGTTCTTGGAGAACTCGTCGCGCCCGCTGATGAACGCGATCCGCTGGGCCTTGAGCCCCTGGGAGAGGAACTCGGCGAAGATCTCGCCGTAGCGGGCGGCCTCGGTCGTCCCGCCCCGGAAGAGGTACTTGTTGAAGGGCTGCGTCACCGGCGGTGCCGAGGCGATCGAGACGTACATCGGCACCTGTCGCTGCTTCACGAAGTCGATGGCGCCGATGGTCGAGTTGCTGCCTGCCGCGCTGAAGACCATGAAGACCTTGTCCTGATCGATGAGCTTCTTGACGGCAGCCAGCGCCCGGCTCGGTGAGTGTGCGTCGTCCTCGAAGAGGACGGAGAGCTTGCGCCCGTTGATGCCGCCGGCGGCGTTGATCTCCTTGATCGCGAGGTTCATCCCGTCGCGGCCGCCGAGCCCGATGAACGCCGCCGGGCCCGTGATGGGACCGAAGGCGCCGATCGTGATGGTGTCGTCGGTCACTCCACCCACCGCGAGGGCCGGTGCCGGCGTCACGGTGACGCCGAGGACGGCCAGGACCAGGGCCAGGCGTGTCAGGATCCCATGCATGGTGTTCCTCCTTGCGAGTTCGCGCTCAAGAGCCGGCGGCCGCGTTGACGACCTGGCCGAGGAGCACGTGACGCTGGACCTTTCCCGTCGGCGTCCGCGGAAGCTCCGATAGGATCTGCAGACGCTCGGGGAGCTTGTACGTCGCGATCTTGTCCCGAAGGTAGTGCACGACCTCCTCCAGCGTGAGCTGCTCGCCCGGACGGGGGACGATGCACGCGCACGCGCGCTCGCCGAGCTTCGGGTCGGGGACGCCGATCACGGAGACGTCGAGGACCTTGGGGTGCTTGAACAGCACCTCCTCGATCTCGCGCGGGTAGATGTTGGCGCCACCGCGGATGATCATCTCCTTCTTGCGGCCGACGATCTTGAGGTAGCCCTCGTCGTCGAACACGCCGATGTCCCCCGTCCTGAACCATCCCTCCGGGGTGAAGCTCTTGGCGTTTGCCCCCGGGTTGTTGTAGTAGCCGACGGTGACCGAGGGGCCCAGGGTCAGGATCTCGCCGGCGTGCCCGGACGGAAGATCGCGCCCCTCGTCGTCGACGACCTTCACCCCCATCTCCTTCAGCGGGCGGCCGACCAGCCCACACACCGCCTCCGGGTCGTCTTCGAGCCGCGTGTACGCCTGCGCCCCGCACTCGAGCATGCCGTACATCTCGAGCAGGTGGCCCGGCAGCGCCTGACGGCACTGGCGGATGACCTCGATCGGGCACGAGGCGCCGCCGGTGATGTAGACCCGCAGCGAGCTCAGGTCGCACGTCTTGAAGTCGGGCACGTTCAGCATCGCGATCAGACCCGCCGGAGCCGTCGCAAACTGGGTGATGCGCTCTCGCTCGATGAGCTTCAACGCCTCCTTCGGCTTGAACGTCTCCATGTACACGAGCTTGCAGCCGGCCAAGACCGCCTGGAGCGTCTGGAACAGGCCCCAGTTCAGTCCCACGGGCAAGAACAGCAAGAAGGCGCTGTCCTCGCTGACGGCGTGATCGCGGTTCAGGAACCTGAGCGCGCAGTTCGTCGTGTTGTGGGTGTGGACGACCGCTTTGGGGTCGCCCGTCGTCCCGGAGGTGAAGGCCACCCTGGCGAAGTCGTTACCGTGCGGGTGCCGGCGGCGGAGCTCGGCCACCGGCAGCGGCTCGCCGTCGTCCGACGCCAGGAACTTGCGGAGATCGAACATGTCAGCGGCGACGCCGTCGCCGACGACCAGCACGTGCTTGAGCTTCGGGAGCCGCGGACGGAGGGTGTTGATCATCGCGACGTAATCGAAGCCCCGGAACTGCCGGGGGATGACGACGGCGGTGGCGTCGGTGAACCCCAGCACCAACTCGACTTCCTTGCTCCGGAAGTCGGCGTGGAACTGGCAGAACGGGATGCCGGCGAGCATCGCGGAGTTGACGGCGATGGCGAACTCGCTCCAGTTCGGGAGCTGGATCCCGATCACGTCGTCCTTCGTCAGGCCGAGCGAGATCCAGTGCGCGGCGAGCCGCTGCGCTTCGCGATAGTACTGGGCGTACGTCAGCCGGCGCCGGCCGTCGACCAGCGCCACCTTGTCCGGGAACTTCCGGGCCGCCTCCTCGAGTGCTTCGTTGCTGGTGGTGCCGACCCAGTAGCCCTCCTCGGTGAACCGCCTGACCAGCTCGGGCCGGAACGTGAGCGAGCCGAGATTCATGAGGCACCTCGCCCTCTGGCGACCTTCGTCGCCCTGCTTCGAACCCGCCGGGGCGACGCCCGGCGCGCGACGGTCCTGTCATCGAGACCGCGCATGACGAAGTCCACGATCCACTCGATGACGTCTTTCGTCTGACAGTAGTTGCGGATGTCCCAGCGCCGCAGCGCCAGCATCGCCGGCAGGAAGGTCAGCACCTGCGTCGCGAAGTACGCGTTCGGGGTGAGGATCACGCCTTCGGCCACGGCCTGCTCGACGATCCGCCCGACGTCCTCGAAGAACTCGTGAGTGCGGGCGAGCAGCTTGCGCCGCAGGCCGCGCTCGAGCGAGTGGACCTCCTGGTAGAGGAGGAGGATGTCGTCCTGGCGCTGGGCGACGACCTCGGTGAACGCCCGCGCGGTCGCGCGCACGCGCTTCTTCGGGTCCGTCTCCCGGGCGATCGCCGCCTCGACCGCCTCCTGGTACTCGCGCACCAGCTCGTCGAGCACCAGGAACAGGAGGTCGTCCTTGGAGCGCGCGTAGTTGTAGAGGGTTCCCTGCGTCATGCCCGCGGCGTCGCCGATCTCGCGGACCGTGGCCGGGTGAAACCCCTTCTCGCGGAAGACGCGCCGCGCGGCCTCGACGATCTGCGCCTGCCGAGCCTGGACCAGCGATTGGTCCTTGATGCGAATCGCCTTGTCGCTCACGTGGTCTCGTGTCCTGGCCGCGCCATTCTGAGTGAGCGCTTGCTCAACGTCAAGGCCCAACTCCCCGCGTGCCAGGGCGAGAGCGAGAGGATGCCGAGGCCCTCGCTAGGCCCCTTCGTCCTCGAAGCGGCGGTGGAGCCGCACGGGCTGCCGATGGCGAAAGCGGAGGTTCAGCAGCTCGACGAAGAGCGAGAAGGCCATGGCGAAGTAGATGTAGCCCTTCGGCATGTGCTGGCCCGTGCCGTCCGCGACGAGCATCACGCCGATCAGGAGGAGGAACGCGAGCGCCAGGAGCTTGAGGCTCGGATGGCGCTCGATGAAGCCGCTCACCGGTCCCATGGACACGAGCATCACCAGCATGGCGAGCACGATGGCGACCACCATCACGATCAGCTGGTTCGCCATCCCGACGGCCGTGATGACCGAGTCGAGCGAGAACACGATGTCGAGGAGCGCGATCTGTGGGACGACCCAGGCGAGCGTCGCGCCGCCGCCCGCCACCGGGGATTCTTCGTGGACGGCCTCGAGCTTGTCGTAGATCTCCCAGGTGGCCTTGCCCATCAGGAAGAGCCCGCCCCCGAAGAGGATCACATCGCGGCCCGAGATCCCGCGACCGAGGACGGTGAAGAAGGGCGCGGTGAGGCCCATCATCCATGAGAGCGCGCCGAGGAGGCCGAGGCGCGTCCCGAGCGCCAGGGCGAGGCCGAGTCGCCGCGCGAACGGCTGCCGGTGGGCGGGGAGCCGCGCCGTGAGGATCGCGATGAACACGACGTTGTCGATGCCGAGCACGATCTCCATCGCCGTGAGCGTCACGAGCGAGATCAGCGCGTCCCAGCTCCAGAGGGGGCTCATCGGGCGTGACCGGTCAGCGCCGGCGGATCCGCGCGTCGACGCCCGTCCACATGAGCTCCGCCCAGCGCGCGTGCCCCGCGTCCGAGGGATGGTACCCGTCGGCGGCGACGAGCTCCGGGCGGCTCGGGACCTCCGCGCGGCTCGGCGCGTAGAGGTCGACGACCTCCACCCGGTGCGCGCGGCACGTCCGCGCGAGCGCCTCGTTGAAGAGCGCCGTCTGGCGCCCGACCGCGTCCCGCTCCGCCGCGGCGCGGAAGCGCGGCGTGACGGCGAGGTCGGGGAGCAGGTTGACGACGACCACGGCGTCCGTCTCGCGGACGAGGGCGCGGAGGATCGTGTCGATGTTGCGCGCGTACTGCTCGGCGGTCACCCGGCCGGTCACGTCGTTGGGCCCGATGGAGAGGGTGACGAGGTGCGGTCGCAGATCGATCGCTCGGCGAAGCTGGGCCGCGATCACGTCGGCCGAGGTCGCGCCGGCGACGCCGAGGTTGACCAGCCGCGCGCGCGGGTAGACGGCGCGCAGGCGCTCCCACAGGCGGTGCACGTAGATGGCCTCGGGGCTCGTGGCGCCGATCCCCTCGACCGTGCTGTCGCCGAGCGCGACGTACGTCAGCTCGGCGCCCCGGTCTCCGGGGAGCGCGCGCGGCCGCTCGGGGGCGAGCCACGTGCATCCCGCGACGGCCGCGGCGGCGAGCAGGACCACGGCTCGCGTCGTCACGACGTGGCCTACCAGCCGGCCGCCGCCTCGAGCGTGCGGCGGTACCACGGAGCGTCGGGGAACGTGATCGGACGAACGGCGGGCAGGGTCACGCCCGCCTCCCGGTACGCGGTGACGCACGCCCGCGCGTCGCTCGCATCGCCGACGGCACCGAGCGCCCGGGCGAGCGCCTCCGGCGCCTGGCCGTCGCGGTCGAACGCGCGGATCTCGGCCCCGAACCCGCTCGCCTCGAGCATCGCGCGGTAGAACGGCAGTACCAGGTAGCGCGCCAGCTCGCCGCTGAACGCCGCTAACGCGGGGACCGGCTCGTCGGTGACCGCCAGGGGCACCGCCGCCACGATCTCGAAGCCGTCGAGCGTCTTGCCCGCGCGCCGCCGCCCCCGCTCGAGCGCCGGCAGCGCGATGTCGCGCACGTAGGCGGGGGCGCACAGCCAGAGGATCACGCCGTCGCCGATCTCGCCGGCCAGCTCGAGCATCCCGGTGGAGAGCGCCGCGAGATAGATGGGCGGCGCGGGCGGCCGCGTCGGCAGCGCCAGGCTCCACTGGACGCGGTAGTGTTTGCCCTCGAACGTGGCGCCCGCGCCCAGCGCGCCGCGCAGTACGAGGACGTACTCCCGCATCGTCCCGAGCGGCGCCCGGAGCGTGAGACCGAGCATCGACTCCATCGTCGCGCGGTGGCTCACCCCGAGGCCGAGCCGGAACCGGCCCGCCGTCATCTCCGAGAGGGTGAGCGCCGCCTGCGCCATGGCGACCGGGTGGCGGGGGTAGATGGGCACGACCCCGTTGCCGAGACCGAGCCGCGTGGTGACGGCGCCGTAGGCGGCCAGCACGAGGAACGAGTCGCGCCCGAGGCCGTGCGTGACCCAGACGCTCTCGTAGCCGAGCGTCTCGGCGTGGCGGGCGAGGTCGGTTCCGGCCGCGAGGTCCTGCCCGGGCGAGAGAAAGGCGGCGATCTTCAATCGGCTCGGGCTCCTCCTGTCCCCCAGGGTCAGTCCCTGATCCAGGACTCCGCGAGGGGGATCTCCTGGATGGGACGCCGGCGCTCGCGCTGCGGCTCGGCGCCGGCGGCATCGCCCGATGGCGCGCTCGGTGCGATCCGGATCAGGTCCTCGACCTCGGCCCGCCGGTAGAGACGCTGGCGCTTGATGCCCTGCCGGTAGCTCCGCAACACGCCGCGGCTCACGTAGGCGTAGAGCGTCGCGCGCTTCACGCCGAGAAGGCGTGCCGCCTCGTCGACCGTCAGGTACTCCTCGCCGTCGAGGACGATCATCGTCTGCCGCCCGGCTCCAACGCTACCAGGGGCCTACCCGGCCAGTCCAGCAGCATATAGCCTAATACAGTCAAATCAACTATAATCATCCGTGGCCGGCTCCTGGGTGGGGCAGGCGGACGGCCGGGGGAGGACGCGCATGGACATCACATGGAAGGCTGGGCTCGAGGACGTGATCGCGGCGCGCTCGGCGATCACCGCGATCGACGGGGAGGCGGGGCGGCTCTACTACCGGGGGTACGAGATCGGCGACCTGGCGGGGACACGGAGCTTCGAGGAGGTCGTGTACCTCCTCTGGTTCGGCGAGCCGCCGGACGGCGCGCAGGCCGAGGCGTTCGCGGCGGGCCTCGCCGCGGCGCGCGGGCTGCCGGCGCCGGTCGACGCCATGCTGCGCGCCCTGCCGCGCGACTGCCATCCCCTCGACGCGCTCCGGACGGCGGTGTCCTTCGCAGCGGGCCTCGACGCGGACCGGCGCTCGAGCGATCGCGAGGCGAACCTCCGCAAGGCCTGCCGGCTCATGACCCTCGTCCCCGCGGTCGTGGCGGCGTGGCAGCGGATCCGGACGGGGCGGGAGCCCGTGCCCGCGGGTCCCGCGGGCTCGCACGCCGCCCACTTCCTCCTTCTCCTCGAGGGCCGGGAACCCTCGCCCGAGGTGGCGCGGGTCCTCGACGTGATCCTCACCCTCCACGCCGACCACGAGTTCAACGCCTCCACATTCGCCGCGCGGGTCGCGGTCGCCACCATGGCCGATCTCCACTCGGCGGTCGTCTCCGCCATCGCGACGCTCAAGGGCTCGCGTCACGGCGGGGCGAACGAGGACGTGCTCGCGATGCTCCGCGAGATCGGCGACCCCGCCCGCGCCGAGGCGTTCGTCGAGGCGCGGCTCGGGGCCCGCGAGAGGCTCACGAAGCGCGAGCGCGCCGACCCGAGGGCGCGCGTCCCGGGCTTCGGCCACCGCGTGTACCGGGTGGACGACGCGCGGGCGCGCGTCCTCCGGGGGATGGCGAGATCGATGGCCGCGGCGACGGGCCGCGGCCGTCTCTTCGCGGTCGCCGAGGGCGTCTACGACGCGATGCGGGCGCGGACGGGGCTGCCGGTCAACGTGGACTTCTTCTCCGCGGTGGTCTACGACGCGCTAGGCATCCCGCCCGACTTCTGCACCTCGATCTTCGCCGTGGGCCGCGTGGCAGGGTGGTGCGCCCATGCGCTCGAGCAGTACGCCGACAACCGGCTGATCCGGCCGCGGGCGGAGTACGTGGGGCCGCCGCCCCGCGCCCTGGCCGGCGCCGTGGCGCCCTGAGCCAGCGGCGGCGTCGCGCGACGGATCAGCGGCGGAGGACCGAGACCTCCATGGCGTCGTCGCCGAAGTCGTACTCGCGCGAGTCGTAACGCCCGCTCGGCTCCCGGACGTGCTCGAGGTAGGGCGCGACGTCGCGCCGGAAGACGCCCGTGTTGTCGGCGACGACGACCGCGCCCGGCAGGAGCTTCGGCTCGAGCTGGCGCAGGTAGTCGAGGTAGTCCTCCTTGACGGCGTCGACGAGCACGAAGTCGAAGCGTCCCGCCAGGAGCGGGATGACGCGCAGGGCGTCGCCGACCACCACCTTCACGCGCTTGCCCAGCCCGGCGGCCTCGACGTTGCTCTTCACGAACTTCGCCAGGTACGGGTTCCACTCGATGCAGGTGAGGCGTCCGCGCGGCGGCAGCGAGCCGGCGATCAGGATCGCCGAGTAACCGAGGAGGGATCCGATCTCGATCGCCCGCGTCGGGCCGTGCCGGTCGATGAGCCGGCGGATGACGCGTCCCTTCTCCCGTCCGATCACGGGGATGTGCCAGAGGGTGGTCGCGCGGTCCATCGTCGCCAGCATCCGCTTCGCCGTGACGTTCATCGTGACGGGACGCGCGCGGCGACGCCGTCCGGGAGGGGATAGCGTCGATCCCACTTCCCGGCCTTCACGATCTGGCCCGGCAGCGTCCGGCCGAGGATCGCCTGGACCCGCCGGGACGTTGCGATCAGGCCGTCGAGGTCGATGCCGGTCTCGACGCCCATCGCGTGGAGACAGTGCACGAGGTCCTCGCTGCAGACGTTCCCCGACGCGCCCGGCGCGAACGGGCAACCGCCCAGGCCGCCGATCGAGGCATCGAAGCTCGTCACGCCGCACGCCATCGCCGCGAGGATGTTCGGGATCGCCATCGCCCGGGTGTCGTGCGTGTGGAGCACCCAGTCGACGCCCGGGAAGCGCGGCATCAGCCGCTCGAGCGCGCGCGCGACCTGGCGCGGGTTCGCCATGCCGGTGGTGTCGGCGAGCCCGATCGCGTGGGCGCCGAGGTCGACGAGGCGCGCGACGACGCTCTCGAGGCGGGCGAGCGGCACCTCGCCCTCGAACGGACAGCCGAACGAGGTCGAGATGCCGCAGCCGACCGGCACGCGGGCGCGGGCGGCGATCTGCATGACGGCCCGGAGCTTCTCGATCGACTCGGCGATCGTCATGTTCACGTTGGCGAGGTTGTGGCTCTCGCTCGCGGAGACGACAGTGTGGATGGCGTCCACCCCGGCGTCGACCGCGCGCGCGGCGCCCTTGTCGTTGGGCACGAGCGCCGCATAGCGGGTCCCGGGGCGGCGGCGGATCCCCGTCATCACTTCCTCGGCGTCGCGGAGCTGCGGGACCACCTTCGGGTGGACGAAGGACGTGACCTCGATCCGGGGGACCCCGGCGTCCGAGAGTAGATTGACCACTTCGATCTTCAGCTCGGTGGGAATGAAGTCAGGCTCGATCTGGAACCCGTCGCGGGTGCCGACCTCGCAGATCGTGACGCGCTCGGGCAGTCGCATCGTCCCCTCCCGTCGGCCAGATGCCCCCAAGACTGTAGCACGACGGGCGCCGAGGCGGCCGCGTCGGGGACGTCGCGCTATGGCCGACGATCGTGGCGCCGCTCAGCGCGCCGGAGCCGCGAAGGGATCGGGGAGGTCTTCGCTGATGCCGTGGGCGGCCAGGAACGCCTGCCAGGCGTGCAGGGGGTACTCGCCCAGGCGCGCGCGGAACACGTCGTTCACGCAATTGTGCCAGCGGTACTCGGCGAGGTGGTGCTTGGCCTCGCGGGAGGCGCTCGTCACCTCGTCGAGCACCGTGCCGCACGCGGCGGCCGGGTCGACGTCTTCGTAGCGGCGGCGGAGGACGTCCGAATCCCAGGACAGGTAGAAATCGAGCCGGGTCTCCTCGAGCCAGAGGCTGAAGGCGAGGGAGCGCGTGAGGTACGCGATGACGGGCCCGAGCTCGACGGGATGACGGAGGGCGCCGAGCCGCCGGAGAGCCAGCGCGCCCTTGGCGAGATTCATTCGCGCGTTCCAGGCGAAGTGCCTGGCGCCGGGGCGCCGGGTGTCGCAGTCGAGATAGACGGGGTCGTCGGCGAGGCACAGCTCGACGCGCGGCGCCAGGAGGAGCCCTGCCGCGCCGGCGAGGTACGGGGACAGGAGCGCGAGGCCCTGCATCTCCGCCTCGGGCAGGGTCGCCGGATCGAAGGTCAGGCGGTACACGCCGGCCACCGTCTTGAACGCCAGCGTCTCGCCGCCCGTGCTGGCGGCGGGACGAGGAGCCACGACGAGGAGCGCGGCGAGGGCCGCCAGGCCAGCAAGGCGGCCGGGCGTCACCGTGGCCGCCTCAGTAGGAGCGCGGCATCCCGAGCACGTGCTCGCCCACGTAGGCGAGGACGAGGTTATTGTTCACGGGCGCGGTCTTGTACAGGCGGCATTCGCGGAACTTGCGCTCGATGTCGTACTCCTCGGCGAAGCCGTAGCCGCCGTGGCAGTCGATGCAGGCGTTCCCGGCCTCCCACGCCGCCTCCGCCGCCAGGTACTTGGCCATGTTGGCCTCGGCCCCGCACGGCTCGCCGGTGTCGAAGAGCGCCGCCGCCTTGTCGCGCAT
>JACQWC010000241.1 GCA_016209635.1 Candidatus Rokuibacteriota bacterium | reverse complement strand
GCGCGATGCCGGACGGATCGACGATGACGCCCGAGCCGAGGCTGCGCTGGGGGATCCGCTCCGGCACGTCGCCGAAGAAGCGGCGGAAGAACTCCTCCCCGAAGAACTCTTCGAAGGGCGTTCGGCCCTGGAGCCCGCCCCGGCTCACGGTCGTGATATTGATGACGGCGGGCTTGATCGCCTCCGCCACCTTGGCGAACGTCCCCGTCTGGAGCGGCATCTGGACGGGCAGGATCGGCGCCTCGACCACCGCGCGCGGTGTCACGGGCCGCCCGATCTCCGCGCGCGGGACCGCGACCACGCCGAGCGCCACGCCGCCGACGAGCGCCAGGCCGAGCGCGGCGACGAACGTCTTCCGCTTGAGCTGCATCATGCCGATGTCTCCATTCCTTCGCCTGCGAGCACGCGGCGAAGCCGCTCGCCCTCGAGGGTCTCGGTCCGCTTCAGCTCCGCCGCGCCGGCGACCAGCACGGCCTTCTTCGTGGTGAGGATCCCGAGGACGCGGTCGCGGGTCCGCTCGAGAATGGCCCGCACCTCCTCGTCGATGGCCCGCGCGGTCTCGTCGCTGTACTCGCGCTCGCCGTTCCAGGGCGTGCCGGTCCCCTTGAGGAAGAGGGGCATGCGACCGCCGTAGGTGGCGAGCCCGAGCCGCTCGGACATGCCGTACTTCGTGACCATCAGGCTCGCGAACTCCGTGGCGCGCTCCAGGTCGTTGTGCGCCCCGGTCGAGACCTCGCCGTAGACCAGCTCCTCGGCGACGCGCCCGCCGAGGAGCACCGCGATCCGGTCCTCCAGCTCGCTCCGCGTCATGAGGAAGCGGTCCTCCGTGGGGAGCTGGTAGGTCATGCCGAGCGCGGCGACGCCGCGCGGGATGATCGTGACCTTGTGCACGGGGTCGGCCTGGGCGATGGAGGCGGCGACGAGCGCGTGGCCCATCTCGTGATGGGCGACGATGTCGCGTTCCTTGTCCGAGAGGACCCGACTCCTCTTTTCGAGTCCGGCGACCACTCGATCGATCGCTTCTTCGAAATCGGCCATCTCGACGGCGACCTTCTCCTTGCGCGCCGCGAGGAGCGCCGCCTCGTTCACGATGTTGGCCAGGTCGGCGCCGGCGAACCCGGGCGTGCGCGCCGCGATCACGGCGAGGTCGACGCTGGACGCGAGCACCACCGCGCGGGCGTGCAATCGCAGGATCGCCTCGCGACCCCGAACGTCGGGCTTGTCGACGACCACCTGCCGGTCGAAGCGCCCCGGGCGCAGGAGCGCCTGGTCGAGGACCTCGGGCCGGTTCGTCGCCGCCATCAGGTTGTCGCCCCTGGACGAGTCGAAGCCGTCCATCTCCGCGAGGAGCTGGTTCAGCGTCTGCTCGCGCTCGTCGTGGCCGCCGTCGAAGCCCGTGACGCCCGCCCGCGACTTGCCGATGGCGTCCAGCTCATCGATGAAGATGATGCAGGGGGCCTTGTCCTTCGCCTGCTCGAACAGGTCCCGCACCCGGGAGGCGCCGACGCCGACGAACATCTCGACGAACTCCGAGCCCGAGAGGGTGAAGAAGGGGACGTCCGCCTCGCCGGCGACGGCGCGCGCGAGCAGCGTCTTGCCCGTGCCGGGCTGGCCCACGAGGAGGACGCCCTTGGGGATCCGCCCGCCGAGCCGCTGGTACTTCTTCGGGTTTCGCAGGAAGTCGACGATCTCGATCAGCTCGGCCTTGGCCTCATCGACGCCGGCGACGTCGCCGAAGGTCGTCTTCAGCTCCTTCCGGTCGTAGATCTTGTGCTTCGAGCGTCCGAACGAGAGCGCCTGCGTCGGGCCGCCGCCGAAGCGGCGCATGACGAACATCCAGATCCCGATCATGACGGCCAGCGGGATCACCCAGCCGAAGAGCAGGTCGCGCCAGAAGGTCGTCTCGACCCGCCCGGCGAACTCGACCCGGTGCTTCTCCAGCTCGGCGACGAGCCACTGCTCGTCGATGCCCGGGATCCGCGTGACGGTGAACACGCGGAGGTCGTCGTCGGAGCCGAGGAGCTGGCGCAGCCGGTCGCCCGAGGTCGCGGGCTGCGCGGGGAGCGCCCCCTGCCGGGCGAGCCCCCGGAGCTCCCGCTCCGTCAGCGAGACCTTCTCGATCTTGTCGGAGCGCAGGAGCTCGAGGAACTTCGACATCGGGAGCTCGACCGTCCGCGGCGCGAGGAGCCAGGACTGGAGGAGGGACAGCACGAGGACCGCCACGAGCATGTAGGCGAGCGAGAATTGGATGCGCTGGGACATCTGCGGCTTCATGGGGAGCTCCCGGCACTCATGCTAGCGTCAGGGGTCGGGAGTGTCAAACTGACGGGGCCTCTTTTCCCTTGACACCCTAGGCTGTTTGCCCTAAATGTTTGCCCTGATCGTTCATGTGACTTTCGGAACAAGCTCGTCTTCGGAGAGGGTCTCCCGACGCTCCGGCAACGCTCGACGTCAGGGGTCAGATCGGTGAAGGGTCCGGGTGCGGCGCGGGCGGACGCGTACGTCCCGGCGCCCCGGAGTCTCCTCGTGGCGCTCGGCTTCCTCGGGCTCCTGCTCGTCCTGGCGGCGCTGCCCGTCGCCGCGCAGGACGCCACGCAGGAGCCGGCGTACCGGAACTTTCCTCTGATCGGCTCGCGGCTCGCCGTGTGGGCGGTCGCCCAGCTCCACCTCAACTTCGCCGCCTTCATCCTCGGCGTTCCCATCTTCGCCGTCATCATCGAGATCATCGGGTGGCGCACCGGGGAGGCCCGGTACGACTGGCTCTCCCACGAGTTCGTCAAGCTCACCTTCGCGGCCTTCTCGACGACCGCGCTGCTCGGCGCCCTCCTCCTGTTCCTGTTCGTCGGGTACTACCCGAAGTTTTGGACGTACATGACCTCCATATTCTTCCCCACCTACTGGGTCTACGCCCTCCTCTTCTTCGCCGAGACGTTCACCGTGTACCTCTGGTACTACGGCTGGGACTGGCTCGGCGGGTCCCGGAAGTGGATCCACGTGGGCCTGGGCGTCCTCAGTAACCTGTTCGGGACGGCCATTCTCGTCGTCGCCAACTCCTGGGTGACGTTCATGGTGTCCCCCGCCGGCATCACGGAGTCGGGCGCGCTCAAGGGCGGCGTATGGGCTGCGATCAATAATTACACGTGGATGCCGATTAACATTCACAGACTGATCGCCAATATTGTATTCGGCGGGACCATCGCGGCCGCCTACGCGGCGTTCAGGTTCCTCTCCGCCAAGACGGACGAGGAGCGGGCGCGATACGACTGGATGGGCTATGTGGGCAACTTCGTCGCCGTCTCGGCGTTCATCGTCCTGCCCTTCGCCGGCTACTACCTCGGCCGCGAGATCTACGCCTTCAACCAGACGATGGGCATCACCATGATGGGCGGCTTCATGTCCTGGCTCTGGATCATCCAGGCGATCCTCATCGGCGTGCTCTTCATCGGCTCGAACTACTACCTCTGGCTCGGCATGGAGCGCATCCCCGGCTCCGAGCGGTACCGGAAGTACGTTCCGTACATGCTGATGGTGCTCGCGGCGGGCTTCATCGTCTGGGCGACGCCCCGTAGCATGGTGATCACGCTCGAGGAGGCGCGCGCGATGGGCGGCACCCACCATCCGGTGCTCGGCTTCCTCGGCGTGATGTCGGCGAAGAACACGGCCGTGAACTTGATGATCCTGACGACCTTCCTCTCCTACATCCTCTACCGCCGGGCGAACCGGCTGTCGACGCGCTCGTGGGTCGGGACCGGGATGGCCGTCCAGTGGGCGGCCTTCGGCGTCGCCGCGACGATCGTCGTCTTCTACGGCATCTACGGTTACTTCGTCGAGTCGATCGTCCGCATCGGCTTCTCGGTCTACCAGGTGCTCGCCGTGCTCGGGGCGATCGCGGTCATCATGGCCATCGACATTCCGATGTTCAGAGGGGCCCGGTCGACCGGCACGATCCGCTGGGGGACGATCGCTCCGCGCTCGCAGTACGTCCTGATCCTCCTCGCCGTCACGTTCACGTGGCTCATGGGGCTCATGGGGTTCGCGCGGTCTGGGATCCGCCAGCACTGGCACGTCTACGGCGTCATGCGCGACACGTCCGTCGACGCGGTCACCCCCGCCCTGGGGTACGCGGCCAACATGATCACGATCGTGACGATGGCGTTCTTCGCCCTCGTGATGTTCATCTTCTGGCTCGGCGGCCTCGCCGAGCGGGGGAAGGCGGAGGCGAACGGCCATGCGGCGGCGCCCGTGATCGCCGGGGGAAGCGAGGGACGCCCGTAAGCATGCGCCTGCCCGTCGGCGTCAAGGTGGGGGTGTTCGCGATCCTCGTGATGGCGATCTACACCTACTACGCCAACTCGATTCCACAGATCGAGTCGAAGCCACCCGAGGAGCTGTCGCTCGAGAGCGGCAAGGTGACGCCCGCCCAGCTCGTCAAGGCGGGGGAGGAGATCTACAGGGCCAAGGGCACCTGCGAGATCTGTCACCGCATCGGCCAGAAGGGGACGCGCGCGCCCGACCTGGCAGGCATCGGTGTGCGGGCCGGCAAGACGCGGCCGGGCCTCGGCGCCAAGCAGTACATCATCGAGTCGCTTCTCAAGCCGGCCGAGTTCGTCGTCGAGGGCTATCCGCCGATCATGCCCGCAGTCGACAAGCCGCCGATCGGCCTCAACCGGTCGGAGCTGTGGGCGCTGACGGCGTTCCTCCAGTCCCTCGGCGGCGGCGTGGACGTCGCGCTCGACGACATCCCCACGACGGCTGGCGCCTCGGCGGCCGGCGGCGCCGCCCCGGCGACGGTGAAGCTCCCGGGAGACCCCAAAGCGGGCGAGGCCATCTTCGCGGGCAAGGGCGCGTGCATCGCGTGTCACAAGGCGGGGAAGGTCGGCGCCTCGCCCGTCGGACCCGACCTCTCCCAGATCGCGAAGATCCAGACGCCCGACTACATCATGGCGAAGATCCTCGACCCCGCGGGGATGGGCACGGTGGCGGGTTTCCCGAAGGGCGTGATGCCGCCGACCTTCGGCCAGGGGCTGACGGCGAAGGAGTACGTCGACCTCGTCGCATTCCTCCTCACGCTCAAATGATCCCCGCATGAGCGTCCTCCGCTCGCGCTTCGTCCAGGCGGTCCTGGTGCTCGTCGTCGCCTTCGGCGTCTTCCGGTTCGGCGTCCGACCGCCCGCGCCGTGGAGCGTGGTGACGCTCTACATGTCGATCGTGCTGCTGGCGGTGCTGGTCTACGTGTCGTCCGACTCGGACTCGTGGCGGGCCTTCGTCCGCCCGATCCGGACGACGCTGGTCGATCCCGACAAGCGGCTCGTCCGGCTCGTGCTGATGGTCGCGCTGCCGCTGCTCTTCGGCTCCTACGCCTACACGCAGGCCGCCGCGAAGTCCGAGGCGCCGCCCGAGCTGCGCGCCGTGCACCCGGCGCCGCCGGCGTCGATCCAGTTCCGTGGCAAGGAGCTCAACATCCAGGGACTGGACAACCCGCTCCGCAAGGACCCGGCGGGTGCCCAGAAGCACGTCGCCGCGGGCGGGGAGATCTACAGCCGGAACTGCGTCTACTGTCACGGCGACAACCTCGACGGGAAGGGCCACTTCGCGCCGGGCTTCAACCCTCCGCCCGCGAACTTCCAGGACCCGGGCACGATCGCGATGCTGCAGGAGGCCTACCTCTTCTGGCGGATCGCCAAGGGCGGCCCCGGGCTCCCGAAGGAGTCGACGCCGTGGAACTCCGTCATGCCGGCCTGGGAGGATCGGCTCACCGAGGAGCAGGTCTGGCAGGTCATCATGTACCTCTACGACGCGACCGGGCAGCAGCCCCGCCGCTGGGAGACCGCGCACTGATGGGCGCGGGATACGACCCGCACGACACGGGTCTCGGAGGGGCACGCCACGCCGCGCGCCGCGTTCGCCTTGCCGCGCGCATCGTCCTCGTCCCCCTCGGCGCGCTCCTGGCGATGGCATCGCCAGGCAGCGCGCAGCAGGGGGACGCGAACGCGGGGAAGGCGGTTTACGCGAAGAAGTGCGCCCTCTGCCACGGCGAGAAGGGCGACGGCAAGGGCCCCGCCGCCGAGCTACTCTCGCCCAGACCCCGCGACTTCACCGGTGGCGTCTTCAAGATCCGGACCACCGCGAACAAGAGTCCGAGCGACCGGGACATGTTCAGAATCATCACGGAGGGCATGCCCGGGACCTCCATGCCGCCGTGGGGCGTTCTACCCGAAAAGGACCGGTGGAACCTGGTGGCGTACGTCAAGACCTTCGCGGCGGAGAAGTTCAAGGAGCCGGGGAAGAAGCAGGAGCTCCCGAAGGAGGTCGCCGCCTCCACGGAGTCGATCAAGCGCGGCAAGGAGATGTTCGAGGCGATCGAGTGCCACAAGTGTCACGGCGTCGAGGGCCGCGCCGACGGCCCGTCGAGGGCCGAGCTGAAGGACGACTGGGGCAACCCCGTCCCGCCGGCGAACCTGACCAAGCGCTGGACGTTCCGGGGCGGCGCCCGGCGCGAGGACATCGCCACGCGGCTGGCGAACGGCCTCCTCGGCACGCCGATGCCGTCCTTCATCGACAGCGTCGAGAAGCCCGAGGACATCTGGCACGTCACCGACTACGTCCTCTCGCTGGGCCCCGAGTCGCCCCGGTACGCGACGCTCGTCACCGTCGCCGCCGTCGCCGGCGCGATCCCCGACGACCCCAACGCCGAGTTCTGGAGGAAGGTGGCGCCGCAGAACATCCCGCTCATGGGCCAGGTGATCGTCGATCCGCGCAACTTCAATCCCGCGATCGACCTCGTCTCCGTGCGCGCGGTCTACAACGAGCGGGAGATCGCCTTCCACCTGACGTGGGACGACCCCACCGAGTCGCACGCGGATCCGGCGAAGAATGCGTACGCGGACGCGATCGCGCTCCAGTTCCCGCCGAAGACCGCCGGGGGCCCGGAGCGGCCCTACTTCCTCATGGGGGACGCGTCCGACGCCGTGTACCTGCTGCGCTGGCAGCAGGGGCCGGGCGTCGGCGAGGCGACGGCCAACGGCCCGGGGAAGGTGAGCCCGCTCGCGGGCTCGGAGGCCGCGGGCAAGGCGACGTTCCAGCACGGCCAGTACCGGCTCGTGCTGAAGCGCGCGCTCGTCGGGAAGGGCGGCGACCGGCCGACGTTCGAGCCGGAGGTGTTCGTCCCGGTGGCGTTCCAGGCGTGGGACGGCGGGGCGGGGGAGACCGGGACGAAGATGTCCCTGACGTCGTGGTACTATTTGCGCTTGGAGCCGCCGCAGTCGAACCGTCGTTTCGTCATTCCTCCGGTCGTGGCAGTCCTCACGCTGGCGGCAATGCTCGCGATCGGGCGCGCGGCCAACCGGCGTGCTGCCGCGAAGTGAGCGCGGCGGCGGCGACGTGGATCGAGGACTCGAATCGAGAGCGACGTTCGAACCGAGGAGGAGCAAGCGTGATGCGTAAGGCGTTCGGAGCATTCGCGGCCTTGATACTGGGCCTGGGCGTGGCGGCGTACATCGGACTCCCGGGGCCGGCCGGGGCGCAGGGCGGCGGGACCATCGAGGTCGAGGTGAAGTACAACGGCGCCCCCGTGATCGAGACGCTCAAGGTCAACAAGGACACGGAGCAGTGCGGCAAGGAGGCGAAGCTCGAGAAGGTCGTCGTCGGCGCCAGCAAGGGGCTCGCCAATGCGGTCGTCTCCGTCGCCGGGGCGAAGGGGCCGGCCGGCGCGAAAGCCGTGAAGGCCACGATCGATCAGAAGGGCTGCTCCTTCAAGCCGCACGTGGTCGCCATGCAGGGCGGGGAGATCGACGTGCTCAACTCCGACGGGATCCTGCACAACATCCACACCTACTCGACCGCGAACCCGTCCATCAACAAGGCCCAGCCGAAGTTCAAGAAGACGATGACCGAGAAGTTCGAGAAGCCGGAGATCATCAAGGTCACGTGCGACGTCCACAGCTGGATGCTGGGCTGGATCGCCGTCATGCCGCATCCGTACTTCGGCGTCACGGACGCGAACGGCGTGGCGAAGATCGAGAACGCGCCGGCCGGGAAGCAGACGATCGAGGTCTGGCACGAGACGCTCGGCAAGCAGACGAAGGACGTCGAGGTCAAGGCGGGCCAGACGGTGAAGGTCAGCCTCGAGATGACGAAGAAGTAGCCCACGCCGGAGCCAGAGGGAGCCAAGACCCGCATGCTCAGCTTGTGGTTGCCCGAAAACGTCTCCACGTACGGTCGCGACATCGACTGGCTGTTCGAGCTGATCTTCTGGATCACCGGCCTCACGTTCGTCCTCGTCGCCGTCGCCTTCGTGGCGTTCCTGATCCTGTATCGGGACCGGCCGGGACGCCGCGCGCGGTACACGCACGGCAGCGCCCCGCTCGAGATCGTCTGGACCGTGGTGCCGGCCCTGATCCTGGTCGTCCTGACGTTCCTGAGCGTCCCGGCGTGGTCGCGCATCAAGATGACGATGCCGCAGACGGACGTCGTGATCCAGGTCACGGGCAAGCAGTTCAACTGGCAGGTGACCTATCCCGGCCCCGACGGGAAGTTCGGGACGGCGGACGACAAGACGTTCCTCGACGAGATGCACGTGCCGGTCGGGAAGCCCGTGCGCGTCAACCTGAGATCGCAGGACGTCATCCACAGCTTCTTCGTCCCGCAGTTCCGGTTCAAGCAGGACGCGGTGCCGGGCCGGGAGATCCCCGCGTGGTTCGAGGTCACGAAGCCGGGCAAGTACGAGCTGCCGTGCGCTGAGCTCTGCGGCTTTGGCCACTCCGGGATGCGGGGCTGGATCTACGTGCACGCGCCGGAGGACTACGCCAAGTGGGTGGCGGAGAACGTCGAGGGCGGCGACGCCAGCCCCGCGGCCGCCGCCGAGAAGAAGGACGAGCCCAAGACGAGGGGGAAAGCCAAGCAATGAGCGCGACCAGCACAGCCGCTCACGCCGAGCACGTCGGGCACCACGAGCTGGGCTTCATTCGCACCTACATCTTCTCGACCGACCACAAGATGATCGCGCGCCAGTTCCTGTTCCTGGGGCTCTTCATGATGATCGTGGGCGGGCTCCTCGCGCTGATCGTCCGGTGGCAGCTCGCGTGGCCCGAGACCCCGATCCCCGGCATGGCGGTCTTCCTCACGGAGACCGAGGGAATCCTCGAGCCGTCGACCTACAACATGGCGTTCACCATGCACGCCACGATCATGGTCTTCTTCGTGATCATGCCGATCCTCGCCGGGGCGTTCGGGAACTTCCTGATCCCGCTCATGATCGGCGCGCGGGACATGGCCTTCCCGTTCCTCAACATGCTGTCGTTCTGGGTGGCGGCCGTGTCCGGCGTGCTCATGCTCGGCGGGTTCTTCGTGGAGGGCGGCCACGCGGCCGCGGGCTGGACCTCCTACGCGCCGCTTTCGGCGGTCCCGGAGTACACGGGGACGAACTGGGGCCAGAACCTCTGGTGCATCAGCCTCTTCGTCCTCGGCGTGTCCTCGATGATGGGCGCGATCAACTACATCACGACGGTGATCAACATGCGGGCGGTAGGCATGACGCTCTTCCGGATGCCGCTCGCCGTGTGGTCCCTCTTCATCACGGCGATCCTCCTCCTGCTGGCGCTGCCGGTCCTGACCTCGGGCGTCGCCCTGCTCCTCTTCGACCGGACGCTGGGCACCCACTGGTTCCTGCCGTCGGGCGGGGGCGAGCCGCTCCTCTGGCAGCACCTCTTCTGGTACTTCGGCCACCCCGAGGTCTACAT
>JACQWC010000233.1 GCA_016209635.1 Candidatus Rokuibacteriota bacterium | reverse complement strand
CTTCTTCGTCCTCGCCCGGCGTCCCCGGCGCCCGGCTACGAGGGCGTAGCGTCGCTAGCGCGGCTCTCGGAGCAGGGCGAGGATGTCGAGGAACGCCTGACGCTCGTCGAAGAGCGCCAGGCTGTAGATCTCCCGGACCCGGCCCTCCCGGTCGATGAGGTGGAGCCGCGCGGGGTGGTCGATGTCACCCCCGGGCCGATGGACGGTCCATTCGTCGTAGGCTCCGAGCACCGGCCCGAGCCGCTCGGGAGCCTCTCGCAGGAACCGCCATCCCTCGGGATCGGCGCCGAAGCCCCTCGCGTAGCGTCCGAGGCTCGCCGCGCTGTCGCGCTCCGGATCGACGGTGATGGAGAGGAGGTTCACGCGGGAGGGAAGGAGCCGCGCCTCGCGCAGGCCGCGCTGGAGCATCGCCATCCGCTGCGTGATCAGGGGGCAGGCCGATGGGCACGACGCATAGGTGAACGAGAGGAGGACGACGCGTCCCCGAAGCTCCGACAGGGAGGCGACGCCGCCCGTCACGTCGAGCAGCCTGAAATCGGGCGCCGGTCGGATGACCGCCAGGCTCGGGTTTCGGGCGAGCCGAGGGTCGAGGTCCCGGCTCTCGCGATCGCGGGGAGGGTCGTGCGACCCGGCGGGCCGGGGCCCTGCCGCGAGCAGCAGGATCCCGACCACGCACGCGAGCGCGAGCGGTCGCGGAGGCGCCATCCTCAGTTCAGCAGCATGTCGTGGGCGCGCGCCGGGCCGGTCGGCAGCTTGGTGAAGTCCACGTCGAAGAAGGGATCCATCTTGAGCCGCCCGTCCGGGCCGATGTGGGCGAGGCGGATCCAGAAGTTCCCCGAGTAATCCATCGTCGACAGGAGCGAGTTGGTGATGTACATGCGCTTGCCGTCGCCCGTGACGTGCATCATGTTCGGCGACACCCCCGGGACGACCGCATCGTGCAGCCGGGGCCGCTCGGGCCGCGCGACGTCCCAAGCCTGGATCTCGCTCCGCATGAAGCAGGAGACGTAGAGGTAGCGGTCGTCCGGCGACTGCCGGAGGTCCGCCGGCAGGCAGCCCTTGCCGAGATCCGCGACCTTCTTCGTCGTGAAGCGCCCGTCCTTGCCCTGGGTGAAGAACCAGATGGAGTCGCCGAGCGCCGAGTTGGTCCAGCCGTACGCCTTCCCCGGCTTGAGGCTCCAGCGGACCTCGAGCGGCACCGGGTCGGTGGTGAGCGTCTCGAGGATCTTCCGCTCCTTGAAGTCCCAGACGAGGAGCGTGTTGCCGCCGTCCTTCATGTCCCACTGCGCGAGCGGCTTCGAGTAGTTCCGGAAGGGCGTGAAGCTCGACGTGATCATGCGGTTCAGGTCCGGCTTCACGGCCACGTCGTAGGTATAGGGCGCGCCCGAGGGGTTCTTCCAGACCCGGATCAGCTGACCGTCGTTGGTGAACTCCGCGAGGCCGCCCGGGGGATTGCCGTCGGCGGAGGAGAGGAACGAGATGAGCATCCGTCCCGGGAGCGCGTAGTACGTGTGGGGCCCGTGGAGGCCCGTGAGCGCGCTGATGTCCTCGATGGTCTTGACGATCCTGGGCCGGCCCGGATCGGACGCCACGTCGATGATGAAGAGTCGCTTCGAGAACAACGTCCCGGCCCAGATCTTGCCGCGGTCGTCCGTGAAGCCCATGTGGTGCGGCTCGTTCCCCGCCGAGCCGAGCTCCAGCGTCGTCAGCACGCGCCCGTACGTCGGCGACGCCAGGTTGACGTCGATGACGGCGAGGAAGTCGCTGTCCTTGGCGTCCGCGTCGACGGAGAGGACGTACAGGTACTTCTCCGGGCCCGTCAGGCGCTTGACGTAGGGCGAGAGGCACGGCTCGGCGAGGACCGCGCCGGCCGTGGCCACGACGGCGATCAGGGTCGCGAGAACGATCCAGCGCTTCATGGTGCGCCTCCTCATTCGGGGTTGGTCAGGAACCGGCGGTCAGCCGTCGCCCAGGCGGAACACCTGATCGTGCCGGCGCACGCGCTCGCGGGTCTTCAGCGCGACCTCGCTGCCGCGCTGCGCGCGCTCGACGGCTCGGTGCTCGACCTCGAGGGACTCGACCGACTGCGTGAAGTCGGTCGTCTGGCCCCGCACGCGGATCCGGTCGCCGGCCCGGATGTCCCCGTCGGTCAGACTGATCGCCGCGACGCCGATCCTCGCATAGTAGTCGGTGACGACGCCGATCTTCTCCTCTGCTCCCATCGCGCGCCCCCTTACAGGTGGACGGTGAACTCGGCCATCGTCGGCTTGACGAGCGCCACCCAGTCGCGGAACGCCAGCCTGGCCGTGAGCGTATGGGTGCCCGCGTTGAAGACGATCGCCTCGTCCTTCTCGAGCGCGCGGTCGGCCCAGACCGTGAGACCGTAGAGGTTGCCGAACGGCGGCATCGCCCCCACCTCGCAGCCCGGGAACAGATCGCGGAACTCGGCCTCCTGCGCGAGCCGCGCGTCGGCGGCCCCGAGGACCGCCTTCAACCGCCCGAAGTCCACGCGACGGTCGGACGGGAGCACCAGCATGCAGAGATCGTCGCCGGCCTTCACCATGACGACCTTGGCCAGCTCGCGTCCCTTGACGTGCTGGAGCGCCGCGATCTCCTGGGCCGTGTAGGCGGTCGGGTGCGAATGGACCACATACGGGACCTTGTTGGCCTCGAGGACCTCTCGGAGCCTGGTCAGGATCGGCATGGCGTCGACCTCTTCCTTTCCCCGCCGAGGAGCCCGGCCAGCCGCGCCAGGATCCGGTCGGCGTGACTCCCCAGCCAGTAGATCTTCCCGCAGCCCGGACACCCCATGAACTCCGTCTGGGCGCCGAACACGCGCTCGGGGACCGCCTGGCGCACGGTCTCCTTCTCGCGAGGCTCGAGCCGCGCGTTGCACTCGAGGCACCGGGAGAGCCAGTCTCCGTCGCCGACGGCCAGCGCCAGCTTCCCCACCGTCTCCTCGAGCTGATGCTCGACGCGGTCGGCCCGGATCAGGCAGCCGCGGGGCCCGGCCAGTCGCGCGAGCTTCCCGTCGCGGGTCAGGAGGATCCGATCCTCGGCGAGCGAGAGACGGAGGAGTCGGTCATCGTCGGCCGGCCCGAGGTCGAGGGTGTCGTAGCCCATCGCGCGGAGCCAGTGGGCCAGCCGTCCGAGCATCGTGTCGACGACGAAGCGCGGCACCTGCACTCGATCTCCCTCGGGCGCTCAGGCGTGGGTCTCAGGAGGGGGCAGCAGTCTCGTGACCATCATCGGGCACCTCCCGTGAACGGTGCCGGTCAGGTCGGGGGCCTCGGCGAGTCTGAGCATACACTGTCCCTTCCGCGAGCGCACCCGGGGCGGGGTGGCGGAAGGATCGCGCGCGGAGCGGGCGCCGACCGATTAGTATGGTCGGCGCTGGACGACCGCGAGGGCATGGTCCGTCGTGCGCGCCAGCCGCGGGTGAAGGAGGCGCCGTGAAGATCCTCTACACGCCGAACCTGATCGTCCCGTCGCTCGGCGCCGACGAGCGTGCGAAGATCCTCGAGGCGGCGGGCCCGGGGGCCACACTGGTCGAGGCCCGGGAGGCCGCGCGCCAGCGGGCCGAGATCGTCGACGCCGAGGTGCTGTTCGGTCGGGTCCTGCCCGAGGTCCTGGCGGCGAACCGCCGCCTGCGCTACTACCACTCGCTGGGCGCCGGCGTGGACGCGATCCTCTCGCCGGAGCTGGTCGAGAGCGACGTGATCCTAGCGAGCGAGAAGGGCGAGGTCGGCGTCCACTTGGCCGAGCACGCGTTCGCGCTCCTCCTGGGTCTCACGCGCGGCGTGCACACGGCGCTCCGCGCGCCGGAGTGGGGGCTGCGCGAGCCGATCCGGCGGGAGCAGCGCGAACTGTACGAGCAGACGATGGGCGTCGTGGGCTTCGGTGGCACCGGGCGCGAAGTCGCGCGGCGCGCGCTCGGGTTCCGCATGCGCGTGCTGGCGCTCGACATCGAGGACGTGCCGCGCGAGCCCGGCGTCGAGGCGATCTGGAAGCCCGATCGGCTGCCGGACCTCCTGGGCGCGTCGGACGTGGTCGTGATCGCGCTCCCCCTCACGAAGGCGACCCGCCATCTCTTCACGCGCGACCTCTTCCGCCGGATGCGCCCGAGCGCGATCCTGATCAACGTGACGCGGGGCGAGATCGTCTACGGCGACGATCTGCTGGCGGCGCTCGGCGAGGGGCTGCTCTGGGGCGCCGGGCTCGACGTGACCGACCCCGAGCCCTTGCCACCCGGGCATCCGCTGTGGACGCACCCCCGCGTGATCGTCACGCCGCACACGGCGGGCGGCTCGCCCCGGCGCGCGGGCCGCGCCATCCGGACGTTCTGCGAGAACCTCCGACGCCTGCGCGCCGGGGAGCCGCCGCTCGGGCTCATCGACAAGCGCAAGGGCTACTGAGGCCCGGGACCCCCGTGCCGAAGAGGCCCGCTCTCTTCTACGGCTGGGTGGTCGTCGCGAGCGCGTTCGTCTCCCACCTGCTGAGCTACGGCACCCTCACCGTCGCGTTCGGCGTCTTCTTTCCGTTCATGGCGGAGGCCCTCGGCATGAGCCGCGGCGTCCTCGCCAGCGCCACCGCCGTCGCCCGGCTGATGTCGGCGGCGATCGGGCCCGTCCTCGGGCCGCTCGTGGACCGCCGCGGGCCCCGGCCCTTCATGGGACTCGGCGTCGTGAGCCTGGCCGGCGGCGCCCTGGTCCTGGCGCTGGCGGAGGGCCCCTGGCAGGTCTTCCTCGGTTATGGCGTCGTCATGGCCCTCGGCAGCGTCGCCCTGGGGGAGCTGACCGCGGACTCGACGGTCGCCCGGTGGTTCGTGCGGTACCGGAGCCGGGCGCTCGCCTTCGCGACGATGGGCCTCTCCTCGGCCGGGATCGTCATCCCGCTGCCGCTCGCGTTTCTCATCACCCGCTTCGGCTGGCGCCAGGCGTGGATCGCGCTGGCGGTCGCCGTCCTGGTCCTCGGGCTCGCCGCGACCGCAGTGATGCGGCGGCGCCCCGAGGACTACGGCCAGGCGCCCGACGGCGACGCGGCGCGCTTCCCGGCGGGCTCGGCGCGTCTCGACAGCGGCCGTGAGGTCTCGCTCACGGCCCGCCAGGCGGCGCGCACGGCCTCCTTCTGGCTCCTCGTGGTGAGCACCAACCTGGCGGGGCTCGCGCTCTTCGGGATCAACCTGCACCTCTTCTCCTACATCACCGACCGGGGCCTCGCGACCGGGATCGCGGCGGGCGTCGTGACCTATCTCTACGTCCTCCACACGGTGGCGAAACCCGTATGGGGGCTGATCGCCGAGCGCGTGCACGTCCGGTACTGTCTCGCCGCCTGCTACGCGGGCGGCGCGCTCGGGGTGGGGCTGCTCGTCCTGTCGTCCTCGGTCCTGGCGCTGCTCGCCTTCGCGACCGTGTACGGTCTCACGCGCGGCGCCCAGTCCTTCGTGACGAGCCTCGCGTGGTCCGACTACTTCGGGCGGGACGCGCAGGGCGCGATCCGCGGACTCGCCTCGCCGTTCCGGTTCGTCGCGTCCGCGGCCGGGCCGGTGCTGGGCGGCGTCCTCTACGACGTGACCGGTGGCTACGGGCTCGCCTTCGCCGTGTTCGCCGCGCTCTTCGCGGCGGGCGGCGCGATGGCGGTCGCGGCGACGCCGCCGCGCACGGCGAGGGTCCCGTGACGTACTACTTCGAGGACTTCAAGGTCGGGGACGCCTGGGAGTTCGGCGCGTGGTCCCTCACCAGGGAGGAGCTGATCGCCTTCGCGCGGGAGTACGATCCGCAGCCCATCCACACCGATGACGCCGCGGCGGGGAGGACCGCGTTCGGCGGCGTCATCGCGAGCGGCTGGCAGACGACGCTCAAGTGCATCCGCCTGTTCGTCGACGGCCTGATGCGGGAGACGGCCGGGCTCGCCTCGCCCGGGCTCGACGAGCTGCGGTGGCTCAAGCCCGTGAGACCGGGCGCCCGGATCACCGCGCGGGCCACGGTGACCGAAGTCGGTGAGTCGACGAGCCGGCCCGACCGCGGCCGGGTCCACTTCCTGATCTCCGGGGTCGACGAGTCGGGCGAGCCGGTCATGACCGCGAAGGGGCTCTTCTTCGTCGCGCGCCGGCCGCGGCGGGGCTGAGCCGGCCGGGGAGATCGCGTTGCCACGCATCCGGCCGTCGGCTATTGTTGGTCCGGCCGAACGAACATCCGCGAAGCGTCCACGCAGAGAGAGGGAGGATCGACCATGTCGAGCGAACAGGCTCCTGGCTCCGTCAGCCGCCGTCAGCTCCTCGGGGGAAGCGCCGCGCTGGGTCTCGGGCTCCTGCTCACGCCGGAACGCCTCCGGGCCCAGCCGAAGAAGACCGTCAAGCTGGCCTTCATCGGCCCGCTCACGGGGGGCACCGCCTCCAACGGGCTGGGCGGCAGGAACTCGTTCCTCCTGGCGGTCCAGGAGCGGAACGCCGATCCGAAGGCGAAGTACCGCTACGAGTCGGAGGTGCTCGACGACGAGTGCAAGCCGACCGTCGCGGTGCAGGCGGCGCTCAAGGCGACTTCCGACCCGGCGATCGTGGCGGGCATCACGCACTACTGCTCGGTGACGGCGATCGCGACGGTCGACACCTACCACAAGGCCGGGATGCCGGCGATGGTGTGGGGCGCGGTGCTCCCCGAGATCACCTACAGTCACAAGCACGTCGAGATCACGCGCGTGAACGGTACGATGATCAACCAGAACCAGGTCGCCGCCGAGTTCGCGGTGAAGACGCTCGGCTTCAAGACGTTCGCGCTCGTCCACGACACGACCGACTACGGACGCGCCCACGCCAAGTGGTTCAGCGAGTTCCTCGAGAAGGCCGGCGGGAAGATACTCTCGACGCAGGGGACGGCGAAGGACCAGAAGGACTACACGGCGGAGCTGACGCGGGCCAAGGGCGACAAGCCCGAGGTGATCTGGTACGGGGGCCTCACGCCCGACGGCGTGCGCGTGAAGGTGCAGATGGACAAGCTCGGCATCCGCGCCCAGTTCCAGGGGACGAGCGGCATCAAGTCCGACACCTTCAACGAGACCGCGGCCGCGGCGGCCGAGGGCACGCTCGCCTTCGTCGAGGGCGCCCCGACCGAGAAGCTCCCCGGCGGCAAGAGGTTCCTCGAGGCCTACGCGAAGGCCGGCTTCAAGGAGCCGTCGGAGGCCTACGGGCCGTTCGCGTACGTCGCCGCCAACCTGGTCATCGACGCGATCGAGGCCGTCGGACCGGACCGCGCGAAGGTGGCCGAGCGGCTCAAGCGGACGAAGAACGCGAGCACGATCATCGGCCCGGTGGAGTTCGACGAGTACGGGCAGAACACCGTCCCGCTCATCTCGAAGTACGTGAGCCAGGACGGCAAGTGGGTGCTCTGGGAGGACTCCGAGTACGCGTCCGGCAAGCGGACGCTGCCCGGGCTCAAGTTCAAGAAGATGTAGGCGGGGGCGCTCCGCCCGCATGCCGCCAATCGAGCTGCTCCTGCAGCAGGCCTTCAACGGCCTGATGCTCGGAGTGATGTACGCGCTGGTCGCCGTCGGGTTCACGCTCTTCTTCGGCGTGCTCGACGTCATCCACTTCTCGCACGGCGACATCTACATGCTGGGTGCCTTCGCCGGGCTGTCGCTGCTCCTCGGCCTCGGCGCGGTCGGGCTCGTCGGCGGCGCCCTCGCCCTCCCGCTCGCCTTCGTCGGCTCGATCCTGGTCACGGGGCTGATCGGCGTCGCCGCCGAGCGGGTGTGCGTGAAGCCGCTCGCCCGCGCCTCGCCGCTCATGACGCTGCTCGCGACGCTCTCGCTGGGCCTCGTCATCCGCGAGGCGGTCCTGATCTTCTACCCGCGCGGCGCCGACCCGAAGCCCTTCCCGCAGCTCCTGCCGCAGGGGGGCGTCGAGGCGGGCGGCGTCGCGATCCGCTGGGAGAACCTCGTCATCCTGGCGATCGGCTTCGCGGCGATGGTGGCCGTGGACCTGGTCATCACCCGGACGCGGATGGGGGCCGCGATCCGCGCCGTCGCTCAGGACCCCGAAGCCGCCCAGATGATGGGCGTGAATCTCGAGCGGACCGTGGACGCGACGTTCTTCCTGGGCTCGGGGCTCGCCGCCGTCGCCGGGATCCTGTCCGGGCTCTACTACAGCGAGATCCACTTCATCATGGGCATCACCGGCGGCGTCATCGGGTTCTCGGCGGCGGCGATCGGCGGGCTCGGCAACGTCTACGGCGCGATCCTGGGCGGTCTCCTCTTCGGGGTGCTGCAGACCACGGCGGCCGCGCTCATCCCGCGCGGCTCGGAGTTCCGCGACGTCGTGGCGTTCGCGGTCGTCATGCTGTTCCTCGTCTTCCGCCCGAGCGGCATCCTCGGGGAGAAGAGCGTGGAGCGCGTGTGATCCTGGTCTGGGCGGCGGAGCTCGTCCTCTTCGCCCTCGTCGTGGCGGGGATCCTCGCCGAGCGGCCCCTGCCGCTCGGTGCGACGGCCGCCGCGGGGGTGGCCGTCGTGGCGGTGCTCCGCTGGGTTCCGTCGCTCCGGAGGGCGCTGGCCTCCGGCTTCGCCGCCCATCGCGCGGCCGCCCTCGCGGGCGGCGGGGCGCTCGCGCTGGCGCTCCCGTTCGCCCTGAGCGCGAGCCCCTACTGGACGTTCGTCGCGACGCTGGCGCTCCTCTATGTCACGATCGGCCAGGGGCTCAACCTCCAGATCGGGACCGCGGGCGTGCTCAACCTGGCGGGCGCGGCCTTCGCCGGCCTCGGGGGCTACACGGTCGGGCTCCTGACGGTGTCGGCGGGCTGGCCCTCCTGGCTCGCCCTGCCCGTGGGGCCGCTCGTCGCGGTCGCGGTCGGGACCCTCCTCTTCGTCCCCATCCTCAAGACGCGCGGGCACTACCTGGCGCTCGTCACGATCGCCTTCGTCTTCATCTTCAACATCCTGATGAACAACCTCGAGTTCACCGGGGGCCCGCAGGGCATCAAGAACATCCCGACGCTCCGCGTCTTTGGATGGGCGTTCACGACGCGGCCGACGCTCTTCGGCGTCACGCTCCCCGCGCACGCGAACTTCTACTTCGCCGCCCTCGCGATGGCGGCGCTCACAACCGCGGTGATCCGGCGGCTCCACGACTCGTGGCTCGGCCTGGCGCTCAACACGGTCCGGGACGACGAGATCGCGGCCAAGTGCTGCGGCATCTCGCTGACCCGGGCGAAGCTCACGGCGTTCTCGATCGGCAACCTCTTCATCGGGCTCGGCGGCGGCTTCTACGCGGTCATGGTCGGCTTCGTGTCGCCACCCGACTTCGACTTCGGCTACTCGCTGATCATGCTGAGCGTCATCATCATCGGCGGGGTCGACTCGATCCCCGGCGTCGTCCTGGGCGCGCTGCTCCTCCTGCCTCTGCCGGAACGCTTCCGCTTCCTGCACGAGTACCGGCTGCTGCTCTACGGGATCGTGATCGTCCTCATGCTCCTCTACCGGCCGCGGGGACTCTGGCCGGCGGCCGTCCGGCGGTACCGGTGAGCCTGCTCGAGACGCGGGACCTGACCGTCCGCTTCGGCGGGCTCGTCGCGCTCGACGGCGTGAACGTCGGGGTCGACCGCGGAGAGACGCTGGGCGTGATCGGGCCGAACGGCTCCGGGAAGACCACCTTCTTCAACGCGCTGACCGGCCTGTACGCCCCGGCCGGGGGCGAGGTCGTCTTCGACGGGCGGAGCCTGGCGGGACTCGAGCCCCACCTGATCGCGCGCCTCGGGATCGCGCGGACCTTCCAGGCGAGCCGCCTCTGCCTCCAGCTCTCGGTCTTCGACAACGTCCTGGTCGGGATGCACCACCACCGGCGGACCGGCCTCGTCGATGCGGTCCTGCGGCGCGCGCGGTTCCGCGGCGAGATGCGCGAGGCGATCGCGCGGGCCTCCCACCTCCTGAGCCTGTTCAACCCGGACCTGGTCGCGCGCGGCTACGAGCGCGTCGGCCAGCTCCCGCAGATCGACCGGCGGCGGGTGGAGATCTGCCGGGCGCTCGCCTCCGGACCGCGCCTCCTCCTGCTCGACGAGCCGTCGGCCGGCATGAACCCGGAGGAGACCGCCGAGCTGATGAGGGACCTCCAGATCGTCCGGGAGGAGATGCCGGGGCTCTCGGTCGTCATCATCGAGCACGACATGTTCGTCATCGAGGGCGTGAGCCAGCGCGTCGTCGCCTTCAACTACGGGCGGAAGATCGCGGAGGGGACGTTCGCCGCCGTCGCGCGCCACGAGGAGGTGCGCGAGGCGTACCTGGGCAAGGAGACCGCGCGTGCTTGAGCTGCGGGACGTCTCGACGCGCTACGGCCCCATCACGATGCTCCGCGGCGTCTCGCTCGCCGTCGCCGCCGGACGGATCGCGTGCCTCCTCGGTCCGAACGGGAGCGGCAAGACCACGCTGATCCGGGCGATCCTCGGCATCGTGCGGCCCGTCGCGGGGACGATCACGTTCGAGGGGGCGCGGATCGATCGGCTCCCCACCCACGAGATCGTGAAGCGCGGCATCGCGGTGGTGCCGGAGGGCCGGCGGGTGTTCCCGCGGATGACCGTCGAGGAGAATCTGCGGATGGGCGCCTTCATCGAGTGGACCCCCGCCGACCTCGTGGAGCGGCGGGAGCGCGTGTTCGCGCTCTTCCCCCGCCTGGCCGAGCGCCGCCACCAGAAGGCGGCGACGATGTCGGGCGGGGAGCAGGCGATGCTGGCCATGGGCCGGGCGCTGATGAGCCGGCCGAAGCTGCTGCTACTCGACGAGCCGTCGCTCGGCCTCGCCCCGCTCCTGGTCGAGCAGATCTTCGCGATGATCGAGACGATCAACCGGAGCGGCACGACCGTCTTCCTGGTCGAGCAGAACGCGCGGAAGACGCTCGACATCGCGCACGGTGGCTTCCTCCTCCAGAAGGGGGAGATCGTCGGGCGCGGGAGCGCGGCGGAGCTGCACGCCTCCGACGTCGTCCGCCACGCGTATCTCCGCACCTGAGCCGAGGAACCGGCGGCGGAGCGCTCAGAGTCCGTGAATCAATCGGGGGTCGAGACG